>DASWRC010000066.1:0-5025 GCA_036403375.1 Pyrinomonadaceae bacterium
AACCCGGAAATAACAAACACGACTCCAATAATTATTCTAAACATATTTTCTCCTTTTCTAATGAAGTTTATTCATCAAATAAATCACTCCGATCCTTCTCAACCGTTCTTTCTTTAAGCACGGCTGTTTAATGCGCGGCAAAGAAACTGTCAACGTTCTTTCGGTCGCCGAGAATGCGTATAAAAAACTCGTCTTTCGTCCACAATCTCGACATCAAACCGCTTTTGGCAAACATATCGGCGGAAATCCCGACGAGCTGCCCGTCGTTGTCGTTCGCGTCGCTGATGTCGGTCGTTTTAATGCCGAGCTTTTTATAATTGGCGATTGAATCGCGCAATGCCTGCTGCGCGTCCGCGGGCGTCGTATAGCGGGCGATGGTGTAATGAATCGCAAAAATGCCGCCGCCGTCCGCGTATTTGTACTGCTTTTCTTCGACCGCGCCCGCGAAACCGTCCGCCGACGGATTGCCCGAAAGCGTGTTCGTGACCTTGTAACCGCCGACCTCAGAGCGCGCGAAATCGTCAATCGTGCGCGCCTCATTGCGCGGCGCGACGTTTGAATTTTTGTCCGCCAGCGGTTTTGAATTGCTGTTTGCGACATAAATCCGGGTTTCCGACGAATCTTCATAGACCGCGAAGTAAAGAACGCCCGCGCCGACCATGCCGACCGCCAGGAGCAGCAGAAAACCGCCGCCCGCGACGGCGAGCAGAATTTTCGCCGCGTTCGATTTTTTCGGCGCGGAAAAATTCCGCGGCGTAGAAAAATTCGGCGGCGCCGGATTGTGGGGTGAGGTCGGCACCGCAGAGACAAAAACCGTCGGTGCGGGCTGGGGTGAAAACGTTGACATCGCCGGCAGACTGGTGCCGCAATCAGTGCAGAAAGTCATCGCGGACGAGCTTTGCAGGCTGCATTTCGGACAAATTTGAGAGCTCATAAATTTACCTTACTTTTCAAAAAATTCCTTCGGGCTGGTATTTTCATTTTGAGCCGGCGGCGTGCTGCGTTCTTTTTTGCCGGAAGCGGCTTCCGCTCGCGGCAGGATAAAATTAACGTAGTACCTTTTATTGCAAAGCGTGCAGCTACAGCCGAAAAGCAGCGCGCCCGCGACGAGTCCGTTGATTAAATTATTTATCGAGCGTTTTTTAGGATTTTTCATCCGGTGCTCCTCAATTTTCAGAATTGGCGTTGGTGTTTTCGCTGTTTCGATTTTGCCGCTCCTGTTCTTTCATCCGCTCGACTTTATTGCTCACGCGCTGGCTGCCGCCGGGCACGTTTTTGCCTCTGCCGCGCGAATAGCCCCCTCCCAAAACCAGCGCGGCGAAAATCAAAACTATGACGGTCAGGTTTTTCAGATTTTTTCTCCTTTACGGCGCGGGTCGTTTTCCGGTCGCCACTGCTGCGGCGCGCCCATCTGAAAGCCGGTAAATTCGAGACATACGGCGCCGTCCATTCCGGATTTCGCCGGCTTGTCGTACTGCGCGAAGGCGGAAAACGCCGCGCCGGTGATAATAATGATGACTGTCAAAATCGCCGAAAACCTTATACCTGTATGTAAGCCTGTTTGTTTTTTCATTTTCCCCCTTTCCCATCTTTAAGATTGTGTCTTGTTTTTATATGCAAGATTTTTTGTCAAAATGGCTCAAAAAACTTTGACAATTTTGAGGCGGCAATGTGCAGAAGTCTCGGCAGTCAAACTAGTATAAAGGGCAGGATAAATCCTGCCCTTTTATCGAAAATATCTGTATTTTTTCGATAATTTCTCAGGGAACGAAAGCATTGGGAACGGGTTTATCGCCCGCGCTTCCGAAATTTACAATCCCGACACCGGCGGTTGTCTGGTTCATATACCACGTCGTATTCGAGGGACGGAACACGGCTGCGTCCGCCCGCCCGTCGCCGTCGTAATCGCCCGGCGCGGGAATGTCTCCGGATGCGCCCCAAACAAAGGAATAATAAGAATTATCTTCCGAGCGCTGGAAATACCATTCGCCGGTCGATGGGCGAAAGATTGCAATATCAGCCTTGCCGTCGCCCGTGTAATCGCCCTGCACCGGTTTATCGGTTCCGACACCGAAGCGATAAACCTTAAACTGCGAGTTGCTGCTTTGCAGATACCACCACGAACCGTCCGAGGGGCGGAAAATAGCGATGTCGGCACGACCGTCACCGTCAAAATCTGCCGCAACGGGTTTGTCTTCCGATGAGCCGAAATTAACAATCGAAGTGCCGCTGCCCGACGAGTTCAAAATAAACCACGTTCCCGAACTGGGGCGAAAAACCGCCGCGTCCGTTTTGCCGTCGCCGTCGTAATCAGACGGGGCGGGAATGTCTTCGGAAGCGCCGAACGGGAAGCTGAAAAACGAGTTGTCTTCCGAGCGCAGGATAAACCAGAAGCCTGAGCCGGGTCGCCAAAAAGCGATGTCGGTTTTGCCGTCGCCGGTGAAATCGCCGGGCGCGAGTTTGTCGGTCGAAGTGCCGAAAGCAAGCGCCGCGTTGCCGCCCGTCGAAGATTTCAAATACCACCATTCGCCTGCGCTCGGGCGAAAGATGGAGACGTCGGTTTTCGAGTCGCCGTCGAAATCGAACGGTCGGGACGCGGAGCGCGCATTCGACACAAAGCCGGTCCTGCCGCCGGCTTCAAAAATGCGGCTGTTGCCCGCGCCGGCTTGAGTTTGAACCGGAACGCGCTCGTTAACCGAGCAGCTTCCGTTGCCGATTTCGCAATCCACGTTATAACCCCAGCCCCAGATGGCGCCGTCGGTTTTTCGCGCCAGAAAGTGTATGTCGCCCGCGCGCAGGTCGGTGACGTTTGAAATCGAAGCGTTGACCGGCGCAGTACAGACCGAAGTTGTATTGTTGCCTGCCTGCGAGTAATCATTTTTCCCCCAGTATTGAACGCTGCCGTTGGTCAGCAAGACCCCGACGCCGAACTCGGAGGCGGCAATCTGGCTGACGCCGCTGGTTATTACGCGTTTCGGCTGCCCTACAACCTCTCCAAAAAAATTACATCTTCCCGCGCCGTCCTGTCCCTGCTGATTGTCTCCCCACACGTAAACTTCGCCGTTTGCGGTCAGCGCCACGCTGTTAACGCTGGAGGTTGAAATACTGGTGAAGGTCGTTCCGGCAGGAAAACCCGGAACCAGCTCGGGCGTGAAAATGCGAAGTCCGCCCTCATAATTTATCTCATTAGAAGTATTCTCGCCCCATCCCCAGATTCTGCCCTGCGAATCGAGCGCGAGCGCGTGAATCTGGTTGATACTGATGGCGACGATATTCGGCAGCCCGGTAACCTGTACCGGCGTCGGGTTGGATTCGAGCTGCCCGCCCTGCGTTCCGTTGCCGAACTGGCAGTAGTAGTTGTTGCCCCAGACCCAGACGGTTCCGTCGGATTTCAAAGCCATCGCCGCTCTGCCCGAAGCCTCTACTGAAACGACGCCTGTCAGGTTAACGACCTGCACCGGAACATTGCTCTGCGCCGGTTCGGTGCTGCCTGTGCCGAGCAGACCGTATTGATTTTTCCCCCAGGAAAGAAGCGTGCCGTTACGCCGCAGCGCGATTGTGGTCGACGCACCGGCGGCGATGTCGATAATATCGTTCAATCCGCTTAAGGTTGTCGGAACCGGGTATGAACTGTAATTTCCCGTCCCGAGCTGTCCGTATTGATTATCGCCCCAGACTTTGACCTGCGCGTTTAAAATCGAAGGCATGCCCGATATGAGGAAGGCAAACGTCGCAAACTGCGCCAAAAGCAAAAACAGATTTCGTGATTTTTTCATAACTTCTTTTTTCATTTTTCTACTCTCCCGGGAGAAATATTTGTATAAGCCGCTGAGGCGCTTCGTGATTTTTCCAATCCATCAATTGACGTTCGTATAAGTCACGCCGTCGATTCTGAGGCGCACCGGACTTTCAGCGCTGTAATCGGTCGCGTTGATAATTTCGATACTCAATTCCCCGGCGCTGTCGCCGTTTTCGTTCGTCAGCGAGAGCGTGTTGCCGCTCAAATAATACGTGCCGGAATTGGTCGAACCGGAAGAATATTCTCCGCCGCGATAGCTGCCCGAACTGGCGCCGCCGCGCTCGAATCTACCGTCCGTGTAAAATGTGAAGCTGCGGATGCCCTGGTCGGCATTGCTGTAGCGACCTTTGAGCAAGTGCCCGTCTTCAAATCCGCCGGTGTTGTTTGTCGAAGTTTTCGGCGCGGCGGGCGTGTCCGCTTCTTCATCGTCATCATTGACGGCGTCAGTGCCGCGTGTGTTATTCGTTGTTCTGTTGTTATTTCTGGTAACTACGCGGGTATTACTGCCGCCGCGCGAACCGCATTTGAAAGCCATCCCGAACAGAACCGCCGAAATAATCAAAAGATTGATTAGTGCAGATTGTTTTTTCATATTTCCCCCGAAATCCTTTTGAGCTATTGATTTCCATCTTTACTTGCAAATTTTTTCGGCGGAAAGGTTCAAAATTTTTCGACAAAGGCGGGAAAAGTTTGTAAAATGCGCGTATCTACTCATCAGGACAATGACGGACACGGGTGAAATCACAAAACTTTTACAGCAGGGCGACGCGCAATCTTTAGAAAGACTTCTTCCGATTGTTTACAACGAACTGCGCGGGCTCGCCGGCGCGCTTTTTCGCGGCGAATTCAGGGCGAATCACACTCTGCAGCCGACCGCGCTGGTACACGAGGCGTATCTTAAGCTCATCGGCGACGCGGACAAGATTTCGTGGCAGAACCGCGCGCATTTTTTCGGCATCGCGGCGCGCTCGATGCGGCAGATTCTCGTTACGCACGCCCTTGCGCACCGCGCGGAAAAACGCGGCGGCGGGCAAACCGTCCTCGCGCTCGACGACGCGGTGAGCTTTTTTCAAACGCAGAATATCGAGATTATCGCGCTTCACGAAGCGCTCGAACGCCTGGCGCGGCTCGATAAAAGACAGGCGGAAATCGTCGAGCTGAAATTTTTCGGCGGGCTGACGAACGAGGAAACGGCGGAAGTTCTCGGCATTTCCGTTTCGAGCGTC
>DASWRC010000067.1:0-11659 GCA_036403375.1 Pyrinomonadaceae bacterium
ACTGTTCGCGGGCGTCCGCCGAACTTTGCGGGCGGCACAAATTCTTTCAAAAGCAGCCATTCTAATTCAGTTAAATCGCTTGAATATTGTTTTCTAATCATTCATCGATTTTACTCTTGATGACTTTTCAGACACCCTCTAGTAGGCGATTTCGAGTGGGATGAGCAGCTTAGACAATGGCTTGAAAACTACATCAAGGACTATCCACATCATAATACTAATGTTCTATCTCGCTCCCAATATACTGGCATACCGTGAGCTGTCTTGGATTCTTACCTAGCTGGAAAATATTTTTTGGCAAAAGCATTGGGAGGAGAAGGAAATAATCCTAAAAAGTCTAAGGTCGAATCGGCAATTCGGTCATATAGAGAGAAAATTGGGGCAACGGTTCAGCAAGGATATGGAAAACCATTCTTTAAAACTAATGTTTGGAAACATATGCGAAATGCATTAAGAATTGCTTTAGATGAAAATGCGATTGTCGTTGTATACGGAAAGCCAGGCATTGGAAAGTCCAAAGCTTTAAATGAATTCGCTCTTAGAGAAATGAGTAGAGCTCCGTTAATAGTGCTTTGCTCACGAAATATCAATGCCTCATTTTTCGTAGAGTATATCGCTCAAGAATTAAGAGTAAAGAGTTCTGGATCTATAGCCAAGATTGAAAATGAGATATGTAAGAAATTACAAAAGCGCCCTTGTTCAATATTTGTAGATCAGGCAAATTTTCTAGGAGAAAGATCTTTCGGTTCAATCTGTCAGTTTTGGGAAAAAGCCAAAATTTCAATTGCTTTAGTGGGCACAAAGGATTTATATGACTCATTTATGAGATCTACTTTGACCGAAGATGTTCGCGCACAATTGACTTCAAGAATTGCCATTCATTATTCGCTCCCAGAGTTGGAGCTTGAGGAAGTAAAAGCAATTGTTCAATATACACTGGGAGAAGAAGCAACAGATGAAATAATTGCCCAGATTTACAATATAACCGGCGGAATTCATAGAAATGTAGACATGCTCCTTGCCCGAATTTTAGACCTAAAATCCAAGAATTTTGAACTTTTGGATTCTGAAGAAATTGATATAAAAGAGATAATTACTGTTGCTGGCTCAAGACTAATGATTGCATAAACCTGACTCGATTATTCGTTTAACTCGGTAAAGCACTATTTTGTTTTGAAATTAAAACTATAACCAATTGCCGTCTGTAGCCTGTAAAACGAAAATATGGCTCTTTAGGTCTTCCAAACTGGATAATGCTTTTTTCTGTTCGCCAACTTTGAAATAACTAAGACTGAGCCACACTTTAGCCGTTAAATCTTCGCTGTCTAATTTAATGGCTTTCTCTAAATGCGGAATGGCTTGTTTATAATCATCTTTGCGAATAAACACTTCACCGAGTCGTCTGTGAATCAACGGAACTTCCGGGCATTCTTTGATGAGAAAATTCAAACAAGTAGAGATTTTGTCATGTTCATCCTCAATTAAATGAATAATTGACATACCGAAGTTACTGGGGATTTCGCTTTGATGACTTTGGATAACTTCACGTAAATTCTTTAATAATTTATTTGATCGACAAGCTTTTTCTAAATCAAATTCTTCATTATGGACAGAGTGTTCCTCGGTTTGTTTATTATTAACACCGCAATTTTTCTGATGGGTGAAATTATCTGCCTTAGTTTTTTCGCTCATCTTTCTTATTCATTTCTCAATTTCTTTGATTCTTCGCCCATTTAGATTTTGACTTCTGTGTTACAGGTTTGGATTGCGGCTTTTTCTTCTTCACCATCTTCCGTTTATTACCAACGATTTCGACTATTTCAAATGTATTACCTTGTAGCCAATAATCCTTCTGAGTTATAACATCAATGACATTAAACCAACCGTCTTTTCCGGTTTCGGGAACAATTTGAAATTTTTCGCCTAGATTACCAGTCCGAAGAATCGGGGCATAAGGATCGGGAAAATTTCTTAGATTGGCTTGCTGAACATTAATTTTCGCCCATTTCACAGGTTGCGGTGGAAGACAAACTCGACAGTAAAGAAAATCGGCTGTGGAACTGGGAATAATTTCTTCCCACTCAAAAGGCTTCTTTTTCGTTTCGACAGCGATTTGGTCAGCCCGATAGTAAGTGATTTGCCGAGTAATGCGCCGTTTATTGGTACAGTCGAATTCTTCCTGAGAAATAGTGTATGTCCCGTCGAATACAAGCATCTTTTGCCAGGCAATTACATTTTTATTGGCTAAAATTTTCACCTCATCATTGAGATAAATTTTAGTGTCATTTCTGCCTAAAGTAGCGATATATTTCCATTTTATGGCTTGTGCAAAAGCACCATTGGTAAAAATCAAAACAGCCAGTGTACAGAATAGAAAAGACAGTAAAAAGATTCGATTGTCCAGACTTAAATGACGTGTCTTTAAGACAAAGCAAAACGAGTGATTGTTCATTTGTTTGACTCCTTTGATATAATCTCAAACTAAATCTATGCGACGGACGGTGACACAACTTTCGTGATACCGTTTGCCGAAAGTTTTAATTCGTTATTTCGACTTTCGGCGAATTCCGCATTCAAACCAAAGCTAAACACCATTGTATTTAGCAAATCTGAATTTGCAAGTGGAAGTTCTCATCGGGAGGCAACTTCTGATGGGAGCCAGAGAATTACGCCCAAAGCGTCTTGCGGAAAAACTCAAGCAAATACGAATTGGGCTGGGTTTGTCACAAAACGAATTGCTGGAAAAAATAGGATTTTCCGAACATATTTTTCAGGGAAATGTTTCGCAGTATGAACTTGGGAGACGTGAGCCGCCTCTACCTGTGTTATTGCGTTACGCGCAACTGGCTAAAACTTCTGTTGATGTTTTGATTGATGATGAACAGAATTTGCCGAATTACCGAAAACAAGACATACATAAGGGCTAAATTTTTGCATTAGAGCTTGTTCTGAATGAAGAAGAATTTATAAGAGAACTAAAGCAACTTACGATTTAATTTGCTCTTTGAAAAATTTAGCAAACGATGTGAAGATTTACAAAATCAGTTTCTAAAAACTCTAAAACAGCTAAAATTTAACACAAGCTGCTTCCCTTTGTAAATAGCTTTCGAGAACTACTATTATCATAAGCTATTTTATAAAAAGTTTGCAGCAATTATTTTCTCCTGGTATGTCCGGGTGTGGGTTTATCACACGTTCCCTCCCATCTGTCCAAAATCACTTTTTATTTCAGGCGCTGTTATTAAACAGCATTGGAAATTTCTCTTCCGCTATCGCTATCTCTATTTAGCAACATAAAATTACACCATTACCAAAATTTAAAGTTACATCCCACAATGTAATTGATAAATTGACGTGGTTTGCCTAAACTTTAACGAAATCAGGACTGTATTCACTGATTTGCTCATTCGCCGAGCCTAACGCGAATCACGGATGTTTTATTTTTTCTGGCATGTTTTATCCAATTTACGCAGATTTCCGCCCTTTAAAGAAAAAGGAAACTACCAGTCAGCATTAGTATTGCCGCCCGAGCTGGTCGTCAACTGGGTGCGGTTTGTGCCGTCCTGATTAATCGTGTAAATCTGATTGACCCCGCCCGTCACGTTACTGCTGAAAGCAATTCGCGAGCCGTCCGACGACCATGACCCGAAATTCGCATTGAAACCACTGGTTAATTGAATTTCATTGGATCCGTTGACATTGATCGTAAAGAGCGAAGTAAAGCCGCTGCGGAGACTTTCGAACAAGATTCTGCTTCCGTCGGGCGACCATGCCGGTTCATTTTCGTTTGTGATGGTGCTTGTGACTCTCGTTTGAAGCGAACCATCCGCCCTCATGGTATAGATTTCGTTGTTCCCATCGCGCGTGCTGACAAAGACGATCTGCGAGCCGTCGGGCGACCAGCTCGGCATCGTATCGACGGCGGTATGGGTCGTCAAACGGACGAGGTTGCTGCCGTTTTTATTAACCGTGTAAATGTCCGTATTGTTGGTTCGGGTGACGGTCAATAAAAGTTTTGAATTATCGGGCGACCAGACCGCATGACGCGTGGTTGCGCCGCTGCATCGTCCGCCTTCGAACTGAACCGTCGTTTGTCCGCTGCCGTCAAGATTCATGATATAGACGAAATCGCCTGAAGAATCGGTCGCCATGAACGAGATTTTAGTTCCGTCGGGCGAAAGCGCCGGGTCGTGTTTCGTATTCGAAAAATTTGTCAGACGCTGCTGGTTAGCGCCGTTGGCGTCCATCACATAAACTTCGCTGCGACCGTCGCGGTTGCTGATGAAAACCATTTTTTCAGCGATGCGCACGTCGCCGAGGAAAGTCGTTCCGCCGGCAACCGGTTCGGTGGGCGTCGCGGCAAACCCCGATTTCGTTTTGCCGCCGACGGTCGCTGTCGCCGTGATTCGCAGACCGCCTTTCAAGGTCGAACTACCGGTCGCGCTATAGTTTCCATCCGCATCGGTCGTTGCGACATGTTGGTCGAACAGCAGAACCTTCGCGCCGGAAACCGGCTGATTGGTTTCATCGACGATGCGACCGGTGATCGTTGTGCCCGGATCGCTCACCGCCTGTTTGACCGGACTCCAATGCGGCGTCCAGTCGTTCGTCGAGCTGACGAGCTGCACATTTGTTCCATCGGCATTGGCGCGGTACAATTTTCCGTTTTCGGCATACAAAAGTTGCGTACCGTCGGGCGACCACGTCGGACTGTCGCCGCTCGTACTGTTGATTTCAACCGGCGACGCCGCGTTGTCCGCATCGAGCACGACGACGGTTTCGAGCGAGTTCGCGTCGTTGCGAATGGCGGTGACACGCGTGCTGTCGGGCGACCAAGCCGGCTGCCAGTACCTCGAACCCGTAAAATTTGTGATTTTCCGCCGGTTTGTGCCGTCGGCATTGACCACATAGATGTTTTCGTTGCGCGTTCCGCCGTCGTCCTGAACGAATGCGACCTTGCTGCCGTCCGGCGACGCGACGATGTAATATTTCGATAAAGTCGGCGCATTCGTCAGACGCACGAGATTCGTGCCGTCCGGATTAATCGAGAAAACTTCGCCTCTTGAGGAGGCACTATAGTTGAGAAACGCGATCTTCCCGGCGTCGCGTGCCCATGAAGCATAATCTGAATTGACTGCCGCCAGCCGCCGTCGATTAGTGCCGTCGGCATTAATCACATATAAACCGTCGAGCGCGCCGAGCACAAGCTTCTCGCTGTCAGCTGACCAGGCGGTTGCATCATAGACATTGTAATTGATCCATGAACCGAGATTCACCTGATTATTTCCGTCCGAATCCATTACTCTAATCAGGAAACCGCCACAGAAATCTCTCTGCGTGTACAAAATCTTCGAGCCGTCCGGCGAAAAGTAAGGCGCAAAATCGGTTAGGGTATTAGTCGTCAAACGGGTCTGGTTCGCACCGTCGCCATCCATTACATAAATCTCGCTGTTGCCGTCTCGGTTGCTTTGAAAAACAACTTTTCCGAGCGGTTTCAAGATAATGTCGCCGAGATAGGTCGTGCCTTCGATAACCGGTGTGAACGACGCCGATGTGCCGACCAGCTTCCGGTTATTAATCAGAGCCGTCGCGCGCGCCTGTATAAAGCCCTGCCAGGTCGGAGCGTTCGGAATCGAGAAGGTTCCGTCCGCCGCGCTCTGAACGGTAAGCGGTCCCTGGATAGTTACAGCGGCGTTTTCGATCGGCTGGAAAAACTCATCGACGACACGTCCGGTAACAATCGTGCCCGGATCGGGAACAACCGTCAGATTCCGTGTCGCCGAAGTCGTATGACCGACGTTATCGGTGACGGTCGCCGTCAATTCCAGAAGGTCGATTCCGGTCGGAACTGTAAACGTCAGATTATACGGAGCCGTCGTGTCCACACCGGCTTCGACGCCGTTAGCCGAGAATTTCACCTGCGCGACGGATTGATTGTCCGAAGCCGTCGCCGAAAGCTGTATGACCTGACCGCCGACCAGCGTCGTTCCTTCGGACGGGCTGGTAATTTCGACCGTCGGCGGCGGGTCGGGCGTGACGAAAATGGTAACGGGCGCGGTCGAACTCGTATTTCCCGCCAGATCGTAGGCGGACGCGGTGATCGCTAAACTGGTGGTGTTGATCGGCACGCGGTAAACGAATTCGTAAGGCGCCGTCGAATCGGAACCGACGACGAGCCCGTTGGCTTTAAATTCGACGCCCGCGACCTGCACATCGTCGGAGGCGGTTGCCGATAAATTCACAAAATCGCCTTCCCGGCAGGTCGCGCCGTCGGCAGGCGACGTCAGCGCAACGGTTGGAGCAATGCCGTTGCTGTCGGTCGGAGATTGATAACGCCCGATAAACAATTTGGTGTTTCCGGCAGTTCCGAACATCGTAACAGTTCCCGACACATCGCCGGTCAAATACACGAATTCCTCGTTAACGGCGATGCCGGTTCCTTTTGCCGAACCGAGGTTTGAAAAGTCGATGCCGCCCCGGAAATTGACGGACTGCGGATCGCTGATATTGAACACCGGAACGAAATTCGGGCGCAGGATTTCGGCGGCAAACGCGAAATCGTCCTGCAGGGCGATATCGAACGGCGAAAATGTCGAACCGGGATAAACGCCGACGACGACCGGCGCGGCGGGATTGGCGAAATTGACGATATTAACGCCATTAGAGCGTCCGGCAACGAAAGCCAGATTGTCCCGCACGGTAACGTCCGCCGGTTCGAAGCTCATCGTCAGATTGCCGGTAATCTGCGGCGCGGCGCGATTGGAAATGTTTATGACTCTGATGCCGATTGACGGATTAGCGTCGGCGATGACTGCGTAACCGGTCGAAACGCCAATTCCGACCGCCGTTCCCGGCGTATCGACGCTGCCGGCAATAACGGGCGACGACGGGTTGCTGACATCAATGATCTGGAGTCCCGAAAGTCCGTCCGCGACGTACGCGAAATTGCCGTCGACCGCTACGTCATTCGCGCTGCCCGGCGTATCGACGAAGCCTTCCAAGAACGGAGCCGAAGGATTGTTGATGTTGATAATGGCAAGTCCCGCGCTGCCGTCGGCAATATAAGCGCGGTTTCCGCTGATCTTCACATCGTTGGCATTTCCGGGCGTATCGAGCGACGCGCTGATCTGCGGACTGGTTCCGCTCCCGATATTGACAATCTGCAATCCGGCGCTTCCCGATGCAACGTAAGCGTAATTGCCGTTGGCGGCGACGCTGTTGGCGTAGCCGGGAATCTGGAGCGCTGAACTCGACGCCGGCGTAAAGGCTGAAACCAGAACCGACGCGCGCGCCGTCAGGCTGCCGTTGCGGACTTCGATAATTGTCGAACCGACCGCCGCCGCCGCGACCAAGCCGGACGAGTTGACGACCGCGACCGACGGAGCGATCGATTGATAGACGGTTTGCAGATTGGCGGTCAGATCGACGGTCGCGCCGAAGTTGGTCGTTCCGGTAACGGTCAACTGCTTCGGCTCCTGACCGAATATTTGATTCATCACTAAGGTGATCGTACTCGGAGCGACGCTGATGCTGACGATACTGGTATTGGGCGGCGGTGAATTTGTGGAATCGTTCGGGTTGTAGCCGAGCCTGATTTCTTCGGCGTCCGATACGCCGTCGCCGTCCGAATCGGTCGCATTTGGGTTTGTTCCTTTGGCTACTTCGTCGCCGTTTGTCAATCCATCGCCGTCCAGATCGCCGTCGGCATCCGCCGGATCGTCCGGATTTGTCCCGTTGGCGAGTTCGTCGCCGTCGGACATCCCGTCGTTATCACGGTCTGAAACGAAGTTCAATTCACCGGCGTTCGTCGTGCTGCCGGGTATGACAAGCACCTCACGTGTCAGCCCGCGCAGATTGGTCGAGGTATTCGAGTTCTGGGGTCGTACAATGATGGTATTACTTAATAATATTGCAATTAACCCGACGAGCGAGGTTAAAACGCGTAGATTTTTAGTATTTAATAACAGGCATTTCGTTAGTTTCATTGCACAATCCTTCCAAAAAGTTTTCTTTTCAACACCTCTATAACCTACTGACAGATATTTTTTTGAAATCAACCGGGCTCGAAACTTTTTTACAATCCCTTACGTGCTCGTCGATTTCCTGATTTCCGCAACTGATTGCGGGCGGGGCAGCCGGCATCTTTTTCAACTGCCGCTTCTGAGCCATAAATAACGGTAAAACCAGAGCCCCGACATTTTAGATCACAATAATGCAAAGATTTTTTTATGATCTGCAATTAGGAACTTTATTTAAGTTCATTTGAACGCGGCGAAAAATCTTTCGCCGTTCTTCTATGGCGAAGGGCTTTCTGTTGGCAGATTCCCCGCCAATTTCGCCGTTCAGGACAACTTCAAACACACCCGCCGCGATATCGCCTATCTGCATTTTCTTTTCATTTTCCTTTAAAAAATCCGAAGGAACATTTCTCTCATCCAAAATCCATCTGGACGCCGGCAAAAGAATCCGACAGTTAGTAAAACCCCGCATCGTTCCTAAAAGGAACTGAAGCGTTGCCCGTTCGTCGTTAGTAATCCTTTCGATTTCAGCAATAGTAATTTTTTCGGCATCCGGATAGCCGGCTTCGGCAAGCGCATAATTTATCGTCATTAATTGAGACTCGCGTGCTTCTTTGGTTAAATTATGCTGAAAAGACGGCTGCTTCATCGAGATTAGAAACTCTTCAGCCGCGAAATCCCGTCCGGCAAGACAACCCAGCAAATATATCTCCTGATCGTACACTGAACCCGGCGTAGATTTGATTCGCGAAATCAATGAATCAACGAGCCGCTTGGATTTTATTTTTTTAAACTGTTTACAAGGATATTTATAAGCATACTGAATTCCGTTATTTTTCAGAGGAAAGGCTTCTAATTGTGATAAAAATAACGGTAAACGCTGAGGCAAAATATGGTAGCCGAGCAAATCCGTAATTAAATAACGAACATTCGGGTCCGGGTCGATAATATATTTTTTCAGAATTGGAACTGCTTCAAGGCATCTTATTAATTCGGGGCGACTCTCAATTGTCGAAGTTTCTCCTTTCCTGAATTTCTCGATGTCAGCCTCGATAATTTTACGGTCAAAATTTGCCTCGGCTTTTTTGCACCAAATCGGCGGTTCAATCATTCCGTCCCCGGCGACTGCGGCACAAGGGAAAAATAAGCCAACGAAGATAAATAAAAAAAGAAGCTGAATTTTCATTGTTACCGGTGACACTCCAAATTTATCTCTAATCTCTGACATAACGATTTTAACAGGGACGTTTCGGCTTTCCGCCGCTTAGCCAGCCCGAAACTCCGATCGTTTGAATGGCATGATCGACATCTGCTTTGGGAATATGCGATCGCCCGCCGGTGGTTGAAAACATAAGCTCCCGTAAAACGTTTGAATGCTCCCTTTGGAGAACGCAATTATTACCTTGCGCGTCGCATTTATTGTATCGATATGAAAGATCCGCCGGACGAATTCCGAACGAATGTCCTATTTCATGCGCCAAGGCTTCCATATCGGTGGTCGTGTCGGTGATAATCGTGCCTCTGTCGCTGGAGTCAAAAAACGAGGCAACGCGCGCATTTGGGATTGTTTCATCGGGCATTCCGGTATCCCATACAAAATAGATTTCCCGATCGGCTCCGGCGTCACATAATTTTGGCTGAGCCGGGGCGCTTGTATCGCCTAAAGTCATAACGTCCCACTCCGCATTGCTGACGACTGTATGGAAATCCCTGTTTACCACCGACAATCTGGTTGCCGGAGGAGTCGTAAAACCGTATTCCCTTGCCGCCTCCCAGTGATAAACCCGAAGTTTTACATATTCAATTCCGGTTTGCGGAAGAAGTATCTGATTGATTTTTGTAATTTGATTGTTCAAATCATCGGGATCCATGGCTGTGTTAGTTCCTGAGTTGTCCCTTATGTAAAAAAACGCGGCATTTACCTTTACTCTTCTTCTCACTACAACATTCAACTTTCCTAACTTGAAACCCGTCGTTTTGTAGGCATCGATTTTCGCATTTATTTCGGTTTCATTCGTGCTCGTCGCCGTGCCGTCGGACGCCACGCCTTCAACTGTAACTTTCTTATCGGTGGCGGAGAAAGTAACGGTTGCTTTCGCAGCGTTATCGCTTTCAAAACTTATAAATTGAGCGGCTTTATCGGGGGTAACTTCATACTTTGCAGTTTGCGTTCCGCCAGCCGCCGGAGCGGTTTGACTGCCATTCATCACGACCGTCAGCCAGGGGTCTTTTTTCTTGTTAGTGCTATTGTTCGGATCGTCGCTGTTATCCTGAAGCTTTCCTTTAACCAGACTGTCAAATCCTGAATTAATCTTATCTTCCTTATACTTGACCAATACAAGATTAACTTTGACTTTCGCTTTCGCCTTACCGTTTTGCGAGCCGGTTGCGGTTACTTCGATTTCTGTCCCGCCGGCATCATCATAGGCACTGGGACCGCCTTTAAGAGTCAGTTTGTTATTCTGCAAAGTTGCAATTACGACCTTACTATTTCCTGTTTTAGTCAGTTGGTAAGTATAACTGCTGTCCGGCAGCCCGGTCGCTGAAAGCAAGAGCTCAACCTCTCTATCCTGAGCCAGAAAGATTTCTTTCGTTTGAGGATCAAAAAGCCCGTTGTCAAATTGAAGCTGCCCGGCGGCGGCATTCGTATATGCCAAAACCTTGCTTGTCTGCGGCGCGCTGTTGCGCGGGAAACTGACAACGCCGCGCAGAAGGATTTTTGATAATATCCCTTCCGAATTCGTTTCTTCATTATAAGGAACGGCTCTGGCACCTAAAACCGAAGCCTCGGTAACTTCGACATCTTTATTTTCAAATGAAGGATTGCCTTCAACCTGAACGAAACTTAAAACCGTCGCTTCCGGCAGCGGATCCTCGGGCGGTGTCGCGTGCCACGCGCCGACCCGAATGCCGCTTCCCGGATCGCTTTTAACGGTCAGCCCGTCGGCGCTGACCCGCGCCGTTCCGACCTGCACATAGCGTCCGGCATCGTGGTCAAAACTCATCAGTAAACTTTTTTCGTTCGGATTAAGTCCGTCCAGATTCGGAAAGCTTACTTCCAGAGCCGGCTCGAAAACCGCGCCTGACGGCTGAACGGAAATATAAAGATTCGTCGCTCTGCCGTCCTCCAAAGTCATCGGAACCCGGTCGGCATCGATTCTCGTGACCGAAAACCGCTTGTCCGTGACATCGGGCGGAAAAGTAACGCGCGTTCCGGCGCGCGCCGTGACGCGCACGGGCGGCTGCCCGCCGACAACCGGCAATTCGTAGGTCGTGTCCTGTGTAACAATGCCTTCAGAATTGAGCGGCAGGTTTATGCCGGCATTAACCCTCGGCAGATAGAGCGGCTTTCCGGTCCTATTATTTATACCCGGAAGAACGTCGATATCATAACTAATATTCGTCCATCTGCCGGGAAAAGGAACCTGATCCCGACCGATGAGCTCCAAAACCTGATGCGGACCCGATTGCGCGTTGCCGAGCGTGAAGCGACCGTTAGCCGCCGTTCTGGTTTGCTGTCCGCCGAGCCGCACCAAAACATTCGGCAGCGCGCGGAGATTCTGGTCGAGAACCAAGCCTGAAACGGATGTTTGCGTAGTTGCCTGCGCCTTTAAAATTTCCGCCGTGAAAGTAACGGGTTT
>DASWRC010000068.1:0-3717 GCA_036403375.1 Pyrinomonadaceae bacterium
AACCGTCGCGATTCAATTCCGAATTGAAATTCGTTCCGTTATAGCCGGCAAAGCTGCCCGGAACCGGATTGCCGACTGCCGCCCGAAACTTTTTGTTGACGAAAAAGCCGCCGCCGTTGCCGTCGTCGTAAAGATCGGTCACTCTGCCGTTGTTAAAATCAGAAGCGGCGTGACCGAATTCATGAATGACGGTGAGTCCCGACATATCGACCGAAACTGGAATCGCCGCGCTGCCGGGAATTCGCGGAAAATGCCCGTGCGTGCGGTTCGTGCCGTCGAACGTGTAAGCCGTGCCGCCCAATGCCGCATCGTCGCTCGTAAACCAGGCGGTCGCGCGGTTAAACTGCGTCGAGCCGTGAACAACGAAGACCATATCAGCCGTAATACCGAACGTCGAAAGAAACGGGCGCAGGACGGTGCGGCGTGTCTCCATCAGATTCGGCAGAATTTCGTGTGCGAGCGCGTTTTGCGCATTTACCGGTCGCGTCGGGTCAAAAACAGCATAGACTCTAACGCGCGAATCGAAATTATTCTGCTTGAACAAGTCTTCCGCGACGTTAAAAATATTATGAAAACTATGCCCGACGACGCGGTGAAAGCCGCTTCGATTGGTCAGAATCGGATCGGCGGAAAAACTGCCGCCGGCGACGGCTTCAATTGCCGGATTCGCGACGAAAACGATTGTATAAGGACGCTCTTTAGTATCGCCAGCCTGAAGCATCCGGACGGTTTGTGCCGGAGCGGCGGCGACCGTGATGGCGACCGAATTGCTTGACGGCACGCCGGGCGCGGTCATTTGCAGAGTCGCGTTGCCGGTCGGAATGTTAACGGGCAAGCGCTCGACCAAAGCCAGATGCGGGCTAATATAATCGGGCTTTACACGGATTATCCCGACTGTCGTATTAAACTCCAAAATCGCGTTATCTGTGAATCCGCCGCCCGAAACGGTGAAAAAATCCTGATGAATCGGTGGTCCGACCGGTGTTATGTTCATTATTTCTCTCCCTGACTTTTGTTTAAATTATCCTTGCCGAGCCGGCGACGGCGCAAGCAGTCCGGCTAACGCGCCGACCGCCGCCGAACCGAGCGCGATGATGCTCGCCGGGATTTCGCCCTTTCCGATGGCAATTAGGGTAATTGCGCCGATGACGGTCAATAAAACGGTCAATCCTAAAGCGCCGACAACCATCCTGTAAATGAGCGTGTCCGGCAATTGCGCCGACATCGCGGCATTGGTGATTGTTCCCACCGGATCAGCTTTTACCGCCGCCTCAAACTGTGGGTCGCTTGCCACTCTTACTGCTAAATCGTTTAATGATTTCACCTGCATTTTATTTTCTCCTTTAATTTTTATCTTTCCCGAAATTTGTCGTTTTTCGGCTTGCTCCGACCCGACTCTTCAGCTCGTTTTCAAAACCATTTAAGATTTTTGATTATCCGCCGACAATTATTTAACCGTGACGCGAATCCGGTAGCGGGTGGTCGGAAAGGCGGTTGTGTCGAAGTAGTAATTTTCGGTCGAACGCGCTTTGCCTGTCCAGAGGATTTGTTTTCTGCCGCCGGTTTGCCTGCCGTTTACCTCCTGCCCGTCAATGCTGCCTCTGGTCACCGAGAGATTAAAATTGCCGTCTTTAGTAACCAGGTTGCGTCTTTTCCCGACGGGCGTTACCAGCACGGTTATCGTCTGTCCTTTGCGGGCGCGGATAAAGAACCTGCCGTGCGATTCGCCGCCGATTTCGGAATTCACGGCGACGCCGTTTCGCAGTTTCTCGGCATCGCCGTCCTGCGCCGAAACGAAACCGGCGGTTAGAAGCGCGAGCGCCAATCCAATTAAAATCAGCTTTGTGCTCTTCATCTTTTGGCTCATATTATTCAGTTTCCTTTAATTTGCCGTTACCGATATCCGGTACGTTTAGTTTCCGTGCGCGATGAGGTCTTCAAACATAGCCATCCGAGTCATTACGTCGCGACCATAGTTATGTCCCGTCGTGTGAAGGTCGCTGTCGCCGTGCTGCGCGCCGGAAATGGCGTTGCCGATTCCACAGTTATAACCGCTGGCGGCAATTTTCTGACGCTGCGCCAGAGTTAGATTAGGGAACTTCGTTGCTGCATGATTGAGGTTATCGGCAAGTATCTTCGCCCCAAAATCGATAAGCGGGTCGGGATTGGTTTTCCAGCTTCCGGTGTCGCGCGCCTTTAGCGCAATCGAGTGCTGAATATCAATCTGGACAATCCCGACGCCGTGTGCGTGCCCGTTTATAAAATCGCCGAGGATGTTCAGGCAATTCGTTTCGCGGCTGGCAACAGCAAAAAAATATTCCGCCGGAAGATTATGCGCCGCGCCGTGCTGCGCGAGCTTTTTGTCAAAACCCGTGTGCCGCAGGCTGTGCAGTTGATTAAGTATATCTTTTTGTGTAATAGGCATTATATTCTCCTTAAATTTATTCTATGAAAGCGCAGCTTCCCTATTAGTCCAAAACTGTTCGGTTTCCTGGCTGTTTTTCGAGGAAATCTTCTTGATTTCGCCCGCGCTCAGGGACGGCGGATTGGGCGGGATGTGAACTTCGCGAAACGTAAAATCCGTCTGCCCGTTGCGGCGGTAATAGAAATTTGCGGCGCAGTCCCTGCAAGTTTCCCGCTGCGTAGAGACGCCGCAAATCTCGCTTATCAAGACCTTTTTTGTTTCTGATTATCAAATTCAAACGCCCAAACTCAGACCATCACCGTTTTTCTGTATGCAAGGCGGCAGTGTGAGTTTGGGTATTATTTAATGGTTGACCGGGTCAATCGCCGGAAGTACGATTTGGTTGCTTTCCAGCGTCGCCGGTATCGGCGTCAATGTCACTCGCGCCCGAATCTCGTCAGCCTCGGGAGTAATCAGTCCCCTGTCTTCGTCGAGATCGCTCCGATTCATCTCCAGTTGGATATTGCGCGTCAGATGTGAGAATATACCGTCGAAAACCAATGTCCCGTCGCGCAATGTTTTGATAATGTCATCCGTTCCGTCGCCGGGCGTATCGTCGCCGATAAGCTGACAAACCTCGCGGTAATTCTGCTCGGTCGCGACATCGTTCGGACTGGCGGAAACTACGTAGTTAACGTTGACGATAAATTTCCCGTTGTTGGGATTAGGTACAATTGTTAAAGTTATGGGTTTAATCGATGCCATTTTCGTTTCTCCTTTAGTAACGCTTAAGGACACTTTAACCAGACGGTTTTCTATCGTCGCATCCGTATAAGCGATAGCCGCCGCACTTTAGTATTAAACCGCTTGATTTGTCGGTCGCCGGATTTAATTCAAGTGAACGACATTTATAAACTTTCTTTCCCGAACACCGCAATAGCTGTTCGGGATAATCTCCAAAACAGGAGATTATCCCGAACGTTTACGGATAATTTCCGCCGCCGATTTATGAGCAGTGCTTATTATTTATTAAATTAGTTATGAGAAATTGTAACGAGATGTAAGATTCCGCCGCCCAAAGCCATATATAAATAGAACGTAAAATTCGATAATTGCAGGAGAAAATAATTTATGAGCGAAATTCCACGGCTGCTTGAGATTGTACGGCAGGCGAGTCGCGCGCGGGCATTGAGCCGCAAGACCGAAAACGCTTATATCAACCACATTCGACGTTTCCAGAAGTTTCACGCCGAGCGTGATTTAGCCGAGGTCGGCGAGCAGGACGTCAACGATTTTTTGAATCACTTGAAACA
>DASWRC010000069.1:0-10012 GCA_036403375.1 Pyrinomonadaceae bacterium
ACCTTTGCGTAAATTATCTCTTTCAGTTTGATTGATGTTCATAGTAAATTTCCTTAATCAAAAAAGTTTGGCTGTTCTGCCGATTCGCGTGACTTTTGGCTTTCGCGAATCAGATTTTCTTTGTTTTCCAGGAGTCCCGAAACTTGTTTTTGTTCGTCCGTGCCTTTTGTCAAAAGTTCGTCTAACGAAGTCAAAACGCGCCAGAAAGCGGAATCGAGCTGGGCGACGGCTTTGCTAATAAAATCAAGCAAATTATGACGATTTCCGCTTTTGTAAAGCCACATTGCTTTGTGAACTTTATCTATCAAGGAGGCGTCCGCCGTTTCGCCCAAATGCTTTTTCTTTTCATTGCGCGTAATGTAATCGGCGAGTGTTTGTTTGTTGCCGTTTTTAATGAAAATATGCGCGTCGAACAAGTCTTTGACGTTGACCGACAAACTGACTTTGGTAAATTTGGCTGCATCGTCAAAATCGCTTTCGGTAAAACCGTAGAGTTCGAGCCAACCGATGTAGAATTTGGTGAAATCGTCGCCTTTGAAACCTTTTAGCAGAGCATTGAACGCGCTTATTTTCGTCATATCTAACAGTTCTTTAACTGTTACTTTTTCGCCCGTTGCTCTTTCGACGCGTTCATATCTCCCGAATTCACCGACCGCTTTTCCAAAACACGCCGTCAGCAAATCCGCGCCGCGAAACCCAAGCCCGTATAATTGGGTAATTTCCTCTTCGACCTTCTTCTCAATCGCTTTTTTGACTGTTTGATAATCACCAAAACCGTTCCGATTTGCTGGTTTGCAGGAAACTGTTACGGAAGACGAAAGAGCGGCACCTGCCAAACCTATACTTCGATTTTCCATTTCCGTATCGATTGCCCAACTTCCTGTAATATTCAATCTCGCGCCTAATATCGAATTGCACAGAGTAGTCCACGCCGCAGTGCTTTGATGGGCAAACATAATACTGACCACATCAGAAGTTTGGTGCTCAATAGCGTCAAAAATCTGCAACAGTTTGTTTTCAAAATGTTGCTTGGCTTTTTCATAACTGTTTTCGTGATGATGTTTTAATGCAGTACATTCTTCAGACTTCGGCGTTTGTGGTATCGCAAAATTTACTGGAAAAACATCACCCAAAGTACGTTTCAGCCAGACATAAAAGAAATCAGATAAATCGGCATAAGGAATTGCGTCGTAGTATGGCGGATCGGTTACAACTGCTGTAATTGATTTGGGGGGGAATTGTTCTTTTTCACCGCTCGAAGAGTTTTGCAAAATTGTCGAAAATGATGAGGCACTTTCAGATTCAATGTATCTTATCAACCAATCTAATTGATTTAACGCACTCCCTGTTGTTTCTCCAAGTATGTATGATTCTGGATAATCAAAAGTCATCGCTATAGCTTGCCTGGAAAAAGGACTTTGCACATTTTCACGAGTAACGTCCCAACGTCCGAAAGAAGTAGAAATAGCTGAAGTTCTATCAATCAAAATTGCCAAATATGTAATAATGACTTTTCCATAATCATTATTAATTCCAATTTCTCTCTTAATTTCATCCAACTTCTTGAGCAAAGTTTGCAATGCTAATATTTGTCGTGATGAAAACATCTGTCCGTATTTCACAAATCCCCAAGGACATAAATCAAATTGCTTCGTGTTTCCAATCGGCAATTTTTCGGCTATTGAATTTGGCGATTGGGGGATACTTTCAATAATAATTTTCTCGCTTTTAGTGGGCATACGATAAGTTTTTCCATTACTTGAATCCTCGATTACTGCTAATAACTTTTCTGAAATTTGATTTGATAAAAATTGTCGTTTTAATTCGGCATTGCTTGTGTTATTTCCACAAATCGGACATCTTAAGTTTTTCCGCGAGTGAATCCAACTTTCTTCATCACATTTTCCTGTACCAATCGCAAAATCAATCTTGTTACCTTCAATAATCGGCTTCAAATAAACTTGTTTATCTTTTTTATTAACCAGATAAAAACCTTTGAGAAGCGGAACTGCGGCGCGGCAACTTGGATTACTGCACGTTCCGACTCGCGCCCAATAATATGCGATTGGTTTTTTGCCTTTTTCGTCGGCGGGATAGAAATGTCCGATTTCGGCTTCGGCGCGTTTTAATAATTCGCGGGCGTAAAATTCGACATCGAACGACAAACGGTTTTCTATTTTTACCTTATCGCCGCCTGCATACAAAGAATTTTCAGCGGATACTCTTTTCAATTCATCTTCGCCGTAATGCCTGACGAATTCGGCGCGCGAATAAACAATCGGCTTGCCGTATTTTTGCGGAAATTCGAGACTGCCTTTTTGAATAATATGCGCGACTGGGTTAATGTCATTGCCGAATGAGCGACAGCCCAGGCGCGAGGCTTCGAGAGGAATCGCACCGCCGCCTGCAAAGGGGTCAAAAACGCGCGGCATTTTATCCAAGAATGCTTCGATTGCATTTTGGAGATTACCTTCTTTTTGTTTTATTTCGGTAGTTTCGAGATGGCGGTCGGGTGTGGAATATAAATCACGTTCGGCTTTTTTGATAGCCTGATAATGCGCATCGAAGTTATTCAGTAACCCGGTTGCTAATTGTGGCGGAGCTGTGAATGAAACGTTTGGCTTTGCAAATGTTTCTCTCGCCGAAACGTTTTTGTTGAGGCGAGACTCCGCTTCGCTCCGCTGAAGTATTATGCGCAACCCAAATCAATTTACGGGCTTTCTCTAAAATTTTTTCGTTGTTTTTATTGTCCCATTTTATAAGGCTTGCATTGCTCAATTGCTCCTTCGCAGAAGTGGTTTTTCCCGTTTTTTGATTTAAAATGTAGTTTTCGGAAAATTTCCCGATAAACATTAGTAGGCGATTTCTCAAATTATCTTCCATCGGATCAATAATCGTCGTGTAAGGAATGTTGTCGTAAGGTTTATAAGGATCGCCAAGATTGTTTTTTGCGCCGAGCAAAAGCTCAACCGCGTCGGCAAATTCCGGCGGGCAATTTTCATCCAAAGGGTCGGGAACTAACGACGCGAAAACTACTGCGCGGCAAACGGGCAGCGGGCGACGCGCCCACCACAAATGCAAAGTGGAAATATGCCCGTGCCGGATTGATTTATCGCGCACGCTCTCGGCGGAAATTTCCTTGATCGGCATTGCTACTTCGATGAGTTTTTTGGGTTGAGTCATATCAGTTTTGGTAAATCAGATAATCGAATTTTTCTAAAATCAGTTTGTTTCTTTCTTTGACGAAAGCTTCAAAATTGTCGAGTTTCCACAATTCTTTACCTTTCGGAATCAGATGCTTTTCTAGATACTCATCCGATTTGTCGGCAAACCAAACTTCGGGCAAAATGTCGGTTTTTCCGCCACCGCCATTTTCCTGTTGAGTCAAAAGCATCAAATTGCCAATTTGATCTCGTTTTTGCCAAGGATATTTCATCATGTTTAATATTCCTGTATCCGGATTCGGCAATTTGATTTTCTTTAATTCCGCTTGCGGAAATATGTGATCAATCTGTGGGCTGTTTTCCCTCAAAGTTGTTTGATAGTTAAAGCCATACCAAAGATTAAAAAGAAGATGAATTTCTTTTTTGTAGTAATTCAATCCTAAAATTGTGTCCTGTGAAACCTCCAAGTTTCTTCCTTCATCGCGAATCACGTCGAAAATTAGCTGTAAATGAAAAGATTTAACTTCACGAATATAAAAAATGATTTTATCTAAGAGTTGGTCAGGATTTCCGCTAAAAGCGCCGACTAGCGAAGTCCTAATTAGATAATTTTGATAATCCGCTTCGTGCTTTTGCCAATCATCCGGAAAATAATATCTAAAATAAATGAGTGGCACTAAACTTAAATATGAGGAAATGACTTTATCTGTTTTGAGGAAAGTATTGCCATAAATAAAATCTTTCACTCCTTTAATAGCATCGGCAATTTTGTCCCAATCAGTCATTATTTGCTCGCGGATTCCCATCTGACGAAACTTTTCAACATCGTAGCGTGCACCTTTGTTTAGCAAAACCAAACAGGTTTTTAAAACAAAATCCCGACTAAATTTGTAACCTGTGCGGTTGATTTCCTCCAAAAGTTCGGTCACCTGTTCGTCTGCATCTTCCCAACTAGCAATCAGAAGTGAGAAAAGCAAGTCTGATTTTCCAAGAAAGGTTCCGCCGGAATTTGCACGAATAAAGATTTCGACTATATCGTCTTCACGATATGCCATTGGTCTGTCAATACTATCAACCAGTTGATATAAAATGTTGTTTTGAGTGCAAAAGACATCACGAATAGTTTCAACATTCAAATAAATACGGCTTTTGTCAGTTTCAGATAAATCCGTAGTTGATTTTTCAATTTGCTGAAAAATTTCATGGGGTCTTTTATCGGTGAAAACTAAATCCTTGAATCTTATCCAAGGAAAAGATTGATTAGCTGAATCCTTAAAACGAAACTCGTATTTAATATCGTCCGGAGCTTTTACATCGCCACTTAGAATATTGAAGTAGAGTTCTTTTTTATTATAACTACCTTTTAATCCAATAAAGAGACTTTGAAGGCGTTGCTGACCATCTAACACCATCATCTTGGGCATTTCGCTTTCAGTCTCGTAAAAATCAGTTAGTTTAAGATTATCGTGGTAAAGATCAATAAAACGACGGCGTTTTATCTTGCTGTCTGTTTTCCAAATTAGTAATGTGCCTATAGGATATTCGCGTAAGATTGAGTCATAAAGTCTTTCGATTTGCTCCTCTTTCCAGACGAATGGACGTTGTATATTGGGAAGCCAAAAACCGCCCTGCTCTTGTGGATTATTCAAAAAACCGACAAATTTTCTAATTGTTTCAGTTTGATTTGCCATAGAGTATTAAATTTTCGATTTCCATTCAGCCATCGGCAGAAAAAATTGAACGCCTTTGGATTTTTCTTCAAATTTAAGATTTTTCGCCGGGTTTTGGACGCGAAAGAGTTCGGGCGCGCTTTTGCAGTTTATCACAATATAAAGCCATGCCGAATCGCCTAATTGTGCCAAGCGATTCATCTCGTTTTCCGAAACCATCACGCTGCCGTCTGCACTGCTGCGCCCTTTTACTTCAATATAACGTTTGATGTGGTCGGAATTAATACTGCGAATATCATAACCTTCGTTATTGGCTGAAACATCTTCGGGCAGCCAACCCGTGGCGATTTCATAATTTATCGCGGCGTTCATCGCGATTGCTTCGGCTTCATCATCGCGGCTCATTCCGTAATGTCCGCTGTATTCGAGCTGCGTCAGCGGCACAACGTAAGCACAGCCGAGAACTTCGGGCAATTTCGGCGCGATTTCGGTCATTCGTTCGAGTTCGGCAAGCCGTGTTTTCTTTTTGCTAATGAGTTCGTTGATTCGGTTTTGATTTTTTTGAATTTTTTCTTGAACCGTCGTGTCGCCAAGCAAGATTCTGCCTTGCATTTCAGCAGTTTCCGACTGCAAATCAACAATGACATGCGTAAAAGCCGTTTCAAGATATTCACGGCGCTTGGCAGCATCGTTAACTACTCGCTCGTAAGTTTCCTCTTGTTGTTTGCTGGTGATTTCATTATAGCTCCATTTCACGACTTCGCTGTTGCTGACGATGTCGGGAAATTCAGGCATTTTGGCAAAATCGGTTGGCGGATGTAAATCAATAAATTTGGCGGCGGATGTAATTTGAAAATCGCCGGTTTTCGATTGATTGACGAGCATTAGCCGCTCATCGGTAATGCTTTCATTCTGTCTGCTCTGGCGATTGTCAGTGATCTGACTTTTAACGAAAAAAGCAAAATAATCTTCTTTATCATCAGGCGAAACCAGTATTGTCCCTTTGAGCATATCTTCGCGACAGGTTTTGCGAATGACTTTAACGACTGCATCAAACAAAGGATAACCAGGATTGATATAGTAAACTGCGCCTAATTCACCGACGGATTGATAATCGAAGAAAAACTCTTTGTCGAAACAAAACTGTAGTTGGCGAATATCGGCAAAGATGTTGTAGTCTTTTTTCAATACATCGGAAATTGAATCAGGTAGTTTCTCGATGCGGAAAATTGAGTTTCTAACCGATGTAAATTCACCGCCCAGAAAACGAAAGGCTTTTTCAAAAAATAGGCGCACATAAATCGGCTGAAGTCTTTTTTCGTCAGAGTTTTCTTTTAATTCACGCGCGTCTTTATAATCGATTATACTATGCGAAAGTCGATCTTTCTGTGAATTTATCTTTTCTGAAACGATTTGCCGAAACCGGTCATTTGACTGTTCAATGACATCATCGAATTTAGTGTGTTTGCCATTGAGCACAGAATCCATAATCTCTGAAAGCTGGACATCTTCCAAAACATCCTGAATCACATCGTAAACGCGGTCATCGCCCATACTATCGCGAATGATGTCAAGTTTCTTCAGAAGTCTTTCAAGCACCTGACCTTCACGCGTGTTGCTCGCGACCATATTAAAAACCAAAACATTTTCCTTTTGCCCGTAACGATGAATCCGTCCCATCCGTTGCTCCAAACGATTCGGATTCCAGGGAATATCCCAATTAATTAACAGCCGGCAAAACTGTAAATTGATCCCTTCGCCCGCCGCATCGGTCGCCAGCAAAATCTGCGTGTCGGGTTTGGCAAAATCCCATTGCGCCTGTCTTCGTTCATCAACCGATTTGCCGCCGTGAATCGTCACAACCGTATAACCATTGTTCTTCAGGCGTTCTTCGAGATACAAAAGCGTATCTTTATGTTCGGTAAAAAGAACGAGTTTTTCGCCGTCAAGCACTTTTTCGCTCGTTAAAAGTTCGCGTAGTTTAATAAATTTCTGCTCTTCCTGCTGACTTTTGTAAAGCGCATCCGCCATCAAAAAAAGTCTTTTGACTTCTTCGGCTTCCGATTGAATTTCGGGCAGACTTTTCGCAGTTGTAAATAATTTAAAGCGCTTCGGGTCGGACAAAATGTTTTCGAGCGCATCGCGTTCCTCATCTTCGAGTTCATCGTAATCGTCAATCGTATCGACATCGAGAGTTTCCAATTTATGACGTTGGTTCCAGATATTCGGGTTACGCTTTACTTCATCAACAATCACCTGCAAAGCTTTAAAACGCCGTTCGAGCGTGTTTTTAATTGCATAAATCGAACTGACCAATCTTCTTTGCATGACGGAAAGGGCGAGCGAAACATGAATGTTTTTCGACTGTGACGCTTCGGCTTTTTTAGCAATCAGGTATGCCGTCACCGAGTCATATAGAGCTTTTTCTTCCGTTGTGAGTTCGTACGAAGTCGTTTTGGTAAATCGCTCCTTGAACAACGGTTTGCCATCCCAGTTTTTCATATCTTCCTTCAGACGGCGAATAAAAAATTTATTAATTCCGTTGTGTTCGAGTTCGCGGATGCGCGTGTTGGCGATTTCTTCGGTCGCAAAAATATCTTCGTCGAGCAGTTGAAGAAGCATTTTAAACGTATCCATTCGCCCTCGATGCGGCGTAGCGGTCAAAAGTAAAATATGTTCACACTGCTGTGAAAGTTTCTGCGCGGCAGCATAGCGCTGCGAAAAATAGATTTTCGAGCCGTATTCGTAAGCCGAAAGTTTGTGCGCTTCATCAAAAATTATCAAATCCCAATGCGAATTTCCGGCGACGTTCAAAACGTCTTCGCGGCTGATAAAATCAATCGACGTGACGATTTTATCGCTCGACTGAAAAACATTCGGGTCGGACGCGAAAATACTGCGATTGACTAATTTAAACGGCAGATTAAATTTCAAAAGCAGCTCATCTTCCTGCCATTGTTTCGTCAAACCACCGGGCGTAACGATTAAGATTCGTTCGACCGTCCCGCGCATTAAAAGCTCTTTGATCAGTAGTCCGGTCATAATCGTTTTACCCGCACCGGTATCATCGGCGAGCAGGAAACGAATTTTCGGCAGCGGCAGTAAAAATTTATAAACCGCTTCAACTTGATGCGGCAAAGGATCAACGATGCTGCAATTAACCGCAAACAAAGGATCAAACTGATAAGCTGAATTTATTCTCTCTGCTTCCGCGAATAAACTGAACTTTCGCGCGTCGCCGGTGAAATTAAATTCGCCCTGTGCCGTCAAAACTTCAAGTTTTTCAAATGCCTCACGAGTGATTATTTTGTTACTCGATAAATTCGAATTTACCCCCGTAAAGCGGACCGATACCATTTTTCCTAAATCTTGTGTCTGATTAATAACAACTGGTTCGGAAGGGATTAAGTTTTTGATGATTTGATTTATATAATCCGGCATATTTTGTAATAGATAGTTTCAAATTTTCTGCAAAATTTCATTACGCAAAAGTGCTTTTTAAGAGTTTGAATTAAATTAAAAGGCTCAGTTGATTAATTCATCAAATTGGCAGACGGCAAATGAAGCCCGGATTGTTCTCTTTTTAATTCAACAACGACAAAATCCGTTAATTTAATATCTTTAGAAACTCTGACATAGTTAGACAGGTTTTTAACCAATGAGCAAAGAGCCTTTGACTTAATATGGTAAGCCATTTGCCGACTTGCGCCGCGAGATTTCTTCGCTAATCTATTAGCTATTCTCGCCTTTTCCATCAATCGTTCGGAATTTTTTTGTTCTGTTTGTTCCAAGATTGTACTGAAAGTTGGTTTATTCGGTTTCATATTTTTCTC
The DNA here is from genome assembly GCA_036403375.1 of Pyrinomonadaceae bacterium. GTDB lineage: Bacteria > Acidobacteriota > Blastocatellia > Pyrinomonadales > Pyrinomonadaceae > JAFDVJ01. The sequence goes on from DASWRC010000069.1 coordinate 8,668, forward strand.
CACATCAGTATAAATGTCAGAAACAGAGAAAAAGCGGAAACAGAACTTTACGCCAACTACATCAGAGGCGCTTCAATGGAACCACGGCTTTTCAGACGTGGAAATTTATTTCAGGAGTCGTTAATGGATAGCACAACAAGTGCTTCAATGGAACCACGGCTTTTCAGACGTGGAAATAAACCGTGCGCGTATGCTCCGAAGTATTGAATTCGTACTTCAATGGAACCACGGCTTTTCAGACGTGGAAATGATTTTGAAACCAGCTCAATCGCTCTTTGAAATGACGCACTTCAATGGAACCACGGCTTTTCAGACGTGGAAATCTTGCAAACACCGCATATATGGATTGTTTTCTTTAATACTTCAATGGAACCACGGCTTTTCAGACGTGGAAATTTTTATCGCGGCGATTTTAATCTCGACGCTCTGGAAGACTTCAATGGAACCACGGCTTTTCAGACGTGGAAATGACCTGGTAATCGGGATTACCGAACGTGCCCGACGGTACTTCAATGGAACCACGGCTTTTCAGACGTGGAAATTCGGCGGCGCAGCGCGAAATTGAGTATTTGGAAACCACTTCAATGGAACCACGGCTTTTCAGACGTGGAAATCGCCGCAGCCGAACAATTTATTACAAGCGGCGATAGACTTCAATGGAACCACGGCTTTTCAGACGTGGAAATGCGGTATTCTTTCACCTTTTCCAAACCGCCTTTCGACTTCAATGGAACCACGGCTTTTCAGACGTGGAAATTTTCGCCTCCTTTTTTAATCGAATATTTGCCATAAATACTTCAATGGAACCACGGCTTTTCAGACGTGGAAATAACTTCAATTCAAGTCTGCACAAACTTTGCCTATGATACTTCAATGGAACCACGGCTTTTCAGACGTGGAAATCTCCTCCCCGTTTCTAATTATGGCATACGCAACAAAGACTTCAATGGAACCACGGCTTTTCAGACGTGGAAATGAAACTACCACAACCAAAGGCGGATTTTTCAGCGCGACTTCAATGGAACCACGGCTTTTCAGACGTGGAAATGAGTCGCCGTCAATGGCATCCCTGTCCGAGATTCTTGCTACTTCAATGGAACCACGGCTTTTCAGACGTGGAAATTATTCGGACGAATTCGCGGATATACCGTTTTAATTTATGACTTCAATGGAACCACGGCTTTTCAGACGTGGAAATTACATTCAAAAGCGTTTCGTAAAGTTTTTCAAAGCCACTTCAATGGAACCACGGCTTTTCAGACGTGGAAATTATCGACTTTATAGAGCGCATCGCGGTCGGTAACTTCACTTCAATGGAACCACGGCTTTTCAGACGTGGAACTAA
>DASWRC010000070.1:0-19596 GCA_036403375.1 Pyrinomonadaceae bacterium
ATAACAAATTTCATCAGAACGCTCGGCATTGGTAAGTCTCCTTTTGACTTTTCTTTGGTCGGAAATATCAAAATGAACTTACCTGCTCGGCGTTCTGTTTTCAAATATCAATCTTCAAAATTGGATAAAGTCGAGCTTAGAAAATACCGAATAATGAGTAGATTAATCGGTGGGAAGTCCTACTTTCAAAAGAAGATTCTTAAATCTTGTTTCATTATTTATTGGAGTCCATATTGGATGAAATTTTAATGATACTAAATCAACATCATGTTTCTCGAAGGCATCATCAAGAAGTTCGTATGCTACGTCCGTGTTTCCTAAAGCCAGGTAAATTTTTGCCAATCTCATACCGGAGTGATTTTTGTTTTCAGATAAAGATTTCATTTGGTCAATTATTTGATATGCCTTATCTTTGTCTCCTTTAACAGCATTCAAATACCCAATACATGACAGCGTTTCGATATTAAATTGAGCATTTAAGGAGTCTTCAAGCACCTTTAATGCTTCATCATAGTCCCCAAGTTTTGTTAGTATTGCTCCTATAATAGCAAGAGCAACATAATTAGTTGGCTCTAATTCGAGAGCTTCTCTCAAATAAAAAAGGGCATTTTCGTAACGTCTCATTTTATAAAATGTTCTACCTATTCGTATACGATTGATAATAGAAAGCGGGTCAATTACACTGATTTGTTGTAATTGTTCTAAAGACTCCTTAAACTTTCCTGAATGTAATAGAAGATGAGAATAACGGTAACGAGCTATTAAGCAACTATGATTTATATGTAAAGCATTTTGGAAATGCGTTTCAGCTGCTTTGAAGTCCCAATCCAAATACATCTTTTTTGCACCATACATTGCTTGCAACACATCAACGTTTTGATTCATTTCGGAAACTATAGATAAAAGGGGCGTTATTTTGGTTGAAACATCCGTGTATGAAACATAATCACAAAAATAAAGCATAAAGTAGCACTCAATCATTTCGACATATGAATAAACATTCGTTGGGTCAAAAGAAACTGATTTATCAAAATATTCAATAGCTTTATAAACATTATCTTCGGTCCATTTGTCTAAAAAGTATTTACCTTTTAGGTAGAGTTTGTATGACTCTGCATTGTTTGTAATAAATGCCGAACTTTCTCTAATACTACCAATTTCGGACCTCAATTTTTCGGAAACCTCAAAAATAATGCTTTCCTGAATTTCAAAAATATCTGTGAATGAACGATTAAAATGTGTCCCCCACAACTGTGAGCTGTCCGCTGTTTTGGTTAGCTCGATACCGATTGTCAAATTGTCTTTCATAACGCGGATTCGTCCGGTCAGAATTGTGGCGACACCGAGTGTTTTTCCGACTTCTTTGGCGTCCGGGGTTTTATTTTTGTAGCGGAAAACCGTGTTGCGGGCGATGACTCTAAGGTTTGAGAGGTGGGAAAGACTATTGATAAAACTTTCGGTTAACCCGTCGGCTAAATATTCGATTTCGGGGTCGTTGCTTTCGTTTTGAAGCGGCAGAACGGCGATTGAATCAAAAGTCCATTCATACGGCGAATTTTCTGGCAGGGAAGGATTTATACCGGAGAAAATTTTTTCCCATTCGCTTTGGCTGGCTTCGTGAACAGGGGCAACAAAACGATAGCCGCTGCCCTGTACGGTTTCGATATAAGGTTGGTTTTTGGTTTCGTCGAGCAGCCGGCGGAGCTTTGAGATATGAACCGCCAGATTTCCTTCTTCGACAAAACTGCCGTTCCAGACTTTCCCTAAAATTTCGTCTTTTGTCAGAACCTCGCCGCCATTTTCGAGCAATAACTGAAGAACGTCAAAGGTGCGAGACGTTAATTCGAGACAGTTTTCACCCTTTATCACCTGCCGTTCGGCGGGATTAAGGTAGAAGTTTCTGAACTTGTAGATTTTCATACCTAGGAGAAAACGGTTTGTACGTTTTATGTGAATTACAGGGTCTATCAATAATCGCTACGATAATACCACACATACTTTATAAATAGTCAAGATATTTATAATTTTTAAGAACAATTAATCTCGCTTAAAGATTTTCGCATTTCAACGGTTGTAATCTGTTCAAAATTCAATAAATCGGTTTGTGGTAAAGGTCACAGGTTGACATAAAACCGGAGAGTTCTTGAGGTTTTTAAGAAGGGGCTTTGCACTACGGGGGCAAATAATGCAGAAGCCCGCACGAAGTGGGGGCGTGGGTCTCCCGCCCCCACTTCGTGGTTAATTTTAGGGAACAATCGTACTTTAAGTTTTTTAATTGCAAACGATAACGAGTCACTTATTTTCGGGTGAAAGAGGACACAAATCAAGACAAATTTTAGATTTTTATTCAAGATTTTGACTTTGAGGGACACTCTTTGGTTAATCCGTAAAATCGAAGAAGACTAAAACGGTTTCAAAAATTGAAATCCCTGAATATTAAAGAGGGGATTTTAATCGGGGGAAAGCTATGTCGAAAAGGAAAACAACAAATCGGAGTAAATCGAAAGAATCAAATCGAACAGGTTGGTTTTTATCTTTGAAACGAAATTGGTTGATGTTTTTGATAATCGGCTTTCTCACGCTCGGCGCATTAGGAAGCGGATTGAAATATTTGGAACAGGAGGCGATGCATCAACGGCAAACCGATGACGGAGGTCGGCAAGCCGAAAAAGACCAGTCGTTTCTGAACAAAATCAATCCGTTTCTGCATGCGCCGCCATCATCTCAGCCGCCACATCTATCGAAGGAGTATTTATACGCCGGAAGCCGGCTGCTATCTATCGAGGACGTGAACGCTAATCCCGCGCCGCCTGCCGATCTTGCCGTCTGGCGACCTTCGACCGGCACATGGTGGGTATTCGGCGGGCAAAGTTTTCAGCCGGTTGCTTTTCAATGGGGAACGAACGGCGACCTGCCGGCAGCGGGCGATTATGACGGCGACGGGAAAACCGATCTCGCCGTCTTTCGCCCGTCGGCTAATCAATGGTGGGTTTTTAGGTCAAGCGATAATACATATTATTCAATTACTTACGGCACACCGGGCGACAAACCGGCGCAAGCCGACTATAACGGCGACGGCAAAACCGATATGGCGATTTTTCGCCCGTCGAACGGCTCCTGGTATATCCTGCAAAACGGTAATAATCAATCCACTCAACAACAATTCGGACTTTCATCGGATATTCCGGCGCCGGCAGATTTTGACGGTGACGGACGCGCGGATTTGGCGGTTTTCCGCGAATCAAATATGACTTTTCATTACTTGAAAAGCTCAAATCTGCAATCTCAAACGACAATTTTCGGTGAGGCTGGCGATAAACCCGTGCCGGCGGATTATGATGGCGACGGACGCGCGGATATTGCAATGTGGCGAAGTCGCAACGCGACCTGGTACATCCGGCAAAGCTCGGACGTTTCAACGTCGTCCGTGCAGTTCGGCATCGGAACCGACACGCCTGTACAGAACGATTACGACGGCGACGGCAAAGTCGATATTGCCGTCTGGCGCGGGCTTGCTTCAACTTCCGGCGGCGATGTCGGCAGATGGTTTATCAGAAACAGCGGCAATCCGTCGAATATTAGAACCGAAACATGGGGAATTGCCGCCGATATTCCGGTTCCGGTTTTTTACAGACGCTGAATTCGCGAACGGGAATTTAGGACCGGCAAAATTTATTTATAAAGCCTGAAAATACTTAAAACAAAGAGCGGAGGTGTTTATGAGAAAGGTTAGCAGCATAAAGTATGGTTTATTAACGACGGCAGGCTTTTGGACAATTTTACTGTTAACCGGCGTAATTGTCGTTTCAGCGCAAAATCTTCGGAATACCGATTACAGTCCTGATAAAACCTTAAAAAGTAATGCGCGTGTTAATCCCTCGACTCTCGCGATGGAGCTGTCGATTCCGCTTGGTGGTTATAAAGGGCGCGCCGGTAATGCATCGCCGTTGACTTTTGATTACACCTCGAAAGTCTGGCAGATGCGTTCCGCCGTCTCGCGACCTCTGCCGAGCGGCAGGACGTTAACTGAAATCGGGGCACTATACTCAAAACGAATGGCGGCAGGCTGGACATCGAGTCTCGGCGTTGCGCGCATCGATTTTCACTACGATGTTTACCGGGGCGACGATTTGCAAGAGGGAATGTATGAAGGACAGATTGCTGATTCGTTCCTGATTACTTCGGGTAATTTGAATCTTTATACCATCAAACGCGTGCAGATTAATATGCCGGACGGCTCGTCGCATGAATTCCGCGGCGGCGATTTACCGGTTATTTGTCGTAATACGAATGGAGTCGGTTGTTTAGAGCCGGATTTTACGGGCATCTATCTGTCCGTTGACGCCAGCCGGATGCGGCTTGAAATCGAAACCGATTCCGCCATTTTATATATGCCGGACGGCAGCCGGATGCTCTTCGGGGAACGGCGGCAGCAGTCAGGGTCCACCGATAAAGAGAGCCTTGCTACAACTTATATCGACGTGAGCGGCAACAAAACGACCTACGATGCGACCAATAAACGCTGGATTGATACTTTAGGAAGAAGTCTCAAAAATCCTTTGCCGGGCAACGCGGCTTTTTCGCAGGAACAAACCGTTCAGGACCAAACAGTCAGCCTGCCGGGATTTGACGGTAATCCGTTAATGGTTAAGTTAAGCTGGCGTTACCTGAAGGACCCGAACGGCGGAGAGAGCGGTTTAACCGATACCATACAGGATTTAGGTTATATAAGCGACAAATTTTGTACGACAAGTTCGAGTTCGAGCATCAGCGGGCGGCATCTTTTCAAGCAGGGCAATGATTCATACACGAGGGTCTGCAATTACGGGGCGAGCTATCCCGGTCCCGTCTTTAATCCCGTAGTTTTGACTAAAATTACATTAGCAAACGGGCAGTCCTACCAATTTAAATATAATGTCTGGGGCGAGATTGAGAAAATAATCTATCCGACCGGTGCTTACGAGCGATTTGTTTACGCGCCGATTCCGGCGGTTCAGGAAAGCAAGGAAGAATACGACCAGGCAAATCGCGGCGTGAAAGACCGATATTTAAGTCCATCGGGCAGCGAAAGCGACGAAATCCCTTGGCATTACGAAGCAGAGCGCGGAATGCCGTCGACTCCTGCTCCCTATAAAGTAACCTCGCTTAATCCGAACGGAAGCTACACCGAACAGATTATTTACGACGAGCCGAGCAACGACAGTTCCGTTTTCGGAAACCCGAAGCCGTACGGTTTTGACGGCAGCGCAACCGGAAGGTCAAAGGAAGACCGCGTTTATTCGTCTAATAACAGATTATTACAAAGACACCTGACCGCCTATCTTTTGACCGCCGTGCCGTCCGGAATAAATCCTCAGTACAGCGGTATCACGGCGGTTCGCGATCTCCGACCGGTCAAAGAAATCACCCTGACCTTCGAGCCGGATAATCTTTACGCTTTAGCGCAGATGACGGAAACCGTCTATGATACGTCGGGCAATTCCGAGACGGCTTATTTTTCATCCCTTAATGTGAAACAGACAAAGATTTACAATTACATTGCGGTGAGTGCGGCGACTGCTGCCTCTGCCGATATAGAAACGCTCAGCGCCTCGTTTTCAGCTGCGGATTTAGCGACCGTCACCGAAACCGACTATCTTTATGACTCGAATTACAAGACGCGAAACATCGTCGGTCTGGCAACTGAAACGAGAGTCAAAGATGCATCGGGAAACGTCAAAGCCAAAACTCAAATCGGCTATGATGAAAGCATCTATGCGGCTTTATCGACCGGAACGATGCCGACCGCTGCGGCAAATAGTTGGGTTGATTTATCTTCGCCGAACGAACTGGGCGCGGTTCTAGCCGGCAAGCGCGGACTTGCGACGAGTGTTAGAAACTTCTACGACATTGCCGGGGGCAGCTATATCGAAACACACGCTTTTTACGACCAGTTCGGAAACGTCAGAAAATCGCGCGACGGAAAAGGTAATGATACCGAAACGAAGTATGACGACGATTATGCCTTCGCTTATCCGACCTCTGTTTCTACACCGATACCCGACATAAGCGGAACTTACGGCTCAAACACTGCTTTTACAACCGGCACAATTTACGACTTTACTACCGGGTTGCCGCTTGTCGTCACCGACGCAAACGGTCAGGAAACGCTAATGTCTTATCGCGATCCGGTAACAAACAATTTGGACCCGCTGCTCAGATTAAGAAAAATAACCGCTCCGAACGGACAGCAAACCATCACCGATTACGGCATCCCCGGCTCGAGTGGACAGCTTTCAGCCAGCCAGCGATTCGTTTACTTAAAAACACAAATCGACGAAAATAACTGGAAGGCAGCATACAACTGGTTCGACGGTCTCGGACGCACCGTAAAAACGCAAAGCATCGATTCAGACGGCGACATTTTCTCGGAAACCGAATACGACACGACGGGCAGAGTCAAACGCTCGACCAATCCTTACCGAACGGGGGAAACCAAATTTTGGACGGAGAATTTTTACGATGATTTGAGCAGGGTTATAAAGGTCAGAACTGCCGACAACGCGGAAGTTCTGACGGCTTATTTACTGGCAACAAGTGGTAATCAAATCGGAACGGTAACAACCGTTACCGACCAAGCCGGAAAGCTTCGGCGTTCAATCACGAACGCGCTCGGGCAGCTTATCAGAGTTGACGAGCCGTTTGAAACAAAAGACGGCAACGGCAATGTCATAAATGTCGCGCTCGGCACGATTGATACTCCAGCCCAGCCGACTTATTACAAGTACAATCCTCTCGGCAAAATGATTGAAGTGCTGCAGGGAGTTCAAAAACGGCATTTTCTCTATGATTCTTTAGGCAGACTGCTGAGGATCAGACAACCCGAACAGGAGGTGAATTCAGCATTGAATTTGTCGGGCGACGAAACAACAAATTCACAGTGGACGGCTGGTTTTTCATATGACGCCAACGGAAACATTCTGACGGCGACCGATGCCAAGAACCTAACGATAACGAATGCCTACGACGCTTTGAATCGTTTAAAAACAAAGTCTTATTCGGATAACGTCACGCCGGTTATCACTTTTACTTACGATGAGACGACCGTCCCGTATTCAAAGGGAAAATTAACAAAAGTCAGCTCGATAACTTCCGAAACGCGCTATACGGCTTATGATATAATGGGCAGAATGTTGTCGAGCGGGCAGGCGACCGACGGACAGAATTATCAATCGAGTTACAAGTATAATCTAGCCGGTATGCTGACTGAACAAACATATCCGTCAGGCAGAATCGTCAAAGAATTTTTGACGGACGATGGAAAACTGTCAGCAATCAGCAGTAAGGTTTGGAACGGGCAGTTTAAATTGTATGCCTCGAATTTCAATTACACGGCAGCGGGCGTGATTAAACATCTGCAAATCGGCAACGGACTGTGGGAAAGTGCGAAACTGAACAGCCGCCAGCAGGTAACGGAATTAAACCTGGGAACTTCGCCGACCGACGGCAGCCGTTGGCAGTTGAAATACGATTACGGCGAGATTGACGCAAACGGCGCGGTGGACGCGACCAAAAACTCCGGCAATATCGCGCGTCAGACCATCAGTTTTGCGGGCTTGGCGCAGTCTTTCGTGCAGACTTACAAATACGATTCTTTAGACCGCATAGCGGAAGCCAAAGAAACGAGCGGCGGCAATCAGACTTGGAAACAGACCTTGGATTATGACCGCTACGGCAACCGTACGGGCTTTTCGCAAAACATTTTGGGTCAGCAATTGCAAAACAACAATCTGACGCTGCCGCAGGTGGACGTGAACACCAACCGTTTTCAGACGGGACAGGGCTACAATTACGATGCGGGCGGCAATCTTACGCAAGACGCTTCGGGAATGCAGTTCACGTTTGACGGCGAGAACAAGCAAACGGAAGTGCGAGATTCACAAAACAACGTCGTCGGCAGGTATTATTACGACGGCAGCGGCAAGCGCGTGAAAAAAGTAACGGCTTCGGAAATAGTGATTTTCGTCTATGACGGAATGGGTAAACTGGCGGCTGAATATTCGACCGCTGCGCCTGTTTCTAATCCAACCACGAATTACACGGCGACCGACCCGTTAGGAAGTCCGCGCGTGATTACGAACAAACAAGGCGAAATTGTTTCACGCCGAGATTTTATGCCGTTCGGCGAACAGCTTGCGCCGGATGCGATGTATCGCACAGCAAACTTGAAATATAACAACGGCGACAACATACGTCAGAAATTCACGGGCTATCAGCGCGATGAAGAAACGGGATTGGATTTTGCCGAAGCCAGATACTACAACGACAAACACGGCAGATTCACGGCGATTGATCCGCTTCTCGCAAGTGGCAAGTCAACGAATCCGCAAACATTTAATCGGTATGTTTATACGATGAATCGTCCGTTGATTTTGACTGATTCTACGGGTTTGCAGTCCGGGAAAAAGGTAGATTTATCACCTGATCCATCTATTGAAGTTCCTGTGAATGTTAAGGATGAAGCAGCGAGAACGACCATACCCGGAGTTCGCCAAACATATTTAAGTGGACAATTAAATTCCGAAGAAACTGTTCAAATTGTTTTACCGAACTCACTTGTTCAATTAAGAACCGACCTTGCTAACTTTGTTTATACTCAACAAGCGGCTGCGACATCTCAGGCAATAGCTAATAAGAAAACGGATGATGTTAGTCCTAACCAAGGCACAGTCTCTAGCGGAAAATCCGAAACACAAGAAAGCGAAAGCACCAAAACGAATAAGGTCGAGGGGGACATTTCCTCAAGCCCCAAGTTAGGTGTTTCAACTGAAAATTCTGAAAAAAATAAGAATGGAAACATAACCACAAACGGAAAACAATATACTGGACCTGCAACTTCTCCTATTGGTACTTTAAATAATTTAGAAAACCAAACAAATAAAGCCATTAGCAACTATCTAAATGCAAATGCTGATCAAAATGGTCTTTTGAAAGTGAATATTATTGATAGTAGTGGGAATACAAGTACCAAGCAAATTTCAAGGGGAGAAATTGGTCAAAATTTAGTAAATTTTGTAACGAGAGTTCGAGATTATGCATATAGGGATTATGGCGGTCAATAGGAGGAAAAGATGATAAAACAGATTGAATTTTACTTGATTTTTTTAATTCTTTTGGTTTCTGGTGGTTGTAAGCAAAGCGTTACAAGTTTATCAGTTGAGAATGGGAAACGCTCGGACAGTGAACTCATAACTACAGTCAATTCTTTTTTTACGCCTTCTGCTAAAGAATTGACCGTTTTAATGGTGCGTCCATTTCCCGAAAGATTTAGCGAATGTTTACTTATGAGTCCTGAAGAGTGTTTCAATAATCGACAAAAGAAACAAAACTCAAATTTAAAATATAAGGAAAATTCAAACAGATTCGAGGTAATCTTGGTTAAAGATTCCGAAATAAGCATTTTGGTAAAAGATTATCAAGATAAAATAAATTCAAATCAGGTTATCTTAAACCAAATAAAATCAGTATGGACTACAAATGATGAATCAAGAGTCAGAGTTGAATTGGTGATTAGAGAAAAAAAAACCATCAAAGATTTACTACTATTCAGAGATGAACGATGGCAAATTTTTGAGATAGCGAATGAAAACGAATATCCAAATTTTGCCCAACCAACAGAAAATAATAAAGTTTTTTAGACCAATTTTGTAAGATTAATTATCAGGACGGCAACGGCAATCGCGTGAAAAAGTAATGGCTTCGGAAATAGTAATTTCGTCTATGACGGAATGGGCGAACTGGCGGCTGAATATTCGACCGTGCCGCCAACTAATCCGACGACGACATGGCGACCGATTTGCTTGGGTCGCCGCGCGTGATTACGAACCAATTCGGTGAGGGAGTTGAAAATTACTATGAATACAAAAGTCAAAATTTCTGAAAAATGCTCTAAATTACTTTTGGGCTGTTTATTTTTACTTTTACTGCTATGCCTATCTTGCGGGTTTACTCCACAAAATGATGCATTGCCGAAAAGTCTTCCGCTCAGTAAAACGAATGATGTTTCACAAAACTCCGAGCCTGTGTTAATCGTCCAAAAATTCATTCAATACGTTTCTGAAAATAAACTCAATGAAGCAAATGGTTTAATAAAAACGCCGACGGAAATTCCGGAAACGGGAAACCAAAAGAAGGAAGCTCCTGTAAAATTAAATTGGGCAGAAGTTTTTAAGGAAAGAAATTACTCGCTTGAGAAAATAGTTAATACCGATATTTCTGAAAATGAGGCTAAAGTAAAAACCATTTTAAATTACGACACCGACCCTCGCGTGAAAATCGGAGCAGATTTTACATTAAAGAAAAATAACAACCAATGGTTAATCTACGATATTGATTTTATTGTTGATAAGTCTGTTTACCAATAAATTATTTTAAGCTGGTCAGGATTAAGTCTCTTAAAATTCTTAAAAGGAAAAATTCGCCGCTTGATGCGGCAATTATTGCAGTTTTGGCATGAAACGCCGAGGCTCATTTATTTTTGTAAATACTGCGGGGAGAGTTTACGCAGATTTTCTACTGCTTTCGGCAATATTTCGAGGAGATATTCGACATCTTCCGCTGTATTTTCCTTACCGAAGCTGAAGCGAATGGCGCCGCGCGCGAGTTCGTCGTTACGTCCGAGCGCGCGGATGACGGGCGATGGTTCGAGCGAGCCGGAACTGCACGCCGAGCCGGTCGAGACGGCGATGCCCTGCATGTCGAGGTTGATGAGCAGTCCTTCGCCTTCGATGAACCGGAAAGAGATATTGGTGATGTTCGGCAGGCGATTTTCGCGGCTGCCGTTGAAAACGAGGTCGGAAATCTTTTCGCCGACTTCGGATTCAAACCTGTTTCTGAGGTTGGCAAGCCGCGCCGAATCTTCCCGTAAATTTTGTTTCGCCAGCTCGCAGGCTTTTCCGAAGGCGGCGATGTAAGGGACGTTTTCCGTTCCGCCGCGGCGTTCGCGTTCCTGGTGTCCGCCGATGTTTTGTTTGTGCAATCTCACGCCGCGCCGGACATAAAGCGCGCCGACGCCTTTCGGAGCGTAGATTTTATGGGCTGAAATCGAAAGCAAATCGCAGCCGATTTCTTCCGTGTCAACCGGAATTTTACCGATTGCCTGCACTGCGTCGGTATGAAACCAGATTTTTTTACCGCTTTCGCGCAGCTCGCGCACAAAACGACCGATTTCTTCCGTGGGCTGAATCGTGCCGATTTCGTTGTTGGCGGTCATAATCGAAATTAAAATCGTGTCTTCACGAACCGCCGCTTTCACGTCTTCAATGCGCACGACACCGTCTTCGTAAACCGGCAAATATGTGACTTCGCAACCGCGTTTTTCCAAATCGAGACAGACTTCCCTGACCGCCGAGTGCTCGATTTCTGATGTAACGATGTGTTTTCCGTACTTATCATTGGCTTGCGTTAGCCCGCGAATGGCAAGATTGTTCGATTCGGTGCCGCCCGAAGTGAAAACGATTTCTGCGGGACGCGCGTTGATTACCCCGGCGACCTGATGGCGGGCTTTATCGATTGCCGCGCGGGCTTCCTGTCCGAAAAAGTGAATGCTCGAAGCATTGCCGAATTTCTCGGTCAGAAAAGGAATCATCGCTTTGAAAACCTCGCCGTCAATCGGCGTTGTAGCGGAATTGTCCAGATAAACACGGCGAAACATATGAGTAATTTTAACCTATTTGGACACTGGTAGGAAAATTGCCGTTAAACCGTAAAAAAATATCGAGAAAGTTTGGCTTTTCTCAATAAATACAAAACTATTACTTCGAGACGGGTTTGAAAGCCTTGATATAAACGTATCTATCTTGCCGAGAAGCCTTGATGTAAGATAAATTAAAACGTAGCGGAAACTTACGGCATCAAAGCACGGCAGATAAGTTTTCTCGAAGGATTAAAATAATGGCTATATTGGACTTTACAACAAGAGAGATTTTCAAACGCTATGCGAGTATCGTCGTCGGCAGACCGATTTCACCGGTTTTCCTCAACATTCTGGTGACGAGCGTCTGCGATATGCGCTGCACACACTGTTTCTTCACTGAAGAACTTGATGACCGACCGCGCAAAAAATTGCAGATGAAGGCTGACGAAATCGGGAAAATTTCGGAAACTTTGGGCGGCAATCTCGGCGTTCTCGTGCTCGCGGGCGGCGAGCCGTTCACGCGCAAGGATTTGCCCGAAATCGTCCGTTCTTTTTATGAAAACAATAAGCTCGATTCGGTTTATCTGATGTCGAACGGGCAGATTCACCCGCGAATTTTCCCCGACGTGACGCGGATTTTGGACGAATGCCCGAATTTGAACGTGACGGTTGCGCTCGGAATCGACGGCATGAAAGACGCGCACGAAAAAATTCGCCAGAAAGAAGGAAGCTGGGACAAAGCGATTCACACGGCGCGCACCCTGCAGCAGATGAAGCGCGAGCAGTATCCGCAGCTCGATATTCAAACCTGCACCTGCGTGATGAATTCCAATCAGGACACGATTTTCGATTGGTACGATTTTCTGAAATACGATTTGAAGCCGGACAAAGTCAATATCAATTACATTCGTCCGCCGTCAAAAGACCCGAACGAGCTGAATTTCGACCATAAGCGTTATTCACAATTGTCGCAGATGATTCTTGACGACACGAAAAACGCGGCGCTCAAAAACAATTACGGCGGAAAATCGGGCTTCTTTAAAGCCGCGGTCGATATTTACATGCACGATTTGATTACGAAAACGAAGGAAGAAAACAAGGCGCAATTGAAGTGTTTTGCGGGCAGCGCCGGCGCGGTTATTTACGATAACGGCGCGCTTTCATCGTGCGAAAACAAACCGGAAGTTTTGAACCTGCGCGATTACGACTGGAATTTTCAGGCGGCGTGGAAAACGCAGATGATGAATGAACGCCGCGTGGAAGCCGGCGCGGGTTGTCACTGCACGCATGAATCGAATTGTTTCTACCCGAGCCTGCCGTTTAACGTCAAACACCTGGTTAAGATCAAAAAGCTTGAAGGACAGATGAAAAAAGCGGCGAAGCAGATGGATTTGAGTCGACCGCAAACGGACGAAATTGCAGTAAAGGCTTAATCGGAATAAAAATAAACGCGAAACTTTGAATTTAAGATTCGCGTTTATTTTTCTGAATGTTCTTTTAACATAAAATGTCGAACACCCCGAAGATACTCATCATTTCATCCGATACCGGCGGCGGGCACCGTTCGGCAGCGGTCGCTATTGCCGACGGCTTGCAGAAATTCTGGAAAGGCGAATCGTTTGCCGTCCGCACTATTAAGGCAGTCGAAGAATCGCATCACATCACGGAAAAGCTCGTTAACGGTTACAACTGGGTTTTGCGAAACAAGCAGCATTGGATGAAATATCTGTACTGGGTGATGAACAAGGTGCGCCCGGAAACGCGCGAGTTTTTTCAACGGCGCTGTATCGGTTTCTGCCGCGATATTTTTGAAAAATGGTGTCCGCACATCGTCGTCAGCGTGCATCCTCTGACGCAGCATATTTTCGCGCGAATCCTGAAAGAATTGAATTTAGCCGAGCAGATTCCGCTCGTGACGGTCGTCACCGACCCATGTTACGGCTTCTGGAAAGGCTGGGCGTGCAACGACGTTTCGCTTTATCTGGTTGCCAACGAGGAAGCGCGAAGGCAGCTTATCGATTACGGAATCGCGGCGGAAAAAATCAAAATCTCGGGCATGCCGGTGCATCCGAAGTTTCACGAGGTTGATGAAAAGGTCGCGCAAAAGGCGCGTACAGCCTTCGGACTC
Source organism: Pyrinomonadaceae bacterium (assembly GCA_036403375.1). Lineage (GTDB taxonomy): Bacteria > Acidobacteriota > Blastocatellia > Pyrinomonadales > Pyrinomonadaceae > JAFDVJ01. The sequence goes on from DASWRC010000070.1 coordinate 13,803, forward strand.
AATCCCGACAAATTCACGGTTTTCGTTAATGCAGGCTGGATTGGCGGCGGAAATATTCCGCAGATTTTTCGTGAACTGGTGCGCGGCGAGCTTGACGTGCAGGCGATTTTTCTCGCCGGTAAAAACGAGGAATTAAGACTCGAAGCCGAAGAAATCGCCAAAACAGCGAAGTTTCCCGTCAAAGTTATCGGTTATTCCGACGAAATCGAAAAAATTATGCAGTCAGCAAACGTGATGATTTCAAAGCTCGGCGGGTTGACGACATTTGAAGCGCTCGCCTGCCGTCTGCCGATAATCGCCGACGCGACCACGCCGCCGATGCCGCAGGAAGCCGGAACGGTTAATCTGATTGCCGACAAAGGCGCGGGAATCCTTCTGGAAAAACCCGCCGACATTGTTCTGACCGTTCAAAATCTTGTTAATAATGCTGAAAAATACGCCGCGATGAAAGCGGCGACCGTTAATCTGGCAATTCCGAACTCGACGCAGAAAATTATCGAAGAAATTGCCGCGCTGCTGCCGCCGCAAAAAGAAATCCCGCAACCGCAAGCCATCGCCGCTTAGTTTTATACTGTTCCGGAAATTAATTTTTAACCACCGATGCGCACGGATAAAATCAGGCTTATGGCTATTTTATAAAATCTGTTTTTATCAAAATAAAGCCGTGTGCATCTTCTGCCGGGAAGATGCGAATTACGCTATTTGCCTTTCTACTTTTGCCTTTTTACCTTACTTTCATTAACCTTTTTATTTGTTTCAATTTCAGATTTCAGTCTCATATCAATCTGAAATTTGAAATCTGAAATCTGAAATCTTTTGGGGAGAGAGAATTTTGAGTTTATTACTTGAGGGAAAACGCGCTTTTGTTTCCGGCGGGACGCGCGGAATCGGCGCGGCAATTTGTGAGATTTTTGCCCGCGAAGGCGCGGACGTGGCTTTCAATTACCATTCGAGCGACGATTTGGCTGAGGACGTCAAGAAAAAAATCGAAGCGCACGGTCGCCGCGCGCTTGCCTTTAAGGTTTCCGTCACCGACCGTTTGGGGATGAAACGTATCGCGCGCGAAATCAAGGACGCGTGGGGTTCAATCAACGTGCTGGTGAACAACGCCGCCGTCAACAAAGGCGACAATTTTGCGACGACGACCGATAAATCGTGGGATTGGGTCGTCGACACCAACGTCAACAGCCTGTTTGCCGTCACGAAACCTTTCTACAAGCAGATGATTCGCGAAAAGCAAGGAAATATCTTAAACATCACATCGGTCGGCGCGATTCGCAGCCTGCCGACCTCGGTTCATTACGCGACTTCAAAAGCGGCGATGATTGGCTTTACAAAATGTCTTTCACGCGAAGCCGCCAACTTCGGCATTACGGTCAACGCTATCGCCGCCGGAATTTTCGATACCGATTTGGGACACACACTGCCCGAAAGGCTTTTGCAGATGCACGATTTCTGGGTATCGAAAGGCAGAGTCGGACAACCGTCGGAATTAGCCGAGTACGCGGCTTTTATGTGCTCGGACCGCAACAGTTTTATGAACGGCGAAATTGTAATCGTGGACGGCGGCGCGGTTACTTAAAATTGAACGGCGCGGGAAAACCTTGCTTTCGACCGGCATAATTTTATAAAATACAAAATCTATCTGATTAAAAAGATTTCCCCACAGGGCTGCTTGTGGGGATTTTAAGTTTGGGCGGTTAAATTCAGTTTTCGGGAGAAATATGAAATAAAACAAACAAGGGAAATTTAACAGGGAGGGGAAAATGACATCATCGGCAGACCAGCCAATTCACTGGTCAATTGTGCAAATATTTTTTGTAAAGCGGCAAAGACGTATCGGTTTAATCGGATACGTCTTATTTTTTGTAACCGCGCTCGCGTTTTCGGCAAATTACCGGAATGTGCGGGCAGCGGACGGCAACCTTGACCCGGGCTTCGGCATCGGCGGCAAAGTAAATACTAATACTTCTAATCTTAACGACGATTACGGAACTTCGGTCGCCATTCAGCCGGACGGAAAAATTATCGCTGGCGGTCGAAGCGGTATTTATCCGCTCTTTCATTCGGCGTTGATGCGCTACAACACGGACGGCAGCCTCGACCAGACATTCGGTAGCGGCGGAATTTCGGTCGTCCCGCTTGATGGTGGAGGCGACGGGATAAGCGACCTCGTTCTACAGCCGGACGGTAAAATTGTCGCGTCGGGAACGCTGATTCAGAATAATTTTACGGTCGGATGCCTGGTCGCGCGATTTAATTCGGATGGTAGTCTCGACCGGACTTTCGGTAATGGCGGAAAGGTTATTTTCAATTTTGGCGACAACGCTTCCGAAGGCAACGCGGTGGTGCTCCAAACAGACGGTAAAATTCTCGTCGTCGGGGTGAGCGGCGCGGGGTCATACAGCGAACTCAACGATTTTGCGCTCGCACGTTTCAATTCGGACGGAAGTTTTGACCAGAGCTACGGCAGCGGCGGAAAGTTCAAGACTCATTTCGACGGTCAGTTTAATACGGGTTCGCGTGCAATGTCCGCCGTGCTTCAACCGGACGGCAGGCTCGTGGTCGCGGGAAGTTATAAAAACGAGGGCAGTTCGCGTCAATTCGCGCTTGCTCGCTACAATGCGGACGGAAGTCTGGATACTTTTTTCGGCAGCGGCGGCGAAATGACGACCAGCCTCGGTTCCGCCGATTCTTTCGGGACGGCGGTCGTACTTCAGCGGGACGGAAAAATCGTCCTGGGCGGATATTTCGATGCCGGGCGGAGAAATCACGATTTCGCGCTCGCGCGTTACAATTCCGACGGCACGCTCGACACGACATTCGGCAGCGGCGGTCGGGTTATCAACGATTTATTCGGCACGAGCGACGATATAATTTATTCGCTCGTTGTTCAACCAGACGGTAAATTGATTGCATCGGGACGAACCGGTCAGTATCCGAATTTTAAGTTCGGACTCGCGCGCTATAGCATTAACGGCGCTTTTGACCAAAGTTTCGGCAGCGCGGGCAAAGTAATGACCGATTTCGGCACAACCAGCAGCCAGTCTTATTCCTCTGCGCTTCAATCTGACGGGAAAATCGTTCTTGCCGGTTATACAATCGTCGGCAGCTCGGGCGCGGATTTCAATGCAAACTTTGCGGTCGCTCGTTATCTTGCAATTCCGACGCGCCTGACGCGATTTGACTTTGACGGCGACTCGCGCACCGATATTTCGGTTTATCGCGGCGGGACATGGTATCTGAATCGCTCGACTGCCGGAGTTTTAGGTTTCCAATTCGGTTTGAACACTGATTTGATTGTTCCCGCCGATTATGACGGCGACGGCAAGACCGACATCGCCGTTTTTCGTCCTTCCGAAGGAAACTGGTATTGCTTTAACAGCGGCAGCGGCAGCTACTCGATTTCGCATTTCGGCGCGTCGGGCGACATTCCGGTGCCGGGCGATTACGACGGCGACGGGCGTGCTGATGCGGCAGTTTTTCGCGGCGGAGTCTGGTATATTCAACGCTCGACTGCCGGATTCGTGAGCGTGCAGTTCGGTTTAGCCGCCGATAAGCCGGTCGCGGCGGATTATGATGGCGACGGCAAGGCGGACATTGCCGTTTACCGTGACGGAACGTGGTATGTTCAAAAAAGTACGGGCAATTATTTGATTACTCAATTCGGCATCTCGACCGATAAACCCGTGACGGCAGATTATGACGGCGACGGGAAGTCGGATATTGCCGTCTTTCGCCTGTCGGAAGGCAATTGGTATATTGTCGAAAGCGCTGCCGGCAGCGTTAAGATTGTGCATTGGGGACTCGCGGGCGATGTGCCTGTGCCGGCAGATTACGACGGCGACGGTAAAGCCGACATCGCGATAAACCGCAACGGCGGCGAGTGGTGGATTTATCAGAGCAGCACGAACAACTATGCCTTTCAGCAATTCGGCATCTCGGATGATATACCCGTTCCGTCGGCATTTGTCCGCTAAGTTTATCGAGGGCGAGAAATTAGGTTTCTCGCCCGCTTAGTGCTTCACAAATATTTGAATTTGAAAGTGAATTTCAATGCAAACCGTTGAAATTATAAGGTTTATTTTGACAAGTCGCGCGATTTGAAATATTCTGTTTGTAGGCTGGTGGAAATATGGCAAGGGCAGAATTAGTCGAAAATTTAAATAAAGCATTGAGTTTGGAATTAGCGGGCGTGATTCAATATTCGCAGCACAGTTATCTGGTGACGGGAACCGACCGCGAGGTTTTCAAGGACTATTTTCGCGGCATGGCTGAAGAAGCGCAGGACCACGCCGAAAAGCTCGGCGATAAAATCGTGGCGCTTGGCGGCATCCCGACGGTCGAACCGGCGATGATTCGGCAATCGACGGAACTCAAAGAAATGCTGCGGCAGGATTTGGAGCTTGAACGCGAGGCGATTGCGGTTTATATGGCGGCGTGGGCTTCGTGCGGCGACGAAGATTTGCCGCAAAAATTCTGGCTCGAAGGACAGATAGCCGACGAGCAGATGCACATCGAAGAACTCGAAAAACTGACATCCGAGCGAACTGCGCGAGTCAATACCGAAAAAATTATCCTGCGCGAAGTCAGCTAAATTTATTTTCAAAGCGAAACGAAAAGCCGCAGTTCATTCTGCGGCTTTTTGTATTGAAGCCGAAAACCACAAAACTATTTTCGAAGAGAGATATTTTTTTCAGGCGCGCGGAAAAAAACATTCGGCTTTATAAAGGAATCGAATTTTAGCGCGGGATTTTGAAAACTTCAAAGAGAAAATTCTTCGGGCAATGCGGTTTCAAAGTTCAAGCGCTCATTACCGTTCGGATGCCAGAAATTAAGCCGGAAAGCGTGCAGGCACAGCCGTTCGTATTCGCGACCGCCGTATTTTACATCGCCCAAAATCGGATGCCCGGCGTGCGCCAGATGAATTCTTAGCTGGTTCGTTCTGCCCGTCACGGGTTCGAGTTCGAGCAGGGTTTTGTCGGCAAACCTCGCCTTTACCCAAAAGCGCGTGAGCGCGTGTTTGCCGTCCGCCTTTATATTCCAAATGCGCATTTCGGCAAAGCGTCCGATGGGCGCGTCAATCGTTCCCGCGTCTTCGCGAACAACGCCTTCGACGAGCGCGAAATATCTTTTTTCGACCAGTTTACGCTGAAAATGACTGCACAGAATTCGGTGCGCGCGCGCATTTTTAGCGACGACCACCAACCCGGAAGTGTCTTTGTCGAGACGATGCACGAGTCCGGCGCGAACGAAAGCAGAAGTTGTGGAGAAGTGGGGAAGAGAAGAAGCAGAGTCTTTAGTCGAATTCTCTTTGACTGCTTCGTCAGGGCTAAAATTATTCCTCGTTAAAGTCTTGTTTTTCTCCGCTTCCCGGCAGTTTTCCGCTTCTTGAAAATTCAAATAATAAGCCAGCGCATTGAGAAGCGTCGCGGTACGCACGCGAACCGTCGGATGAACGAGCATTCCCGAAGGCTTATTGACCACGAGAAATTCCGCGTCTTCATAAACGATTTCCAGCGGAATCTGTTCGGGCTGCAGTGACGTTTGCCGGGCGCGGTCAATCTCGACCTCGATAAAATCGTTGAGTTTCAGCAAATAACCGCGATTTTCCCAGCGCCCGTTGACTTCGCACTTCGCGTCGCGGACCAGCTCACGCAGGTATAGACGGCTTAAATGCGGAAACTCGGCGAATAGAAATTCGTCGAGTCGTTTTTTGAAATCTTTAGCTTTGACCTGAAATTCAAACTGCTCTGCCACATTTTAGATTTTAGACGAAAAAAGCCAAAGGCGC
>DASWRC010000071.1:0-22514 GCA_036403375.1 Pyrinomonadaceae bacterium
TCGAGAAAGTAGAAGAGATGGAAGATGTCTTGATCGATAAAATCAGAGTATTGTCTCAAGACAAAGAGTATCTTTCAGGTCTGACCAATTATCATTGGCTGCCTTCTTCATAACCTTATTTATTTACGCAACTCGGTATAAAAACTTGGAGAAGATATGAAAAAACTATTTAAAATTAGCTTTTTGTTTGCTGTGTTATGTTTCGCCGTTCCGGCTTTTGCCGATGACGGCGATATGCCGACCGGAACTAAAACCTGCACGAAGAATTGCGGCGGGCTTTACGACGGTTCAAGCGCGACGACCGATCCGGGCGACCAGAAACCCGAGGAATCTACTATCGAAGAAATTTACACATGGATTTATGAGCAAATTTCAGAATTAACCGATTAGACGAATCCGCATTACAAACTTAATCGGAAAACGACTGATGTTTCTGGAAGCAAAATATCAGTCGTTTTCCGATTCAAACAAACCAATAACGCTAATTGATAGAAAAGATAACATGAATTTGTAAGAATTAAAACCCTTACCCGAAAAAAAAATCGCAAAAATTTATCCTTCTCCGACAAACATCGTTCCCGTTCCTTCGTCCGTAAATACTTCCGAAAGCAGCGCGTTACGCTTTGTTCCGCTGATGATGTGCGCCGATTTGACGCCGCTTTTTAAGAGCGACATCAGGCTTTGCAGTTTCGGAATCATGCCGCCGGTCGCCCTGCCCGATTCAATCAGAATCTCGGCTTCGAGAATCGTCAAACGCGATAATTTAGTCGTTTGGTCGTCCGGGTTGAGATAAATTCCGTTGACATCCGACAGCAGAACCAGCTTTTCCGCCTTTAGCTGAATTGCGATTTCGGCGGCGATAGTATCGGCGTTGATATTGAAGACATTGCCTTCATCGTCCGCGCCGAGCGAGGAAACGACCGGCAGATAATCAGCGTCCAAAAGCAGGCTCAAAAGATGTGAATTTATCTCTAACACATCGCCGACGTTGCCGAAATCGATGGTTTCGGTTTCGCCGGTTTCCTTATTTTTAATCTGTTTCGGCGGGCGTTTGACGGCGTGGACGATGTTGCCGTCAACGCCGGAAAGCCCGACCGCATTGATTCCGCGCTGCCGGAGCGCGGCTAAAATGTCGGTGTTGATTTGCCCGGCGAAAATCATTTTTGCAAGCTCCAAAGTGGCGTCGCTCGTGACGCGCCGACCGTCGATGACGGTTTGCTCGACGCCCAGTTTTCTCGCCATCTGCGAAAGCTGTTTGCCGCCGCCGTGAATGACGCAGATTTTAATGCCGACCTGGTGAAGCAGCGCCAGTTCTTCGGCTAAAGAGGCGAGATTTTCCCTGTCTTCCGTGACTTTGCCAGAAAATTTTACGATAAAGGTTTTGCCCTTGAATTTTTGAATGTAGGGCAAAGCCTCGCGCAATAACTCTAATTTTGTCTCGTTCATAAAAACTTTTTCACCGCTTCGGAGGTTTTCTTCGATTCGGCAACCGCGACGATTTCAAATTCCATCAAATCCTGCCAGGCAAGAATCCATTCCTGAAGAAGTCCCGCATCGTCGCATTCCATCAATTGAAAACAGCGCTCGAAATTCGCTTCAATCCAGCTTTCGCGGTAAACCAGCCCGTCGGGCATCATTCGCCCATTTTCCAAAAATCGCTCGTAAACGGCGCGCGCGTCGCGATTTTTGAATTTTTCAATCACCATAAAAAGCATTTTTTTTAAGTTCCCGGAAGTTTTGCCCTTAAATCGATGAATATTTGGAAGCGATTCCGGGCAAAAGGTCGAGTCGTTCGTATATCATTTTTTAATCGATTTCATCTGAATTGTCTGCGCTTTGCGGTCGTTGAAACAGCCGCCGAGAAAATTGCTCACGAAATACAATGTCTCGTATTTATCGGCTTTTATCCGCATAATAAACGGGACGATGTCGGTTTCGCGCGTTTCGAGCTTCAATGTTTCGTCGGTAAAATCGCCTTTGAGCTGCGACAAATGCTGCGTGTAAAATTTGAATGAATAAAAATCCTTAAAGTCTTCCAGCTTGTAATTCTTGATATAATTTTCCGCCTTTTCAGCCCCCACAACGACAAACGGATTTTCTTCGCCGTAGCCAGTCCAAAAAAGATTTTGTTTGGCGTCCGCGTCGTCGTAAAGAAACTTTGACAAAAATTTCGCCGTCCGCGCATTATCGTTATAATCCGCGCCCGTGTTCTTCGGCGCGAGATAAAACAACTCGTAGCTGACTTTTGCTGGCGGTTTTGTGCCCGTGTCATATTTCAGCGAAATCCTTCGCGTTGAACTCCCGCACGCTTGCCCGTCAACAAAAGAAACCGGAAGACAAATAACAATAAGCAAAAAAATCAGGTTTTTCATAGTAACTTTATGACGCCCGCTAGGTTAATAATTTTGCCATAATCGCCTTTTGCACGTGCAGACGATTTTCGGCTTCGTCAATTACCGCCGAATTCGGCGAATCAATCACGCCGTCCGTCACGATTACATTGCGGCGCACGGGCAGACAATGCATAAAAATCGCGTCCCGGGTGCGCGCCATTTTATTTTCGTCAACAATCCAATCCGCCCGTAAAGCCGCTCGAAATTCGATGTCCCGTTGCAAATCGCCGTAAAAATTACGGCTTCCCCAGGACTTTGCGTAAACGACTTCCACATCGTCGTAAGCTTCCGCCGCGTCATGGACGATTTCCAAGCTTCCGCCGTTCGCCCGCGCCTGATTTTCAATTTCCGCTAAAAGCTCGTCGTCGAGTTCATAGCCTTTCGGGTGCGCAATCCGCAAATCGTGTCCGAATTGCGCCGAAGCCAGAGCAAATGAGTTCGGCACAGCCATCGGCAAAGGTTTCGGGTGCCACGCCCAGGTCAGCAAAACCTTCTTTTTCTCTTTACCGAATTTTTCGCGAATCGTCATCATATCCGCCATCGACTGGCAAGGATGATGCATCGCCGATTCGAGATTGATGACGGGTTTCGACGAATAGCGCGCAAACGCCGATAATACCGGCTCGGTGCGTTCCAGCTGCCAATCTTTCAACTCGGCAAAGGTGCGCACGCCGATTGCCGCCGCGTAACGCTCCAGAACGCGCACGAATTCCGCCAGATGCTCGGTTTTATCGCCGTCCATTACAACCCCTTCGCGATGTTCGAGCGTCCACGAAGTTCCGCCCGGCTCCAAAATAACGGCGTTTCCGCCCAGCTCGTAAACGCCGACCTGCATCGACGCGCGCGTTCGCAAACTCGGATTAAAAAACACGAGCGCGACGGATTTTCCCGCCAAAGGTTTATCAGCCACCGCGCCGCTTTTGAATCGAAGCGCCGACTCGATAATTTCTTCAAGTTCAGCGCGGGAAAAATCGGATGTTATTAAAAAGTTATTCATTTTCAATTAGCCGTTCGGAATTAAAATTCAATAAATCGCCGATTCTTCCAATCGTAACATCCGCCGCCGGGTATTTTGCAATTTCATGCGCGTCAAAAGCGTAATGACCCTGACGCGGAAAAACGGTCGTTACACGCTCGCGCCAGATTTCTTTGATTGCGGTTAAGATTCGGAGCTTATCATCGACCATCACGTATTTTTCCGCCGGATAGCGGCGCTCGACGTCCGCCAGTTCTTTTTCCTTGTGAATGTAAATCAAAATATTGCCTTCGACGGCTTCGAAAAGTCCCGAGCGCTCGATTTTTCGCGGTTGGAAAACAACGTCGCCGTCGGTTAAAATCACGACTTTGCCGAGTTTTTTGCAGTGTTCGAGCGCATCCAATGAGTTCGGAAAAAGGCGATTGGCGAAATGGTAATTCACAAGATACGTGGAAACCGCCAACAGATGCGAATCGTACGGATGCTCGACGCGGTAACGCTGAAGCGCTCCCAAATAATCGGCATAACCGAGCTCCGCGCGCAAATCTTCAAAAATCTGCCAGTAGCGGTCACACCTTTTAAGCCCGACTTCTTTTTCAAGAAAGCGGCGCAAATCCGCCGTCACGCGGTCGTTGTCAAGCAGCGTGTTATCAACGTCAAAAAGAAAAACCGTCTCGTTCATTGTTAAAATTTACTTGTCCAAAATTTTTACGCCCGTCTTATTTATCGGCGACACATAGATATTAAAATCGATTTCCGTTGCGGCGTAAATTTCGCGCATCGCATTTTCAACGCGACGCGCCGTTTCCGGTGTATCGGAAAGCATAAAAACGCTCGGACCCGAACCGGAGATTCCGCCGCCCAGCGCGCCCGCGTCCAAACTCGCAGTTTTGAGCGCGTCGAAATGCGGAATCAGCTTTTTGCGAACCGGCTCGACGATAAAATCCTCCAAACCGCGCGCTAATAACGCATAATCGCCTTTCGACAAAGCGGCAACCAGCGCGCCGACGTTCGACCAACCTTGAATCGCGCTTTTGAGCGGAATTTCGGTCGGCAGAATTTTTCGCGCTTCCGAGGTTTTGATTTCGATTTGCGGGTGAATGACCGTAACAAAGAGCTGCGGAAAATCGAGCGTGACAATATCGAGCGGCTCGACCGAGCGGACGAGCGTAAAGCCGCCGAAAAGACACGGCGCGACATTGTCGGCGTGGCGTCCCGCGGATGCGACCTGCTCGCCTTTCATCGCAAATTCGGCAAGTTCGAGCTTTGAAAATCGCTCTCCGAGAAGCTTATCGGCGGCGACCACCGCGCCGACCGCGCTTGCCGACGACGAACCGATTCCGCTGCCGGGTTTGATGCGCTTTTTGATTTCGACTTCAAAGCCGATGTCTTCCTCTATTTCATCCAAAATCGCGAGAAGCGCGACACCGGCGATGTTCTTTTCGGGCTCGGTCGGTAAATTGAAATCGTCCGCGTGCCTGATTTTAACCTCTCTTTCGCCGGTCAAACGGACGGTCATTTCGTCACACGGATTTTCCAGCGCGAATCCGAGACAATCGAAACCGCAGACGACGTTGGCGACCGTCGCCGGCGCAAGAACCGTAATTTCTTTCATAAATCTTGATTATTCAACTTTAGCAAAAACTAAAATTCTATTATGATAAATCGTTTGGGAATATTGCTCAAAAAACAAACCCGAAATCAATCGCCAAAATCGAATGAAATACTTTAGCACAAACCGCGAGTCGGCTCACGCCAGTTTCCGCGAAGCGACTCTGAAAGGTCAGCCCGGCGACCGCGGGTTATATTTTCCCGAACAAATCCCGACGCTTTCCGCCGATTTTTGGCGCGCGTTTGCTGACAAAACGAAAGAGCAAATCGCTTTTGAAGTTATCAAACCGTTTGTCGGCGAAGAGATTACGGACGATAAACTTTTTCAAATCTGCGCCGAAACCGTCAACTTCGATTTTCCGCTCGTCCAAATAACCGAAGATATCGCCGCGCTCGAACTTTTTCACGGACCGACGCTCGCCTTTAAAGACGTCGGCGCGCGTTTTATGAGTCGCTGTCTGCGTTATTTTTCCGTTGAAAGACAGGAGGAAAAAACAATCGTTATCGTCGCGACTTCGGGCGATACGGGCGGCGCGGTGGCAAACGGTTTTTACGATATCGAAGGAGTCGAAGTCGTCATTCTTTACCCGAAGGATAAAGTTTCGCGCATTCAGGAATTGCAGCTCACGACGCTCGGCAAAAACATTTCTGCATTTGAAGTTGCGGGAACATTCGACGATTGTCAGGCTTTAGCGAAAACCGCTCTGGCGGATGAGGAATTAAAGAAACGAGTATTTCTGACATCGGCAAATTCGATAAACATTGCCCGCTGGCTGCCGCAGCAGTTTTATTATTTTTACGCGCTGCAGCAGTGGCAAAACCAGCTCGCAAATCGCAAATCACAAATCGCAAATCCGGTAATCTGTGTTCCGAGCGGAAATTTCGGCAACATCTGCGCCGGAATTTTGGCGCATGTTTCGGGATTACCGTGCGAAAAATTTATCGCGGCGACGAACGCGAATGACGTGATTCCGCAATTGTTGGAAACGGGAAAAATGCAGGTCAAATCGTCAGTCGCAACCCTTTCAAACGCGATGGACGTTGCAAATCCTTCAAATTTTGTGCGGATTCTGGAAATTTTTGATAACGATTATTTGAATCTCAAAGAAAAAATGGAAGCCGTCAGCGTAGGGGACGAAACGACCGCCGGGACGATGCGTGAAGTTTACCGAAAATACGGCTATGTTTTAGACCCGCACGGCGCGGTCGGTTTTTACGCGCTTTGCAAATACCTCGAAAAAAATCCCGGCAAAAAAGGATTTTTTCTCGAAACGGCGCACCCTGTAAAATTCGATTCGGTGGAAAAAATCGTCGGAACCTCGGGCGACGTGCCCGATTCGGTGAAAGATTTATTTTCGCGACCGAAACAAAGCGTCGAGATTGAAGCGAATTACGAAGATTTGAGAGAGATTCTGTTGAGCAAAATTAAATAATTATTAGCCGCGGATAAACGCGGATTTCGCGAATAAAAATATTAATAAAAATCCGCGTTCATCCGCGTTTATCCGCGGCAAAAATCATATGAAAGTTTTGAAATTTGGCGGTTCTTCCGTGGGAAGTGCCGAAAATATCGAAAAAGTTGTCGAGATTGTCGCAAAAGCGATCGAGACGGATGTTTGCGCCGTCGTCTTATCGGCAATGCAGGGCACGACCGACGCTTTGATTGACGCGGCGAAAACCGCCGAACGGGGCGACGATTCGTTTCGCCCGAAAATCAAGGATATCGAGACGAAACACCTGCTCGCCGCTCGAAAATTACTCGGCGAGAATTCGCAGGACGGCGTGTTCGATTTCATCGAAAACCGCGTCAACGAGCTTAAAAGCATCTGCGAAGGCGTTTATCTTTTGCGCGAGCTTTCAACGAGAACGCTGGACAGAATCGTCAGTTTGGGCGAAATTCTCTCGACGAAAATCGTTTCGTCGAAATTTAATGCGCGCGGCATCGAAAACGTCTGGAAAGACACGCGCGCACTTATTCGCACCGATTCCAACTACGGTTTCGCGGCAGTAGATTTTGAGAAAACTAACCTTCAAATCAGAGAGTTTTTCGACGGTCAAATCGCAAATCGCAAATCGCAAATCGCAAATCTTACGGTTTTGCCCGGGTTTATCGCTTCGGATGCGGAGGGCATCACGACGACGCTCGGTCGCGGCGGGTCGGATTACACGGGCGCGATTTTAGCGGCTTCGCTGGACGCGGAAGTTTTGGAAATCTGGACCGACGTTTCGGGAATGATGACCGCTGACCCGCGTATTGTTCGCAACATCCGGCAGATTCCGCAAATCACCTACCGCGAGGCGATGGAGCTTTCGCATTTCGGCGCAAAAGTTATTTACCCGCCGACGATTCAACCGGTTTTGCAGAAAAATATTCCGATTTTTATCAAAAATACGTTCGCGCCCGCCGATTACGGAACCCTCATCGAAGCGGAAGTCGCTGACAAAAAAGAAATCATTCGCGGCATTACGAGTATCGATAAAATCTCGATTTTAAGCCTCGAAGGCTCCGGAATGGTCGGAATTCCCGGGTTTTCAAAACGTCTTTTCGACGCGCTCTCGCGTGCCCAAATCAACGTCATATTGATTACCCAAAGCTCTTCGGAGCATTCGATTTGCGTCGCCGTCGAGGAAAAATCCGGCACGCTTGCGAAAACGGTCGTCGATAAGGAATTTGAATACGAAATCGCGGTCGGGCGAATCGAGCCGCTGCAGGTTGAAAACGGTCTTTCCTGTCTCGCGCTGGTCGGTGACAATATGCGCAATCACACCGGAATTTCGGGCAAAATGTTCGCCGCGCTCGGCGCGCAGGGCGTCAACATCCGCGCCATCGCGCAGGGGTCTTCGGAAAGAAATATTTCCGCGATTATCGAATCGAAGGACGTTCGAAAGGCGGTCAATTCCTTGCACGAGGAATTTTTCTCGGACGGTAAACGGCAGATAAATCTTTTTATCGTCGGTGTCGGAACGGTCGGCAGCCGCCTGCTGTCGCAGCTCGAACAGCAGAAAGATTTTATCGCCGAGCAGATGAACCTGAATCTTCGCGTCGTCGGTTTGGCGAACAGCCGCAAATCGGTTTTTGACGAAGAAGGAATTGATTTAAGCGGTTTCAAATCTCAAATCACAAATTCGGGAGTTGATTCCGATGCAGACAGCTTTGCGGATTTGATAATCGAAAAAAACCTGCGCAACTCGATTATTGTGGATTTGACGGCGAGCGCCGAGGTCGTCGAAATTTATCCGAAACTTCTGGAAAAATCGGTTTCGGTCATCGCCTGCAACAAAGTCGCGGCATCGAGCGCTTACGAAAATTACCGGAATCTGAAAAATTTAGCGCGCGAATACAGTGCCAATTTTCTGTTTGAAACCAACGTCGGCGCGGGACTTCCGATTATCAATACTTTGAACGATTTGACGCGGAGCGGCGATAAAATCAATCGCATCGAAGCCGTTTTGTCGGGAACTTTGAATTTTGTTTTTAACAATTACGACGGCTCGCGTTCGTTTTCTTCAGTCGTTCGACAGGCGCAAACCGAAGGCTATACGGAACCCGACCCGCGACTCGATTTGAGCGGCACGGACGTTGCGCGAAAAATCTTAATCTTAGCGCGCGAAGCCGGATTCAAGCTCGAAATGGCGGATATTGAAAACGCCGGATTTTTGCCCGAGACTTGTCTCAAGGGAGGCGTCGAAGATTTTTACGAAGAGATGGAAAAGCACGAAAGCTATTTTCGCGACCTGCTGGAAAACGCCCTGAACAAGGGACTTATCCTGAAATACATCGCTTCGTTTAATAACGGCAAAGCGTCGGTCGGTTTGCAAAGCATCGACGCGGCGCATAATTTTGCCAATCTTTCCGGCAAAGACAATGCCGTTTTATTTTATACGAATCGTTACGCCGATTTGCCGCTCGTCGTCAAAGGCGCGGGCGCGGGCGCCGACGTGACGGCGGCAGGCGTTTTTGCCGATATTATTCGCGCGGCGAAAATTTAAGAATTTTTTAACGCAAAGGCGCCGAGCGCTTTTGCGTTAAAAAATTCTCCGAAAATATTTGAGAAATTCAAAATATATGTTATAAATTTATTCGCTTCATAATTTGTAGACATAATTTTTGAATTTGGATGAAAAGCGGCTTATACAATTCGGATTTTGAGCACGACTCCTGCGGCGTTGGTTTTGTGGCTGACCTGAATGGTCAGAAATCGCACAAGATTCTCAAAATCGCGATTGAGTGCCTCGTTCGCATGCATCATCGCGGCGCGAGCGGGGCGGAAGAAGCGACGGGCGACGGTGCGGGAATCCTGACGCAGATACCGCATAAATTTTTTGCGCGGGAATGTGAAAGATTGCACATAATTTTGCCTGAAGCCGGTGAATACGCCGCCGGAATGTTTTTTCTGCCGCAGGATTCAAACGCGAGAGAGCATTGCGAGAAGACTTTCGAACGCGTCGCCGCCGAACACGATTTGCAGGTTTTAGGCTGGCGCGATGTGCCGACGAATAACTGGAATTTAGGCGAATCGACCAAAAAAGCGCAGCCGTTTATCCGCCAGGCGTTTATCGGAAAAACCCACAAAATCGGCGACCGCGAGCATTTTGAGCGCAAACTCTACGTCACTCGGCGCTGGACGAAAGAGCTTCTGACGCGCGAAAATCCAATCTTTGACGAACAGTTTTACGTTTCGTCACTTTCGACCAAAACAATAATTTACAAGGGAATGCTGACGACCGGACAGCTCGCGACGTTTTATCTGGACCTCAACGATTTGGCGTTCGAAACGGGGCTTGCGGTCGTTCATTCGCGTTTTTCGACGAATACTTTCCCGAACTGGAATCGCGCGCAGCCGCTTCGATACATCGCGCACAACGGCGAAATCAACACTCTGCGCGGCAATGTCAACTGGATGTACGCCCGCGAACAGCGTTTGAAATCGAGCCTCTTCGGCGATGATTTTTCCAGGACTTTAAGTATCTTAGACGCTTACGTCAGCGATTCAGGGGCGTTCGACAATGCGCTCGAAATGCTCCATCTTGCCGGGCGCGACCTGCCGCACGGCATAATGATGATGATTCCCGAACCGCTGTCGGAAGCAAATAAAATGACCGACGCAAAACGTGCGTTTTATGAATTTCACTCGGCGCTGCTCGAACCGTGGGATGGTCCTGCTTCGATAACCTTTACGAACGGCGAGATTATCGGCGCGGTTCTGGATAGAAACGGGCTTCGCCCGTCGCGCTACACGGTGACGAAAGACGGTCTGGTCGTGATGGCGTCCGAAGTCGGGGTCTTCGATGTCGCGCCGGAAAATGTTTTGCAGAAAGGCAGACTTCAGCCCGGAAAAATGTTTCTGGTTGACACGAGGCAGGGAAGAATCGTCGCGGACGAAGAAATAAAAGAAAAAATCGCGAATGAAAAGCCTTATCGCGAATGGATTAACGAGCAGCAGATTCATATCAACGATTTGCCGAAACCGTCGTTTACGCACCAGCCGAATCACGAAACTATTTTGCAGCGCCAGCGCGCGTTCGGCTATACGGAAGAAGAATTGCGGATGGTTTTGCAGCCGATGGTGGTCGGCGGTGCCGAAGCCGTCGGGTCGATGGGCAACGATACGCCGCCGGCGGTTTTATCCAGCCGGGCGCAGCTTCTGTACAATTATTTCAAACAGCTTTTCGCGCAGGTCACGAATCCGCCGATTGACGCGATTCGCGAAGAGCTTGTGACCTCGACCGAAACGATGATCGGGCGCGACGACAATCTCTTTGAGCCGTCGCCCGAAGCCGCTCATCACATTCGTCTGAACTCTTTTATTTTAACCAACGAAGAACTCGAAAAATTGCGGTATTTGGGCGATTCGGACAGCGTTTGGGGGAAATCGCGCTTTCGTTCAATCACGATTCCGATGCTTTTCGACCGCGAGCACGGCGCACAGGGTTTGGAGTGGGCTTTAGAAACCCTGTGTCATCAGACGAGCCAGGCGGTGGCGGGCGGCTACGACCTTTTTATTTTGTCCGACCGGCAGATGAGCGAATACCGCGTGGCGATTCCGGCACTATTGGCGGTTTCGGCGATTCATCATCACCTGACGCGCGAAGGTACGCGCACGCAGGTCGGCTTTGTTCTGGAATCGGGTGAACCGCGCGAGATTCATCATTTCGCGCTGCTGCTCGGCTATGGCGCGACGGCAATAAATCCTTATCTCGCGTTTGAAACCATCAGCGACCGTATAAAACAGGGAATCTGGGAAATCGACGAAAGCGCGGCGGTCAGAAATTACGTTAAATCGGTGAATAAAGGCGTCGTCAAAATCTGCTCAAAAATGGGCATATCAACGATTCGCAGCTACACGGGCGCGCAAATTTTCGAGGCGTTAGGAATTGCGGAAGACGTCATCGAAAAATATTTCACGCGCACGCCTTCACGAATCGGCGGAATAGGTCTGCACGAAATCGCCGAAGAAGCGCTCGCGCGACACGAAAAAGCCTTTTTCCGAACGCGCGAAGCCGATTTGCTCGACGTGGGCGGCGATTATCAATGGCGCAAGACGGGCGAATTTCATCTTTTCAATCCCGAAACCGTTCACACTCTGCAAAAGGCGACGCGCAGCGGCGATTACGCGACCTTTAAAAAATACACCCGGCTGATAAACGAGCAGGAGACGAACCAGGCAACGCTGCGCTCGCTTTTAAAGTTTAAGGAAAACCGGCAAAGCGTGCCGGTCGAAGATGTCGAGCCGGTCGAGGAAATCGTCAAACGCTTTAAAACCGGCGCGGTTTCATACGGCTCGATTTCAAGCGAAGCGCACGAAACTCTGGCGATTGCGATGAATCGTCTGGGCGGCAAAAGCAACACGGGCGAAGGCGGCGAAGACGCCGAAAGGTTCGAGCCTTTGCCGAACGGCGACAGCCGGAAAAGCAAAATCAAACAGGTCGCGAGCGGGCGTTTCGGTGTGACGAGTCATTATCTGGTCAGCGCCGAAGAAATCCAAATCAAAATCGCGCAGGGTGCCAAACCGGGCGAAGGCGGGCAGCTTCCGGGCAATAAAATTTACCCCTGGATTGCCAAAACGCGGCATTCGACGCCCGGCGTCGGGTTGATTTCGCCGCCCCCGCATCACGATATTTATTCGATTGAAGATTTGGCGCAGCTTATTTTCGACTTGAAAAACGCCAACCAAACCGCGCGCATCAGCGTCAAGCTCGTTTCGGAAGCCGGTGTCGGAACGATTGCGGCGGGCGTTGCCAAAGCCAAAGCGGACGTTATTTTAATCAGCGGCTACGACGGCGGAACGGGCGCATCGCCTTTGACGAGCCTGAAACACGCCGGAACGCCGTGGGAAATCGGCTTGGCGGAAACGCATCAAACTTTGCTTTTAAATAATCTTCGCAGCCGTGTGCGGCTCGAAACCGACGGGCAGCTGAAAACCGGGCGCGATGTTGTGATTGCGGCAATGCTCGGCGCTGAAGAATTCGGTTTTTCAACCGCGCCGCTCGTCAGTTTGGGCTGCGTCATGATGCGCGTTTGCCATCTCAACACCTGTCCGGTCGGGGTGGCGACACAAAATCCGAAGCTCAGGGAAAAATTCTCGGGCAGCGCGGATTTTGTTGTTAATTTTATGCGTTTTGTCGCACAGGAAGTTCGCGAGCTGATGGCGGAACTCGGGTTTCGCCGCATCGACGAAATGATTGGTCGGACGGACCGTTTGGAAGCCAAAGAAATCGACGGCAAGGCGGGGAAAATCGATTTTTCGGCGATTCTGCATCAGCCGGAAGTGCCGGACGAATACGGGCGTTTCCAGCAAATCGCGCAAAATCACGAGCTTGAAAAAACGCTCGACAAATCGATTCTTTTAGAACTCTGTCGTCCGGCGCTTGAAAAATGGCAGAAGGTTCGTGCGGAACTTGAAATTAAAAACACCGACCGCGCGACGGGAACGATTCTCGGCAGCGAAATTTCCCGCGCGTTCGGCGCCGACGGCTTGCCGGATGAAACGATAAATCTGAAATTCACGGGTTCCGCCGGACAGAGCTTCGGCGCGTTTTTGCCCAAAGGCGTCAGCCTGACCCTTGAAGGCGATGCGAACGATTATATCGGAAAAGGTCTTTCGGGCGGCAAAATCGTCGTCTTTCCGCCGAAACGAGCCGATTTTGCATCGCACGAAAATATCATCGTCGGCAATACCGCCTTTTACGGCGCAACGGGCGGAGAATCGTTTATTTCCGGTATCGGCGGCGAGCGCTTTGCCGTGCGCAACAGCGGAATCGTCGCCGTTATCGAAGGCGTCGGCGACCACGGCTGCGAGTATATGACCGGCGGAAGCGTGATTGTTTTAGGCAAAACCGGCAAGAATTTCGCCGCCGGCATGTCGGGCGGCGTGGCGTATGTTTATGACGAGAGCGGCACGTTCCCGGCGCTTTGCAATACGGAAATGGTGAGACTCGGCAAAATTGAATCCGAAAGCGAAATCGAATTCGTGAAAGACCGGATTTTTCGCCACGTCGAATTAACCGAAAGCCGGATTGCGACGCAGATTTTGCTTGGCTGGGAAGAAAATCTGGCAAAATTCGTGCGCGTGATTCCGGTCGATTACGAAAAAATCACGCTCGCGCAGCGCCGGTTCGTAACTGCGGGTTTTTCAAAAGAAGAAGCTGAATTCGAGGCGTTTATGGAGGGATTAATCTGATGGGAAAAACGACCGGATTTATTGAATTCCAGCGCAGCTTGCCGATTTTACGGTCTCCGCAGTCGCGCATCCTGAACTGGGACGAATTTCACACTTCTTTACCCGAATCGGAACTCAAAAAACAGGGCGCGCGCTGTATGAATTGCGGAATCCCTTTCTGTCATACGGGCGCGACTTTTGAAGGCGCAAACGTCGGCTGCCCTCTGGGAAATCTGATTCCCGAATGGAACGACCTCGTTTATCGCGGAAAATGGTTTGAAGCCTATAAATCTCTGGCTTCGACCAATAATTTCCCCGAATTTACAGGCAGAGTTTGTCCCGCGCCGTGTGAATCGTCGTGCGTTCTCGGCATTTCGGAAGAACCGGTGATGATAAAGGAAATCGAAGTTTCGATAATCGACCGCGCCTTTGCGGAAGGCTGGCTTGCGCCGAACCCGCCCGTCGCGCGCACAAACAAAAGAATCGCGATTATCGGTTCCGGTCCGGCAGGACTGGCGTGCGCCGACGAGCTTAACCGGTTCGGGCATCGCGTAACGGTTTTCGAGCGCGACGACCGTATCGGCGGGCTTTTGATGTACGGCATTCCGAACATGAAACTCGATAAACGGCTCGTCACGCGGCGCGTAAACTTAATGCGCGAGGAAGGCGTCGAATTTCGCACCGCGTTAAAAGTCGGCGAAGACGTGACGGCAGAAGAGTTGAAACGCGATTTCGACGCGGTCGTGCTCGCTCTGGGCGCGACCGCGCCGCGCGATTTGCCGGTCGAAGGCAGACATTTGCGGGGAATTCACCCGGCGATGGAATTTCTGCTGAAAAACACGAAAAACCTGCTCGATTCATCACCCGCGAGCGGCGAATTTATCGACGTTAGAGACAAACGAGTCATTGTCATCGGCGGCGGCGATACGGGAACCGATTGCATCGCGACGTCGATTCGTCACGGCTGCCGCAGCGTCACGCAGTTTGAAATTATGCCGCCGCCCGCCGAAAAAGTTTACACGCACGAAAGCTGGCTTGCCCGCGCGCGCACGTTTCAGACCGATTACGGGCAGGAAGAAGCAAAAGCGGTTTTCGGTGCAGACCCGCGCGAATACTGTATTATGACCAAAAAATTCGTCGGCGACCGCGAGGGAAATCTGCGCGGCGTGGAAACCGTCGAGGTCGAATGGAAAGACGGAAAATTAGCGGAAATCAAAGGCACGAAAAAAATCTGGAAAGCCGAAAACGTGTTTCTGGCAATGGGTTTCACCGGCGTCGAAAAAGCGAAATTGTTTGCAGATTTGGGCGTTTCGCTCAACGGCAACGGAACTATTCGGACGGACGAAAATAAACGGACATCCGCCCAGAAAATCTTTGCGGCAGGCGATTGCGAACGCGGGCAATCCCTCGTCGTCTGGGCAATCGCCGACGGTCGGAAAGCCGCGCAGAGCGTCGATAAATTCCTGCGTTCGGCGAAGGCGAATTAGGCAGACATTAGAGTTTATCAAAAAATTAATTTCTTAAAGCGTCGATAAACAGGTCGATTTCTTCTCTTTTGACGCACAGCGGCGGCAGTAACCGGAGAACTTTCGGATTGCTCGATGTGCCGGTAATTATTTTGTTTTCGAGTAATTTAGCGTGAAATGATTTGCAGTTTTCGGCAAACTCGATGCCGATTAGCCCGCCTTTGCCGTGGACGGCGACCACTTCTTCGATTTCCTTTAAGCGAGCGCGCAGATAATTTTCGATGTCCGCAATATTCTCGCGCATTTTGTCCGTTTCGATGGCTTCGAGTGTTGCCAGAACCGCCGCCATCGCCAGCATTCCGCCGCCGAACGTCGTGCCTAAATCGTTGGTTTTGATATTGGCGGAAACTTTTTCGTTGACGAGACAAGCGCCGACCGGGACGCCGCTGCCGAGCGACTTGGCGAGCGAAATAATGTCGGGTTCAACGAAATCCGCCAGCCCGCTTCCGCCGAAAAACCAGTTTCCGGTACGTCCGACGCCGGTTTGCACTTCGTCGAAAATCAACATAATCCCGTGTTCGTCGCAGATTTCCCGCAAGCCGCGAAAAAATTCCGGCGCGGCTTCCGAAACGCCAGCCATCGATTGAATCGGTTCGAGCATGACGGCAGCGGTTTCCGTATCGGCAAGCCCGCGGACGGATTCGATGCTGCCGAATTCGGCGGCGACGTGTCCGGGCACGTTCGGTTTGCCGATTTCGCGATATTTCCCTAAAAACGTCGCGGAAATCGAATCAGCCGTGCGACCGTGAAAGCCGCCGGAAAAAGTTATTACCTTTTCGCGTCCGGTCGCGAAACGCGCCATCCGCATCGCATTCTCGTTGGCTTCCGTGCCGGAATTGCAGAAAAACGCTTTTGTTAAAGTTGCGGGCGCGACTGCCACGAGCTTTTCCGCCGCGCGTGCGCGAATTTCCGAATAGACGAGGTTCGAGTAAAACAAAACTTTTTCGGCTTGTTCCTTCAATGCTGCGACGACGTGCGGGTGCGCGTGACCGGTCGCGCAGACGGCGTGCCCGCCGTAAAGGTCGAGATATTTTTCGCCCTCGCTCGTCCAAATCCATGAGCCTTTGCCGGTTTCGACGGCAATGTTCATCTTCGCGTAGGTCGCGACCTGAAACCGTTCTTCTAAATTTTCTATTTCCGTAAAGTTCATAAAATTTTTAACGCTCAGAATTTTTCAACGCAAAGGCGCAAAGCAGCAAAGGCGCAAAGTTTTTTTGAATTAATTTCCCTGCGCCTTCAGCATCTTTGCGCCTTTTGCGTTAAATTTTTCTCTCAAAAACCCAATCCGTCTGCGGGTCTGAGCCGAGTTGGAAAATATGCTCGCCGCATTTTTCGAAGCCGAATTTTTTGTAAAACTCCTGCGCGCGGAAGTTGTATTCCCAGACGCCGAGCCACATAAAATCGTGTTTGTTTTCTTTAGCAAACTCCAGGCTTTGCAGCATTAAGGCTTTGCCGATGCCTTTGCCGATGTAATCGCTGACCGAATAAAGCCGGCACAGCTCAAGCGGGTTGTCGCCCGAAGTGCAGTCTTCGCGCGAGTTTTGTTTTAGCTTCACATAACCGACCGTCGCATCGCCGATTTCGGCGACAAAATAAATCACGTCCGCGTCCGCCAAATCCGCCGCCAGCGCGCTTTCGGTAAAAGCTTCGTCCATGTAGCTTTTCAAATCTTCGGGCGCGTTTTTCGGATGGTCGGCAAAGGCGTCGTAGAAACTTTTCCATGCAATACGGGCTAAGTTTGCCGCGTCTTCGGCGCGCGCAGTTCTGATTTTGACTGTTTCGCTCATTTCGGATTCGTGAAATTCAACGTGTCGTTGTAATTTAAGACGGCGTCGGTGTTTGATTGCAGCGCCCTCTGAAATTTGTCGTTAAAGCCGGCGTCGGCGTCCTGAAAATTGAGCAGAAGCTTGGCTTCGTTAAAAAGTCCCTGCGCTTCCGCTTCGGTTGCCGGACGACGCACGGAAACAGCTTCGTCAATCAGCGCGATGAGCGAAGAAATCTTTCGCAGCCATGCAAAGTGCGGGTCGTCGATGACGAGTTGAAAATACTGGTTGACGTTCGCGATACGTCCGTTTATCGCCTCGTATTCGAGCTTTGCCGCATCGAGCAGAGTTTTATGAAGCCGCAGCATCGCCTTGCTCAGATTTTTCAGATTCGCGCGCGTTTCGTCGGTTAAAGAGTCATGTCCGTTTTCAAAATCTGTACTCATAAACTTATTTTAGCGAAAAATCAGCCGCCGATAAACCGTGGATTTCGCGGCGAAAAATTTCAGGGATTTGTGCCGACCAGAACCAAACCGGTTTTTTCGTCCAGACCGAACATCAAATTCATATTCTGCACGGCTTGACCGGCAGCGCCTTTGACGAGGTTGTCGAGTGCCGCAAACACGACGATTTGCCTGCCGTTCGAGTGCGCGGCGAGGTCGCAGAAATTAGTCGTTTTTACCCAGTTGATGTCGGGCGAGTTTTCGACAATCCGGACGAAAAATGAATCTTTGTAAAAAAGCTCGTAGATATGTTTTACGTCTTCATTGGTCAAAAGATTGGTCGTTTCCAGGTAACAGGACGCGAAAATGCCGCGCGCGACGGGCAGCGAGTGCGTCATAAAAACGAAATCGTGCGGGAATTCGCCGACTTCGCCGAGATGCTGCTCGATTTCGGGAACGTGTTGATGCGTAAACGGTTTGTAGGCGTAAAACGAGTTCATGCGCTGCGGGTGATGCGTGTTCGCCGCCGCTTTCGCGCCCGAACCCGACGAGCCGGTTTTCGCGTCAACGATGATTTTTCCCGTCAAAAGTCCGCTTTTAACCATCGGCGCGAGCGCCAGCAATGTCGCGGTCGCGAAACAGCCCGGATTGGCAATGTAATTTGCCTGTTTTATACGCTCGCGGTTAGTTTCGGTCAAGCCGTAAATGAACTGTTTCTGCAAATCCTGCGCGGTGTGTTCGAGCTTGTAAAATTGTTTGAAAATATCCGCGTCGTTTATCCGAAAATCGCCCGAAAGGTCAATGATTTTCACGTTTCGCGGCAAATTCGGAATTTGGCTCAAAGCCTGACCGTGCGGCAGTGCGAAAAACGCGACATCAATACCATTCAGCATTGATAAATTTTCGGGCGCTTTTTCAAACCGTAAATCCGTCAAACCGAACAGATTTTTGTGTACTTCGCCGACCGCTTTTCCGGCGTGCTCGTTTGCCGTGACCAGCGTGATTTCGGCGTTCGGGTGAAACAGCAGAATCCGCAAAAGCTCGCTGCCGCCGTAGCCAGAGCCGCCGAAGATTGCGATTTTTATTTTCTCTGTCATATTGTTATTCATTCAAAAATTCTAAATTTTCGTCAAGCCAGAACTTAATTTCGTAATTCAAATTGGTCGGAATTATTGCTCCGTCACGGAATATTTCGGCGACTAAAAAAAATTGAAGATTTGGCGCATAAACAATTACGTCTTTTCCAAACATTGACAAAACAGGGTTTTCAGCACAATTATCGGCAACCAAGAAACGATGGCTGACGATTGGAATGATATGAGGAATTCTTTGACGTTTTACAACTTCCTCATCAACTAAAAATTCATCGTAAATCCAATTGATTCGGTCTCTGATAATTTTCAAATCTCGCGGATAAGAAAAAAAGTTCGGAGAGAATCCGACAGTTTCTTCGTTGCCGTAAATATTCTTTGCGGGTTTGTCCGTCCCGTTCATGTTTCGTAGATAAAATTTATAAATTTCAGGGAATTGAAAACCAACTTCCGATTCAAATTCTTTAATTTCCACTTCCGATAAACCGTCGAGCCATTTCGTGCCTTTTTGAGTTTGAAAACCGTAAATCCCACGCTTGATTTCGATGCTTTCCCATAACTTCTCGCTCATCTTTTTCAGCCATGAAAAAAAAACATTCGGGCTTTCGTGAATCGGAAAAATCTCGTTACTCATTACTTTTTACTAAACTCGATTAAATCCCAAAGATTGCCGTATAAATCCGCGAAAACGGCGACCGTTCCGTAATCTTCGGTTTTCGGTTCGCGGACGAATTTGACGCCTTTCGATAAATATTCGTTGTAATCGCGCCAAAAATCGTCGGTTCTTAGAAACAGAAAAACACGCCCGCCGGTTTGGTTGCCGATTCTGCCGGTTTGCTCGTCGCCGACGCCTTTTGCGAGCAGTAATTGACAGCCTTCGGAATTTTTCGGCGCGACCAGAACCCAGCGTTTGGTTTCCGTCTGCGGCGTGTCTTCGATTAATTCAAAGCCGAGCTTTTCGGTATAAAACCGAATCGCTTCGTCGTAATCGCCGACGACCAGCGCGATGTGCGCGATTGACTGTTTCATAAATTCCGATACCAAACCAACTGGATTTCGTTCATAAATTCGGGATAAGCAAATCTATTAACCGCGCCCAGTTTACAGCCTTGACGGGCATAAAAACGGCACGCCGGAACATTGACGTTTTGTGTTTCAACCATCAATAAACGGCAGCCTTTTTCTTTCGACCAATTAACCGCATGAGCAAAGAGCCGTTTTCCGATACCTTTGCCGCGATGTTCGGGCGCGATGCGCAAGTCCCACAAACAAGCCGAGTCTTCGCGCCCGTCGAGCTTAAATATTTCCGGCGTTTTCAGCGCGATTGCCGCCGCGCCGACCCGTTTTGCGCCGTCAAACGCCGTGAAAAATCCCCAATTTGAAATATCGAACCTTTCCGCCCAGTGCGAAGGTCTTTCGGTCTCATGCTCGTCGTAATCTTTTAAAAACGGTTTTTCGAGCGTTTCTTCAATCAATCTGACGCCGCCTAAACCGTTTTCGACAAGCTCGACGCTGAATACGGTTTTAACCGTAAAGGCTATCGAAATCTTTTCATATTCCGGCAGCACAGCCGCGTTTTCTTCAAAAATTTCAATTTGCCACTGCGCCATAAATTTCAAACCACGAAATAACACGAAACTACACTAAAATATTTTCGCGTTTTTTCGTGTTGTTTCGTGGTTTCCATAAAGATTATCAACTCGCCAGAGCAAAATCGAATGTCCGGCAGCTTGCGCTGACCATTTCAAATAATCGCAAACCGTTGCGCCGCGCGTTTCCAGCCAGCAAGCCGTATTGCTCCTCGACAAAATCTTCGCCCATCTGCGAATCCGTTACCGAACCGGCGATAACGTCGATTTCGATGCCGAGATTTTGCAGAACCGCCATGCCGCCGACGACGCCGACGTAATCCGACGCGCAAAAGACGAACGAAGAAATCGCCGCTTTAATCTCCGCGTCCTTCAAAACCGAATCGACCGCGTAGCCGCCGACGATGCCGTCGCCTAATTCGACGACGATTAAATCGGGCTCGAACGAATTGAGATGATTCAAAATCGCCTTTGCGACCGGCGACAAATCGCCGTAATCGACCGTCGAAGGCAGACCGCAATCGAGAAAGCTGGCGGTCTGAAACGCGCCGTGGTCTTCCATATTCAGCGTGTCGCGCAGCGCCGCGACGCCCGACATTTTCGCGCCGCAAACCTTCAAACCGGCGTGATTCGCCTGCTTGATAATCTCGGTCGCCGCGACCGTTTTACCGGAATTCATACAGGTTCCGGCAACCACGACAATCGGCGCGGATGCGTTCAATGATTCTGTCGGTTTCAAAGCATTGTCGCCGATGTTTAAAACATCGCCGTTTTCTTTCGCCGCGATGCCCAGAACTTCGACCTCAATCGCGTCCGAGAGCGACGAATGATGCCCTTTACAGACGCCGATAACGCCGCCCATATTGAGCAAATTCAATTTATCGCCCGACTTGACCGATTCGGGCACGTCGCCGACAAAACCTTTCAGCGCGCGGCGTTTGCCAAGCACGCCGAGCAAAACGTCATTGCGATTGATTTTCGCCAGCCGACCGTTCGGAAGCTCCAGATTGCCGTAAGTAACCGATTCGCTCAGCGCGCGCACGACCACGACATCACCCGCTTTCGGCGCTGTGCTTTCCGAAACTGCGGCAACCGCTTTCTTTAAATTCAACGGCGAAGTCGCCGAACCGATTTTGTCTGCTTCTAAAATCATCATTCCCTTATACCTCAAAAAATCAGCCGCGGCTAAAATTAATCCATCTTTCTCAATCTCAAACGCAGCGCCTGTAATTTAATAAATCCTTCGGCGTCGAGCTGGTTATATGCGCCCGCGTCGTCCTCAAACGTCACGACGCGTTCTTTGTAAAGCGAGTTGGGCGATTTGCGTCCGAGAATCGTGACGTTGCCTTTATAAAGCTTTAATCGAACGTCGCCCGAAACGGTTTCCTGCGTCTGCTCAATCATCGAGCGCAAAATCTCGAATTCCGGCGCGAACCAGAAGCCGTAATAAACCGATTCGGCAAATTTTACGCCGAGTGAATCGCGCAGGCGCATTACTTCGCGGTCCATCGTGATTGATTCGAGCGCGCGGTGCGCCGCCTGCAAAATCGTCACGCCGGGCGTTTCATAAACGCCGCGCGATTTCATGCCGACGAAACGGTTTTCGACCAAATCGACGCGCCCGATGCCGTGCTCGCCGCCGATATGATTCAGTTTCGAAAGCATATCGACCGCGCCGTAGCGCTCGCCGTTAATTGCGACCGGCTCGCCCTTTTCAAACGTCAGAATGATTTCTTCGGCTTTATCGGAAGCCTTTTCCGGCGATTTCGTGAGCAGGAAAATATCCTCGGGCGGCGCCGTCCACGGGTCTTCCAAAATTCCGCCCTCGTATGAAATGTGCATCAGATTTCTGTCCATCGAATACGGTTTTTCGGCAGTTGCGGTGACGTTGATGTCGTGCTGCGCGCAATAGGCAATCAAATCGGCGCGACCTTTGAAATCCCAGTGCCGCCACGGCGCGACGACTTTAATGTCGGGTTGTAGAGAATAATAGGTCAGCTCGAACCGAACCTGGTCGTTGCCTTTGCCGGTCGCACCGTGCGCCACCGCGTCCGCGCCTTCTTTTTGCGCGATTTCGATTTGCCTTTTCGCAATCACCGGGCGCGCCAGGGAAGTTCCGAGCAGGTAAACGCCTTCGTAAAGCGCGTTTGCCTTGACGGCTGTCCAGACAAAGTCCCTGACGAATTCTTCACGCAAATCTTCCGTGTAAAGTTTGGACGCGCCTGTTTTTAAGGCTTTTTCTTCCAAACCCTCAAGCTCTTCGCCCTGTCCGACATCCGCCGTATAACAAATTACTTCGCAGCCGTAAGTTTCCTTGAGCCACAACAGCATCGCCGATGTATCAAGCCCGCCCGAATATGCTAAAACTACTTTTTTAATATCTTTTGTCATATTTCCGTGAGTGGTCAGTGGTCGGTGGTCAGTTAAACCCAAATTCTGACCACCGACCACTGACCACTATT
>DASWRC010000072.1:0-31187 GCA_036403375.1 Pyrinomonadaceae bacterium
TTATCTTTCGATTCTGAAAAAATACTACGAGCTTGAAATCCAATTGCTTATCCGGCTTTACGAAAAAAGCGCGGACGTGAGGCTTTTGGAACGCGCCTGGCAGACACACGAAAAAATCCGCGCGCGCAGTCTTCTGGAAAATCTTATCGAGAGCGGCTTGAATTTAAGCGAATTTGCGCCGGAGGATTTTTTCGCCACAGAGCAGGTTTTGCTCGAAGCCGTCGCCGCCGCGGAATTGAAACGCACCGAAGCTGAGCGCGCCAAAAATCCGGCGCTGCAAAAAGCGGCTGAGGCGGATTTGAATAAAAAGCTCGACGAATACCAGATTTTGCAGGAAAATGTCCGGCAGAAAAATCCGCAGTTTTCGGCAATCAACCAGCCGAAAGATTTTTCTTTAACGGAAGCCCAGGACCTGCTCGACGACGAGACGGCAATTTTGGAATTCGCGCTCGGCGAGCAGCAGAGCTATGTCTTCGTCATCCGAAAAAACGCGTTCAAGCTCGCCAAGCTGCCGGCAAAAGATGCTTTGGGCGAGGATGTCCGCGCATTTTATATGGCACTCACCGACCGCGATGCCAAAACGGACGACACGATTACGGAAAGCTCGAAGGTCTTAAGCCGCAAAATTTTAGCGCCGGTTGCCGCCGACCTCAAAGACATCAAACAGCTGGTCGTGATTGCCGACGGCGCACTTCAGCTAATTCCCTTCTCGGCGCTGACGCTCGCGCCCGAAGCCGGGTACGAACCGCTTGCCGCCGCAATCGAAATCGTCAACGCGCCGTCGTTTTCGAGCCTCGTTTTTCAGGGCGAAAACAAGGCGCGGCGGCAAAAATCGAGCGAAAAGCTGCTCGCGGTTTTCGCCGACCCGATTTTTCAGGAAGACGACGAACGTTTTTCCATCGAAAAATCCGCGCGTCCGAAAACCGCGACGATAAAGGATAATTCAGACAATCTCGCACAGGTTCTTCGCGATTTCGGGCTCGAACGACTGGCGCGCCTGCCGTTCAGCGGCGTCGAAGCCCGCGCCATCGGTAAATTCGCGCCCGAGCGCACGGTTCTCGCACTCGGCGCCGATGCTTCGCGTCAAAAATTCCTGCGCGGCGATTTCAATTCCTATCGCATTCTGCATTTTGCGACGCACGGTTTTCTCGACCAGCAAAACCCGGAACTCTCTGGTCTCGTGCTGTCGCTCTACGACGAAAAACGCAATTCGCAAAACGGTTTCCTGCGCGTGATTGATTTGTATTCTTTACATTTGAACACGGATTTGGTTGTTCTGTCGGCGTGTCAGACGGCGCTCGGCAAAGAAATCGACGGCGAAGGAATTGTCGGTCTGACGCGCGGGTTTATGTACGCCGGCGCGTCGGGCGTCGTGTCGAGCTTGTGGAAGGTTGAAGATCGCGCGACTGCCGAATTGATGAAGATATTTTACCGCAAAATGCTCGTAGAAAATCAGACGCCCGCATCAGCACTGCGCGCGGCGCAAAACGAACTGCGAAAAATTCCGCGATTCAAAAATCCGCGCTTTTGGTCGGGTTTTACGCTCAACGGCGAATGGCGGTAAGCGCCGCCATATAAGAATATAAGAGCAGGAAATTTCCTGCTCTTATATTCTTTATTCTTAATTTTTAATTGATTGCCTCAGCGGCGAACGCGGATGGTGTAATCGGCGATTGAATCAAATTCCTGCTTTGAATTCCAGCCTTCGAGCGAGATTATGTAGGTTCGGTTTTGCAGTTTGTCTGCCGGAATCTTAAAATTCAGCGCGTTCAAATTCGGCGAAGTAAAAATCGTCTCTTCGTTCGCGGTTTTGACAACTGCGCGGTAGATTTTGTAGTTATTCGCCACGCCCGACGGGCTGAGCAGCAAATTCAGCGTCTGCACGTTCGGCGCGATTACCACCGTCTGCTCGCCCTCGCTGCGCAGGCTTCCCGCCAAAAGCACGAAGGTCGCCAAATTAGTCGCAGCCGGTTTAACGATTTTAGGCGCTGAAGTCGTTTTCATCTCAGGCTGATTTTTCGCGGGCGAGTTTGAAACCTTTTCCCTTTCTTTATTTTGCGCGGTCGTGACTTGCGAAACGGGTTTCTGATTTGGATTGTCGGCGGGCAGATTTTCGATTGTTTGATTGGCAGAAGTCTGCACCGCCGTATCTTCGGTTTCGGGGACTTGATTCTCATCCCTGACTTCGGCAACCTGCATTTTATCGACGCTTAAAGTCTGCCGGTAAAAAGCGGCGGCGCAGAGTGCGAACAGTAATAAAAGACAGACCAAAGACAGTTGAAAGGCGCGGTTTCGACCGAAAAGCGTCTGCCAGAAGCGGGACGGCGAGACTCGCTCGACCGCAACCGGCGCGGCTGATTCTCCGGCAATTTTCCACAGATGCGCGGCATTCTGCAATTTATCGTGCCGCGCATCTGTTATCAGATAGTTTGTTTGAAACAAACTTCTGTCGGGGGCAGGAAGATTCGCGCGCAGGTAATCGTCTATTAATTCCCTTTCAACCATCTGCGCCTGCTCGGTCAACTGCGCATCTGACGCGCATTCCATTTCAAAAATTTCGGCTTCCGGCTCTGAGAGTTTGCCGAGAAAATATGCCTTTATTTGTTCGTCGCTCATCGTTTTCACAAAAGCCTCTATGTATAAGTGTCGTTTTTACCGGTAAAAATCACGCAAGCCGCGAAAAAAATTTCAATTCCCCTGCTTGATACACTCTTCGAGCCGTCGCCGCAGACGCGAAACTCTGTTTCGCAGAGCATTCAGGTCGATTTCCGCACGTTCTGCCATTTTTTGACGATGCGCGGAAAGCTCATCCGCCGCCAGGTCGGCAAAATAGCTTACAAGCAATTCCCTTTCGGTTTTATACAATTTCCCGAAACATTCGCGCAGGGGTTCAAATTCGTCGTGTTCGCCCTGTTTTTGATAGGCGGCGGTTTTCATATAAAATCCGCCGACGACGCGCTGAGCGATTTGCTCGCGGCGCAGTTTTTCGAGATAAACAAATTTCGCGACGCCGAAGGCAAATCCTTTTAAATTCTCGACTTCCTGACTGTTGATTTTTTCCGCCACGCGGTCGATTGTTTCGTCTGCCGCTTTGTCGGGTTCGGAGATGCCTTTTAACTGGAAGAATCTGACCAGCGATTTGTGCAATTTTGTATAGAGTCCCGCCGCCTCTGCCCCATTTGAAGAAAGAGCCTTGAGGAGTTTTTCAAACGATTCGGAGGTTAAATCTTTCGGCATAAACTTCAAAACCACAAATGCCTGTCAAAAAATATTCGAGTTTAATTATATGTCACATGCTTTCAGTTCAGGCAATTTACTTCTGCGAACTTGTATCCGCTGCGGTCATTTTTTATTATCAAGCCTAATGGCAAAAGAAACAGAATCGAAACCGCAGCGAGTATTTCTAATTGATGCAATGTCGCATATTTTCCGCGCTTTTTTTGCCCCGATGGGCATGCGCCAGGAGCCGCTTCGCAACTCGAAGGGACAAGTTACGCAGGCGGTGTTTGTTTTTACAAATATGCTTCGCAAACTTTTAAACGATGAAAATCCCGATTATATCGCTGCCGTTTTTGATACTGCTACACCGACGTTTCGCCACGACAGTTTTGCCGACTATAAAGCCAACCGCGCCGCGATGCCCGACGATTTATCTTCGCAGATGCCTTATCTCATCAAAGTCTGCGAGGCTTTTAACATTCCGATTTTAAAAATGGACGGTTTTGAAGCTGATGATGTTATCGGCACTTTGGCGCAGAAAGTTGCCGAAAAAAATATGCAGACCGTCATCGTCTCAAACGATAAGGATTTGTGCCAGCTCGTGCGCGACCCGCTGATTATCTGTATGCGGCAGAATTCGCAGAACGTGAAACGCAAAACGCCCGTCCCGCCCATCGAATGGTGCGACGAAGCGTGGGTCGAAAATAAATTCGGCGTGCCGCCCTCGAAGATTATCGATTTGCTCGGCTTGATGGGCGACGCGATTGACAATATTCCCGGCGCGCCCGGCATCGGCGAAAAAGGCGCGACGAAGCTCGTCCAGCAGTTCGGCTCGGCGGAAGAAGCGATGCGCCGCGCCGCCGAGGTAACGCATAAAACCTACCGCGAGAGCCTGCAAAACAATCAGGACATTATCCGCCAATCTATCGAATTGGCGACGGTTCACTGCGCCGTGCCGATTGAGCTTGATTTAGACGCGCTCAAACACCGCGAGCCGAACCGCAAGCTCGCTTACCAGCTTTTCCGCGAGCTTGAGTTTACGTCCCTGACGCGCGAGTTTGCCGATTCGACGCCGCTTTTCGACGGAATCGACGACGAACCGCTCGTCCGGCAGCCGCGCCGTTATCACATCATCAACACCCGCGCCGATTTGGACAAACTGATTCGCCGCTTGTGGGAAACCGAGCATTGGAGCTTTCAGGTTGACGATTCAAGCTCACCGGCGAAGGCGGATTCATACGCGAAAAAACCGCCGCCCGGCGTGGCGATTGCGACCGGCGCGGGCGCTTCGTATTACATCGATTTGGAAAATTTTGCCGAAGGCGCAGACGCTGCCGTCGAGCCGCTTCGCGATATTCTATCGAACGGTTTTCTCGCCAAAGTAACGCACGATTACAAATGCAATCTCGCCGTTTTGAAAAAAATCGGCATCGAGCCCGAAGCGGTCGAAGAAGACACGATGATTGCCGCCTACCTGATTGATTCGAGCCGTTCGGATTACAACGTTCCAAATCTCGCTTTTCGTTTTTTGGGCGAAGACATCCGCGAAGAAACGCCCGAAGGCTGGACGGAAAATCAATATTCGACGACCGAACGCGCGGATTTCGTTTTTCAGCTCGCGCCGATTTTGCGCAAAAAAATCGAGGAAGACGGTTTGGAGAAAATCTACCGGGAAATCGAGCTGCCGCTCATCCCGCTGCTTTACCGCATCGAAGTCGCCGGCATGAAGGTCAACGTCGAAGCCCTGAAAGGTTTTTCCGATTACGTTTCGATTGAGCTGGACACCCTGCGCGAAAAGATTTTCGGGATTTCGGGACGCGAGTTCAACATCGCTTCGCCGAAACAGGTCGGCGAAATCCTCTCGGAACTGAATATCGAAACCGGCAAAAAAACGGCGACCGGACAAATTTCGACGAGCAAGGATTTACTGCTGGAACTCGCCGAAAAATACGATATCGCGCGGCTCATTATCGACTACCGCGAGCTTGATAAATTAAAGGCGACCTACTCGGACGCGCTGCCGAAGATGATTGACGAGGACGGTCGCATTCACGGAAATTTGAATCAAACCGTCGCGACGACCGGAAGGTTGTCTTCGACCGACCCGAACCTGCAAAACATTCCCATTCGCACCGAACTCGGACAGCAAATCCGCCGCGCATTTGTTCCCGAACCGGGCAACAAACTGATTTCCGCCGATTATTCGCAGCTCGAATTACGCCTTCTCGCCTTCGTCACGCGCGACGAACGGATGCTCGACGCCTTTCAAAACGGCGAGGACATTCACGCGCAGACCGCGCGGCTCGTCTTCGGCGCGCAATCGGACGCGGAAATGCGCATTGCGCGCCGCAATGCGAAAATCGTCAATTTCGCGATTGCCTATGCCGTCGAAGCCTATGGATTGTCGCAGCGCGTCGGCATCTCGCGCGCCGAAGCGCGCAAAGTCATCGAAGATTATTACGAAACCTACAAGGGCGTCAAAAAGTTTATGGACGAAACGCCGGAAGTCGCGCGCGAAAAAGGTTTTGTCACGTCAATCTATGGAAGAAGACGTTATCTGCCCTCGATTAACGACCGTAATTTCAGCGTTCGCACGCGCGCCGAGCGCGAGGCGATTAACATGCCGATTCAGGGAACGGCAAGCGATATTGTCAAGATTTCCATGCTCAAAACCGACGAAGCCCTGCACCGCGCCGGATTGAAAACGCAGATGATTATGCAGGTTCACGACGAGCTTTTGTTTGAAGCGCCGGCGGCGGAAGTCGAACGAGCAACGGAAGTTATCAGAGAATCGATGGAGTCGGCGGTCGAGCTGGACGTCCCGCTGACGGTCGAAATCGGCGCGGGCGATAATTGGATGAATACCAAATAAAGGTTTTCAAACTTTCTTTGCGCCCTCGCGGCTCGGCGTGAAACATTTTTCTCCCGCAAAGACGCCCGGGCGCAAAGTTTTTTGTCAGGCTTTTTCCTATTGCAAAAAAAACGGCTTCGGCGTATCTTTTTGACGGTTAATGATAAAAGATACGCCGAAATTTTTGTTTTTCCTCGTGCTCGCTTTTCTGTTTGGCGCGATTGGCGCGCGCGCCGAGCGGCTGCCGGTCAAAATCTATACGAGCGCCGATGGACTTGGCAGCAGCGCAACGTTTAACTTAGTGCGCGATTCGCGCGGGTTTATCTGGCTTTGCTCGCGCGACGGGCTTGTCCGGTTTGACGGCTATCGTTTTATCACTTACCGCATCGGCAAGGAAGGCGACGACCCCGCGGTTTTCAACCTGATTCCGACGCGACGCGGCGATTACTGGATAAATCTCAATCGCGGGACGGATTATCGTTTTCGCTCGAAACCGGATTCGACGCTTCTGGAGCCGCTGCCGAAGTTTGCCGCACAGAACGATACCCGCGTTCCGCTCAGTGTCGAGCCGGTTGATTTTGACAAAACGCCGTTTCCAGCCTTTGAAGACGCCGCCGGCAATCTTTGGGGCGCGGACGACAAAGGCATCTTTCTGATAAAAGAGTCGGGCGGGCAAACGATTTCCGAGCGGGTCGAATTAAACCTTCCCGGCAATCCGCCCGGTAAATTCGCGGCAATCAATTTCAAAGACGGTCGCGAAGGCGATTTGTGGATTAACACGCATTGGGGAACGGTGCGCCGTCTGCCGGACGGCAGAATGATTCATTACCAGATAATGCCGGAAGACAGCGACGACAATACCTGGATTTCCGGCGAAGATAATGAAAACCGCCTCTGGATTGCGCGTCCCGGAGGAATCGTCATCGCCAAAGTCGAAACGGCTGCCGCGCTTTCCGGTTCAAGCGATTTAAGTCCGCGCCGGATGACGGTCAAGACCGGCTCAATCGACCTCGACGGGCAGACGGAACTTCCACGACAGGCAGGCGAAGCCGTTTTTATCCCGTTTGACAGGCTGCTTATCAACGACCGGGAAATTTCCGCCAACACCGATTATCTGAAGCCGAGCGTTTATTCTATTCTTTGCACCACAGACGGTAAGGTTTGGTTCGCCGGCAATCACGGGCTGTTTCATTTCGACGGCAAAAGATTCCGCCAGTACACTACCGAGCAGGGACTGGCGGCAAACGTTTTAACCTCGCTTACCGAAGATAATGAAGGCTACATCTGGTCGGCATCCTACGGCGGACTGCATCGTATCAATCCGAAAGGCTTGAGCTCGTTTGACGAAACGGACGGTCTGGAAAGAGAGAGAATTCATTCAATCTACGAAGATAAAAACGGCGAGCTATTAGTCGTTTCGGGTAATTTCCACATCAGCCGCCAGCAAAACAACCGTTTTCAAATGGCGCGACCGCTGCTGCCCGCCAATTCAATCTGGATGTGGCAGTCAAATGCGGCGCTTCTGGATAGTCGCGGCGATTGGTGGGTGAACACTCAGAAAGGCGTCTATCGCTATTCGGGCGTCGAGCGCCTCGAAGATTTGAGCAATAGAGCGCCGACCGCCGTTTACACCAGGGAAAACGGGCTGGTCGGCACTAACAATGTGCGTGTTTTTGAAGACTCGAAAGGCGACATCTGGTTTAGCACATGGGTTACGGAAAATCCGACCGGATTGACGCGCCTGGAGCGCGGAAGCGGAGAATTTCAACAATTTACGACGAAAGACGGCTTGCCCAAAGAAGCGACGGCAACCGCCTTTGCCGAAGATAAGGCGGGCAACCTCTGGTTCGGTTTTAACGGCGGCGGAATTTCGCGCTACCGCGACGGGCGTTTTACGCTGCTTGACGAACCCGGGATTCCAACCGGCGGCATTACGCATATCTTTCGTGACCGCGCGGAGGGTATCTGGCTGGCGTCGAATACGGAAGGCTTATTTCGCGTCGATAATCCGGCGGACGAGCATCCGGTTTTCAAGCGTTATACGCTTGCCGACGGTTTGACGAGCAACAACGTGCGCTGCATTACGGAAGATTTGGACGGCAACATCTACATCGGCACGGTGCGCGGCGTCAATCGTCTTTCGCCCGAAACCGGACGCATCAAATATTACGGAACTTCGGACGGCTTGGCGTCGGATTTTATCAACACGGCGTATCGCGACCGTAACGGCACAATCTGGTTCGGAACATTTAACGGTTTGTCGAAGCTCGTGCCCGAGCGCGACGTTTCGCTGCCGCCGCCCGCCGTTATCATCAACACTTTGCGGATTGCCGGTGAAGATTATTCCGTCTCGCCGCTCGGTCAGCGCGAAGTTTTTGTGCCCGAGCAAAGTGCGAGCAGCAACAATCTGCAAATCGATTTTCTGAGCGTCAGCACGGGCGGCGACGCGGCGGTGCGCTATCAATACAAGCTCGAAGGCGCGGCTGATGCCGATTGGAGTCTGCCGAATACGGAACGCACGGTAACGTTCGCCAATATTTTGCCCGGCTCATACAATTTTTTAGTCCGGGCGGTTAATGAGGAAGGGATAACGACCGAGAATCCGGCGCGCGTGTCGTTTTCGATTGCGCGCCCTTTATGGCAGCGCTGGTGGTTTCTGCTGCTGGCGGCGCTCGCGATCAGCGCCGCCGTCTATGCCGTTTACCGCTACCGGATTAATCAGATTATCAAGCTCGAACGCGTTCGCACGCGGATTGCGACCGACCTGCACGACGACATCGGCTCGTCGCTTTCAAAAATCGCCATTTTGTCCGAAGTCGTCCGGCAGAAAAACGGCGCGCAGAAAAACGGCGCAGAGAAAAACGGAACGTTTGCGCCGCTCGAAATCATCGCCAACACCTCGCGCGCGATGGTCGATTCGATGTCGGATATTGTCTGGGCAATCAATCCCGAGCGCGACCATCTTTCGGATTTGATTCAAAGAATGCGCCATTTTGCCGAAGAAATGCTCGACGCGGCAGACATCGAATACGAATTTTCGGACGCCGAAAACCTGAAAGACATCAGCCTGGGCGCGGATTTGCGGCGCGAGATTTACCTGATTTTCAAGGAATGCGTCAATAATCTGGCGAAACACTCGCGCGCGGCGCGCGCCAGTTTCGACGTGCGCCTCGAAAGCGAATATCTGCTCATCGAAATCGAAGACAACGGGCGCGGTTTTGCGGCGGAAGATTTGCGAGCCGCGACGAGCAGCGCCTATTCCGCCGACATCGACGACGCCGGCGACACGCGCATCTTCGGCGGCAACGGTTTGAGAAATATGCGGCGGCGCGCCGAAAATCTGGGCGGCGAATTCGTGATTGATTCCGAAATTGGAAAAGGCACGCGCCTCGAAATCAAAGTTCCGGTCGGGAAGAAGTTATTTAATGCTTAATTAAATGAAATACAGAACGATATGGTCAGGCTCTTTCAGACTGTGTAAACGCGTAGTGCAAACAGCGCTTGAAAGATATAAATTGCTAACGGTAGGAATTTATGTTTGAGCAAGCAATCGAAAAAACAAAAATGACGGAAGAACGAACCGAGTCGATAAAAGTGACGATTATCGAAGACGAGCGCGACATTCGCGACGGGCTTGGAATACTTATCAATTATACTGACGGTTTTTCATGCGTCGGCAAATACGGTTCGATGGAAGAAGCCTTAGCGGGCATTCGTCACCGGACGCCGGACGTGATTTTATCGGACATCGGCTTGCCGGGCATGAACGGCATCGAAGGCATCCGGCTCATCAAGGAAAAATTTCCCGAGATGACGATTCTGATGCTCTCGGTTTACCAGGACGACGACCGCATTTTTCACGCGCTCTGCGCCGGCGCGGTCGGCTACCTGCTGAAAAAAACGCCGCCGACCAAGATTCTCGAAGCGCTGCGCGAAGCGGTCGCGGGCGGCGCGCCGATGTCGCCGGAAGTGGCGCGCAAAGTCATTACGATTTTCAGGGATTTTCGACCGCCCGAAGAAGTCGAATACGATTTAACGCCGCATGAAGTCAGGATTTTAAAGCTGCTCGTCGAAGGTCACAGCTACAAAACCGCCGCCGCGCGGCTCAATGTGACGCCGAGCACGATTTCGTTTCACCTGAAAAATATCTACGAGAAATTGCAGGTTCACTCGAAATCCGAAGCGGTCGCCAAAGCCCTGCAATACCGCTTGATTAAATAAATTCCGACACCTGGATGCACATCCCCATTTTTCGATACAAAACGAACGACGGCAAAATTCTCGAATACACTTCAACGATTGCTTGCTGCCCGCCCGGCTTACAAAACGGGCGAAATCGTTCCGCTCTTTTACCCGAAGAAAAACCCGCAGAACGCGCGCCAGCTAATTCTCCGAATTATGGCTCGTCAACCTTATTTTCGCGATTATCGGCTTAGCCTCAACCGGCGGCGCAGTCGTGATTTTTCTCGCCGGAAAATAGACGGCGTTTGAAGATTCAACCCAATCCAAAATCTAAAATCCAAAATCGCATTACTGTGTAAATACGCGGTGACGCGCCGGTTCAAATTTTTTATTCTGCTGCTTGTCTAACGGACGAGATTAATTTTTTGGAGAATAAAAATGCTTAATACCAGACGATTCAGAACGATTTTTACTTTTATATTTCTGCTTTGCGCCGCGCCCGCTTTCGCGCAAACTTCCGCCTTTGTCTATCAGGGCAAGCTGACGGACGGCGCTTCGGCAGCCAACGGCACATATCAATTTCAGTTCAAACTTTTTGACGCGGCGGCGGGCGGCAACCAAATCGGACAGACGATTGCGGATTTGCCCGCGACCGTGACGAACGGAATTTTCGCCGTCAATCTGGATTTCGGAGCGAGCAAATTTGACGGTTCGGCGCGTTTTTTGGAAATCGGCGTGCGGCTCAACGGCAGCGGTCAGCCGTACACGACGTTGAACCCGCGCCAGCAGGTCACGTCAACGCCTTACGCCGTCCGCGCGCTCAACGCTAATCAAGCGATTAGCGCCGACAATTCGGCGAACCTCGGCGGCATTCCGGCGGCGCAGTACGTCGTCACGACCGATGCGCGAATGTCGGACGACCGCAATCCGCTGCCGGGAAGCGTCAATTATATTCAAAACGCGACGAACCAACAGGCAAGCTCCAACTTCAACATCTCGGGCGAAGGCAAAGCCGACATTTTTACCGCCGCAACCCAGTTCAATATCGGCGCGAAAGGCGTTTTGCGAATTCCCGGAACGAACAATTTGTTTGTCGGATATAACGCCGGAGCGTCGAATTCGAGCGGCACGGAAAATACTTTTGTCGGGACGTTTGCCGGTTTGCAAAACACGACTGCCGGCGCGAATACGTTTGTCGGCTTCAGCGCGGGCAATGCTAATTCGACGGGTAATATCAATTCGTTTTTCGGTTATTACAGCGGGTTGAAAAACACGAGCGGAATTCGCAATTCGTTTTTTGGTGCGCAGGCAGGTTCCGAAAATTTGACCGCCAGCGATAATTCGTTTTTCGGGTCGGGCGCGGGCGCGGGAAACAAAACCGGCGAGAAAAATTCCTACTTCGGCGGGCGGGCGGGATTTCTCACGACGGGCAACAACAATTCGTTTTTCGGCTTCGATACCGGCGGCGAAAACACCAACGACGGCAGCAACAACTCATTTTTCGGCGTTTATTCCGGCAGATTAGCCAAAGGCAGCGGGAATTCATTTTTCGGCAATCAAACGGGCGAGTTTACAACGGCAAACGACAATTCGTTTTTCGGTAACCTGGCGGGAAACATTACGACCGGCGCGTCAAATTCGTTTTTCGGTGCGGGCGCGGGCAAATCGAACTTGACGCCGACCGGCAATTCGTTTTTCGGTTTTGAAGCCGGCATGACGAATTCGCTCGGCACGGAAAACGCCTTTTTCGGTTACCAGGCGGGTCGTCTCAGCCAGAACGCGAATAACAACTCGTTTTTCGGCTACAAAGCGGGCGCGGCGAACACGACCGGCAAGGACAATTCCTTTTTCGGGCGCAACGCGGGCGATTCCAACACGGGCGGCGACGACAATTCCTTCTTCGGCACGAACACCGGAACGTCAAACATTTCCGGCAATTCGAACGCCTTTTTCGGGCGCAATGCCGGCAGCCTGAATTCTTCGGGCGGCAGCAATTCTTATTTCGGCGCTGCGGCGGGGCAAGCGGCGAACGCCAGCAGCAACGCCTTTTTCGGCTATTCAGCCGGACTTCTGACAACGACCGGCGGCGCGAACACGTTCGTCGGCGCGAACACGGCTTTTAGCAACACGACCGGCGCGAGCAACACTTTTGTCGGCAACAGCGCGGGCTCGACGAATGCTTCCGGCAGCAACAACACGCTCGTCGGCGCAGGCACGAACGTCGCGGTCGGAAATCTGACCTTCGCGACCGCCATCGGTGCGGGCGCGACCGTCGAAAACAACAATCGCATCGTTCTCGGCAGAAAGAACGGCGCGGACAGCGTGCTGCTTTACGGCATCCTTTCCGGACCCTCGGCGAGCTTTGGCAGCATTTATACCGGCGAGCTGGAATTTTCCCCGTCCTTTTCGGGCAGCGGCGCAACTCCTTTGTGTATCAGCGCGAGCAACAAAGTAGCTTACTGCTCGTCAAGCATCCGCTACAAAGAAAACGTGCGGGATTTCACGCGCGGCTTGGATTTAATCAATAAACTGCGCCCCGTGACCTTTGACTGGAAGGAAAGCGGACAGCGCGATGTCGGATTCATCGCCGAAGAGGTCAATGAGGTCGAACCGCTTTTGAATGTTTACCGTCCGGACGGGCGAATCGAAGGCGTCAAATACGCGCAGGTCACGACCGCGCTCGTCAATGCCGTCAAAGAACAGCAGGCGCAAATCGAAACGCAGACGGCGGAAAATCAGAAACTCCGGGAACAGATCAAAGCGCAGCAAACGCAGATTGACGCACTGAAAACGCTGGTCTGCGCGTCGAATCCGAATGCGGCAATTTGCCAGCCCAAATAACTTTTGAGTTGTAATTTGAAGGAGAAAAGAGATGAAAGACAAACTCAACAACTTATTTAAATTAACCGTTACGGCTTTGCTCTTTGCATTGGTTTTGTTTTTCCCGATCGACGCCTTTGCGCAAACGAAGGAAACCGAAACACCAACGGAAATTGTGGCGAGCGGCGGCAGTTTTACGCTCGAAAAAACGGTCACGGCAGGCGGCGGCGGCGCGAAACGGCTTTCGCCGATGAGCGAAACCGGCACGACCGGGCAAACCATTGCCGGAATTCGTTCAACCGGCGGACAGTTTGCCGTTTACTCCGGCTTTTGGACGCCTGACACTTTTGCGCCGACCGCTGCCAACGTGGTCGTCGGCGGTCGAATCTTAACCGCTTCCGGCTTAGGCATTCGCAATGTTCAGGTGACGATTACTTTTCCGTCGGGCGCAATGCATACGACGCTTTCGAGTAGCTTCGGGTATTATCGTTTCGCGGATGTACCTTCGGGAGCGATTTACGTTATTTCGGTCGCGGCGAAAAAATACACCTTCGCCGAAGCAACGCAAATCAGACAGGTCATGGACGATTTGCAGGATGTCGATTTCATCGCCGATGCGAATTGAATTCGGCTTTGCCGTTAAAGCCGACCGTTCCAGCCGAACTGTAAATTTACACAGCGCCTTACTCTTGACCCTGACAAAAAGCCGGAAACCAAAGGTTAGTCTCTGGTAAACCTGTGGTTTTCCGGGTTTTAAAAGCTTCAAATCGACTGCGCGGAAACCCGCCTCAAAACAGACGAAAACGACTTCTCAAGCGCACGTCCTGAAGCCGTTTTCGTTTGACTTAGAATTAAAACTCGCAGCTTATTGTTTGCCCATTCCGCTGCCGGTTTTGCCCTGCCGGCTCGAAGCCGCGTTTTTCTTATCAGGGCTTTTTTCCACTTCCTTCATTCGCTGATTATTTTTGTTTTTGTCTTCGCCGTCTTTCTTTTGTCGTTTTTTCTCTGACATTTTTTTACCTCCGCCAATTTATGAAAAATTGGTGCAAAAATTATGCCTTCCGACCTTTTTGAGTAACCATCGGATTTATAAAATTTTTATTCAAACCCCGCGACATCCGGCGGATTATTTCGATACAAACCGGCTGTATTTTTACGCGTTCGATTGGTTATCATAAAGCACACAGCGCTATGGAAAGAAAAAACGGAGATTGGACGATTAAAGGAACGCGGAAGATTTTTGAAAACGACTTTTTCAAAGTCCTCGAAGACGAAGTCATTCAGCCCGACGGGAAGGAATCGACCTACGCGACGATTCGCCTGCTGCCGGGCGCGGCGGTACTGCCGGTTGACGACGACGGTTTTGTCTATCTGACAAAACAATTTCGCTATGCATTGGAGCGCTACGACGTGGAAGTCGTCTCGGGCGCAATTGAAGACGAAGAGCCGCTCGAAGCGGCAAAACGCGAAATTAAGGAAGAACTCGGCATCGATGCCGAAGACTGGACGGATTTAGGAAAAATCGAAAGCGACACGTCAATCACCAACAGCTGCGCGCATCTTTTTCTCGCCCGCCGCCTTTGTTTCGGCGAACCGGCGCGCGAGGGCACTGAACAGATTGAAACCCTGAAGATGAAATTTTCGGAAGCCCTGGAAAAAGTGCTGCGCGGCGAGATTACCCACGGGCAAACATTAGCTTTGATTTTGAAGGCGAGTCATCATCTTTCAAATTTGTAAATATATTATCGCGCGGGCTCAATTGTCCCGATTATAAGAGTCATGCGGCGAACCCGTGAATAAATTAAAGATTCCTGTAATAATCACTCTCCGGAGGCTTTTTTTCATGATTTTACTTCCAAAACTGCGAATATTCATTTTTTTTCAAAAATTTTGAGCTGCTTTATTTAAATTTGTCGTTAATATATATGGGGCAAAGTTCGGCACGCTAGAACTGTCGAATACGAA
The DNA here is from genome assembly GCA_036403375.1 of Pyrinomonadaceae bacterium. Lineage (GTDB taxonomy): Bacteria > Acidobacteriota > Blastocatellia > Pyrinomonadales > Pyrinomonadaceae > JAFDVJ01. The sequence continues at coordinate 15,038 of DASWRC010000072.1, forward strand.
GCTGCTGCTTCTGGGGTTTTTCGGGGGTTAAACTTAAGGCAGCAGCAGCTTTTTTGCCCCATCTTTTTTTCTTTTGGAAAGCGTAATTTAAGACTTCCGTTTGCTTTGAAATTCCCGTAGGCGTTCGAGAGCCTGAAGGGTTTGCCGGTGATTTGCGCCGAGTTTTTCTCTAATTATCTCGTAATTTTCGAGCATCATTCTCTCGCCCGCGACAATTTCGCCTAAATTTGCGAGGCATTCGCCCAAAAAGCTGCCCGTTGTTGCCAGCTGCCAGTGTCCGGCGGGCAATGTCCGGCGCCGCAGCGCGAGACATTCTTCAAAGGCTGCTTTTGCTTCCCCGTATTTGCCTTGTCCTATCAAAGCGCGACCGAGCAGTAATAGACTGCTTCCGACCACGACGTGTTCGTCCGGCAGATTCGCGCCGCGTTTTGCCAGTGCTTCGCGCATCGAAAATTCGGCTTCGGCATATTTGCGGCGGTGAATCAGGACATAAGCCAGATTGTAAAGCGCCCAGATTGTGTCGGCGTGTTCTTCACCCAGAATTTTGCGGCACATCGCGACCGATTCGAGGCATAATCGCTCGGCTTCTTCGGGATGTTCGAGATAAATCGTGCCGACGAGATTAAAAATCGAAGAAGAAATATCGGGATGCCCGCGCCCGTGAAGCTTTCGCAGAATTTTCAGCGATTGACGATGCAGCGGCTCGGCAATTTCGCGGCGGTCCAACACTGTCCAAACGTTTCCCAGCTTGCCCATCGTCCGGGCAACATCGGGATGATTTTTGCCCAAAAGAGCACGCTGAAGATTGAGTTCCTCTTCGTAGAACCGCAGCGATTCCTCGTATCTTGCCTGCAGTCCGGTCAGATAGCCCAAACTTTCGAGCACCTCGGCGACTTCCGCGTTTTTGTTCCCGAAAAGCTGGCGCAGCGTTCTGAGAGCTTCCATATAAAGCGCCTCGGCGCGCGTGAAATCACTTTGTTCGACCAGCAATTTGCCGTAATTATGAAAACTGCGCGCGACTTCCAGACTTTTTCGCGGGAAGACCGCCTGCCGCGTGTAGAGCGCGGATTTCAAGTGTTTTTCCGCCGATTCCAATTGTCCGAGGCTCAAATAAGTCAGTCCGAGCGTAGTTTCCAGATCGGCGGCGATTTCCGGCTGTTTCGGGAAATCGGTTTCCAGGCTTTCGGCGGCGATACTCAGAACCTCGATGACTTTAATGTCTTTGCCGACCGAGCGCGGGTTGGCGGAAGCGAGCATCTTTTGCAGAAATTGATTGATTTCTTCGGCTTTATCGCGCTGGCGACGCGCAATCTTTGCCTGCCTTTTAGTTGCCGCCAATCCGCCGACGAGCGCGGCAAAAACCCCCGCGCCGGCGGCGACCGCCGCTTTATTCCGCTGGATGAATTTCGAGGCGCGATAGCTGAAAGTGTCCTGCCGCGCCGCCACCGGCAGCCCTCTCAAATAACGATTGATGTCCGCCGCAAACTGTTCGACCGACGAATAACGGCGGTCGGGTTCTTTGCGAATTGCCATCAAAATAATATTGTCCAAATCGCCGCGCAGCTCAACGCTGACCGCCCAATGCCCGTTCCCCGTTTTCCTGCCCTGCGTGACAATCGAACTCGGCTTGAGCGGCGCGGAATCGGTAATTGCTTTCGATATTTCGAGCGCATTATTGCCTTTTATCCGAAACGGTCGGTGTCGGGTTAAAAGCTCGTAGAGCACGACGCCGAGGCTGTAAATATCGGTCGCGGTCGTCACGGGCTGACCTAAAATCTGTTCGGGCGAAGCGTATTCGGGCGTCATCATCTGTGTCGAATGACGTTCTATCGTCTGCGGCGAATCGAGCGCCATCAGCTTGGCGATGCCGAAATCGAGGAGCTTCGGCACGCCGCCGGGCGTTACTAAAATATTCGAAGGTTTAATATCGCGGTGAATTATCAGATTTCGATGCGCGTAAATGACCGCCGAACAGATTTGCAGGAAAAGATTCAAACGCTCGTTAACGGAAAACTCTTTGTCTTCGCAGTAACGCGTTAAGGGCAAGCCTTCGACGTAATCCATCACCAGATAGGGCAAACCGTCGTCGGTCGCGCCGCCGTCGAGCAGGCGCGTGATGTTCGGATGGTCGAGTGCCGCTAAAATCTGCCGTTCGTGCCGGAAGCGGCGAATGATATCGTCGGTATCGAAACCGCGCTTGATGAGCTTAATGGCGACGCGCTTTTCAAAATGCTCGTCCGCGCGCGAAGCCCGGTAAACCGCGCCCATTCCGCCGCGCCCGATTTCCCTTTCAATCAGATAAGAACCGATTTTTTTGCCCGTCAGCGCCGTTTCGTCCCGCACGAGCTGCGAGACGGCGACGAGCGGATTTTCAATAAAATTTTCGGCTCCCTCGTCCGAATCCAAAAGCGCCCGAACTTCCCGGATGATTAAATAATCGCCGCCCGCCTTTTCTTCGATAAAGGATTTGCGCTCGTCCGGCGGCAGTTCGACGACGACGCTGAAAATGTCCTTAACCTGCTGCCACTGTTCATTCGTCATCGATAGGAGGGACGAATAAATTGTTTTAGATTCATCATTCATCCTTACATCCTTTTATAGAGCCACGCTTTGGCGATTCGCCATTCGCGTTTGACGGTTGCCGGTGAAATATGCAGAACGACCGCCGTTTCTTCGACCGTCAAGCCGCCGAAAAAACGAAGCTCGACGATTTTTCCCTGCTGCTCGTCAAGCGCCGCCAGCTCGCGTAGCGCTTCGTCGAGCGAGAGCAGGTCAACTTCGGTTTCTTTGGAGTAGCTGATGGCTTCGTCCAAAGAAAGTTTCTGCGCGCTGCCGCCGCGTTTTTCGCGTGACTGAGCGCGGGCGTAATCAACCAGAATATGCCGCATCGTCTGCGAAGCAAAAGCAAAAAAATGCGCGCGGTCTTCCCAGTCAACGTCAGAAATATCAATCAGTTTCAAGTAGGCTTCGTTGACCAGCGCGGTCGGCTGCAGGGTATGGTCGGCGCGCTGCCGGCGCAGGTATTGCTGCGCGACTTTGTGAAGCTCGTCGTAGACAAGCGGCATCAAATCGTCCACCGCTTCACGGTTTCCGCCGCTCCAGGACTTTAAAATACGAGTAATTTCCGGTAACTTGCTCTGACTCAAAAAAACTCCAAAACTTTTATTTCATCGGGTGTTTGCGCCTTGATTATAGACGATTTTTCGCGCTCTCACAATTTTATAAAAAAAAACTTTGAGCCGCTTTTTTCGGAAACGTCGTTAGATTATGTAGAAGCAAGATTTAAACATTTGTCATTAGCGGTAAAGCAATTACCGATTCAAGATTTTTAGGAGAAGATATGTCATTCAACCGTAATTCTAATTTGCCGAAAAAGATGCAAGCCTTTTTTACGATTCTTTTAGTAGCGGGTTTTTTAATCGCGCTGCCCGGTCAGAGCGTCTCGGCGCAAACGATAGACGGCTCGATACAGATGGCGGCGGGCACGCTGGAAACGCCGGCTTTCATTGACGATAATTTCCGTCCCGCGCTGGCGGGCGGGCAGAACACGATTAACCGGACGTTCGTTCAGCCGGACGGGAAAATTCTCGTCGCGGGAAATTTTCACATGATGGGCGGCACGAGCAAAAACGCCATCGCGCGGTTTAATGCGGACGGCACGCTCGACACTGCTTTTAATACGAAAAGCGGCGCGAACAACTCGATTTCCGCAATCGGCATGCAATCGGACGGCAAAATCATCGTCGGCGGCAATTTTACGTCTTACGCCGGTAACACGGTCGGCAGGATTGCACGACTCAACCCCGACGGCTCGTTTGACGTCAGCTTTAATTCGTCGGGTATCTACTACACGGCGGGCGCGAACAGTACGATTAACGAAATCTCGGTGATGCCCGACAACCGCATTTATATCAGCGGCTTTATAACGAATTACAACGGCACGGCTATTACTAATCTGGCGCGGCTCAACCCGAACGGCAATATCGACACTACTTTCGTTACGGGAACGGGTCTGAACGGCGCGGCTAATGTCATCCGGCAGATTTCCGGCGGCAAAATTCTGATCGGCGGGTCTTTTACAACTTATAACGGCACGACTATCAATCGTCTGGCGCGCATCAACGGTGACGGCAGCCTCGATACGTCGTTCAACATCGGAACGGGCGCCAACTCGACGGTTCGCACGATGGTCGTTCTGCCCGATGATAAAATAATCATCGGCGGGCAGTTCGCGACCTTTAACGCGGTTGCCAAAAACGGTCTCGCGCGCCTCAACGCGGACGGCAGCGATGATGCCGCGTTCAGCGTTTCGGGAACGGCAGCGCAAACCTTCGCAATCGCGCGCCAGTCGGACGGCAAGTTGATTGTCGGCGGCTCTTTCAATGCGATTGGAGGCACAACGCGCCGCTCGATCGCCCGGCTTAACGCGGACGGCAGCTTTGACGCGACGTTCGACGCGGGCACGGGTCTCAACACCACCGGCACGCCCATCGGAACGGTCAATGATTTGGCTCTGCAGCCGGACGGCTCGGTCTTTTTGGGCGGCTCGTTCACCTCGTATAACGGAACAAACCGCAGCGGAATCGCCCGCGCCAACACGAGCGGAGCGCTCGACGCAGGCTTCAGTCCGAGCTCATCGCTCGCCGGAAACCTGTTCGCGATTGCCCGCCAAACGGACGGCAAAGTTTTAATCGGCGGACAGTTCGGCTCGGTCAACGACACGGCGCGCTCGAATATCGCGCGGCTCAATGCCGACGGCACGCTCGACGCGACGTTTGCTCCCGGCACCGGCGCGAATGGTATTGTGGAAGGAATCGCAGTTCAGGCGGACGGCAAGATACTCATCGGCGGAACCTTTACCGGCTACAACGGAACCACCATCAGCCGTATCGCCAGACTCAATGCGGACGGCACGTTAGACACATCCTTTAATCCCGGAACGGGAACGAACGGCGATGTCCTGACGATTGCGACCCAGGCAGACGGCAAAATTCTGATCGGCGGAGGTTTTACGACCTTCAACAGCGGTACGATGAATAATATGGCGCGGCTCAACGCCGACGGCAGTCTCGACGGCTCTTTTGCCATCGGAACCGGCGTCAACGGCACCGTTCGCAAATTTATCGTGCAGCCCGACGGCAAAATTCTGGTCGGCGGCGAATATGCGACCTTTAACGGCGCGGCTCAAAAAAGCCTGCTGCGGCTCAACGCCGACGGCAGTCTCGATGCATCTTTCAACATCGGAACAGGTGTAGCCAGCGGCATAAAAGATATGATCCGCCACGACGACGGTAAAATCGTCATTGTCGGCGCGTTTACAACCGTCAACGGCACGACCCGAAATCGCGTGGCACGGCTCAATTCGGACGGCTCGCTCGATACGTCATTCGACCCCGGTGTCGGATTCGCGCAGGATGTTTTAACGATCACCGCTCTGCCGGACGGCAAATACATGGTCGGCGGCAGCTTTACGACCGCTTCGGGCTTGCCGCGCAACCGCATCGCGCGTCTCCGTTCAAACGGCGCTTTGGACACGAAATTCCAGATCGGTTTGGGACCGAATGGCGGAACCGTTCAAATTCGCGCCATCGTGCCGCACAACGGCAAATTCCTGCTCGCCGGACAGTTTGAAACCTTCAACACGAGCGCCCGCACGGCAGTTCTGCTGATGTCGAACATCAGCAAAGTGCCGGTTGATTTCGACGGCGACGGCATCACCGATGTTTCAATCGCGCGCCATTCAGACGGACAAGGTCCGATGGACTGGTGGATTAAATACAGCTCGAATGATCAGATTCTGAACTTCATTTATGGAATTTTCACGGTTGACGGACTTCAGCCGGGCGACTTTGACGGCGACGGCAGAACCGATATTGCGATCTGGCGCGGATTTGAGGGAAATGGTTATCCGTGCGGTTACTGGATAACCTTCAGCTCGACCAATCAGACCAAGTTCATTCCCTACGGACTCCAGGGCGACCGTACCGTGCTTGAAGATTACGACGGCGACGGCAAAGACGATATGGCGATTTATCGCGCACCGAACGACTTGCAGGGCGCTGGGCAGGGCACCTGGATTTATCGCGGCAGTTTTAACAACCCGAACGGCAATCTGAACTACGTTCCCTTCGGAATGCGCTACGGCACGCAGTCCGATCAGACGGATGATGTTTATCCGGGCGATTTCGACGGTGACGGTCGTGCCGATTTCCGCGTCCAGCGTCGTATCGATACAAGCGTTACAACGCTTAGCACGCCGGGAATTTTCTACACGCTGACGGCGACCGGTAATCTTTCGTACGATTACTTCGGCTGGGCTGGCGACCGCAGCATTCCGGGCGATTACGACGGCGACGGCAAGACCGATCTGGCGATTGCGCGCGGCTTCAACAGCGCGCCGAGCACAACCACCTGGTTTATCCGCTACACGGGCGGAGCGCCGGACGCGACCATCCAATGGGGCGCGGGCGCGCTCGACGTCTTCGTGCAGGGCGATTACGACGGCGACGGCACGACGGACATGGCGGTTTATCGCCGCGCGGGTGAAAACAACTACTACGTCCGCCGTTCGAGCGACCTGTCGATGATGGTTCTTCACTGGGGAGCCGCGGTCGAACCCGGCGGTCCCGCTTCGGACGTGCCGCTTGCAGTTTACAACAATCGTTAAAGTTCCCTCCTCATCTTTGAAGTTCGTACTTCAAAGAAAACGAAAACGGCTTCCTAAGTTCACGCTCGGAAGCCGTTTTCGCTTGTTTGCGATTAGATTTATTATTTGGTGTCTGCCGGAAACTTCACATTTTTTTGAAACGGGCGGCGGAGATTATACAAAATCGCAAAGACGGTCGGCGTGACGATAAGCGACAGCAAAAGCGCGAAGACCAGCCCGCCAATCACGGCAATCGCAAGCGGCTGCAGCAGTTCCGACCCCGCGCCGAGGGCGAGCGCGAGCGGCAGCATCCCGAGAATCGCCGCCAGACTCGTCATCAGAACGGGACGAAATCGCCGGCGACCGGAAATCAGCAGGGCTTCGCCGAGGTCGTCGGTTTTTGCGAGGTTTTCGGCGACCGTATCGAGCATCAAAATCCCGTTTTTCGCAACGATGCCGACGACCATAATCATGCCCATCAAGCTCACGACGTTGAGCGTCGTTCCGGTAATCAGAAGCGCGAGCAAAACGCCGCCGAGCGCTAAAATCGCGCCCGTCACAATCGCCAGCGGATGCGCGAACGAGCGAAATTCTACGAGCAGCACGAGAAAAACAAGCACGATTGCCAGCACGAGCGAGACGGCGAGCTCGCGAAAACTGTCCTGCTGTTCGGCGTAAAGCCCGCCGTATTCGATGGTCATTCCGGCGGGCAGCTTCACGTCGCGGGCAAGCTGCGACTTGATTTTTTCAATCGTTGTGCCGAGGTCGCTGCCCGTTATGCGCGCCGTCACGGAAAGCATCCGGCGCAAGCCTTCGCGGTTGATTTCGGTCTGTCCTTTGTCGTATTCGACGCTCGCCGCCTGGTCGAGACGAAACTGCGCGCCGGACGCCGAACGAATTTGCAAACTCTTTAAAATGTCGAGTGACCGACCGGCGTCTTTCGGAAATGTGACGCGTACGGCGACGAGCCTGCCTTTTTCCAAAATCGAGGAAACCGCGTTTCCGGTCATCGCCGTTTCGACCGTTTCGGCGATGTCGCCGGCGTTCATTCCGAACTGTGCGGCGCGCGCCGGGTCAATCCTGAAAGTGACTGCCGCTCCGCTCACGACGACGCCGGCATTCGTATCGACGACGCCCTTTATCTTTTGAATCGACTCTTCGATTTCTTCGGCTTTTTCCTGCAGCGCGGCGCTGTCGTCGCTGAAAACTTTTATCTCGACCGGTTCGGGCGAGCTGGTCAAATCGCCGATTAAATCCGACAAAATCCCGACGAATTCGATTTCGAGAGCGGGCTCCGAGGATTCGATTTCCTTGCGCAAATCGTCCGAAACTTCGACAGTCGTGCGCGCGCGGTTCGGTTTCAGCTTAACGAGAAAATCGCCCGTGTTCGGCTCGGTAATCGAAAGCCCGAGCTGCAAACCGGTGCGCCGCGAATAGCTTTCGACCTCGGGCGTTTCTTTTAAGATTTCTTCGACGCGCGTCAGCATCCGGTCGGTTTCTTCGAGCGAGCTTCCCGCCGGCGCGATGTAATCCAAAACGAACGCGCCCTCGTCAAACGCGGGCAAAAACTCCGAGCCGAGATTCTCATAAATCACGAACGAAATAATCAAAACCAGCGCGCAGACCGCGAGCACAACCAGGCGATTGCGAAGCGCGAAACGCAGACACCATTCGTAAGGTCGAATAATAAACTGAAGCACTGTGCCTAATTCTTCCGCCGTTTCGGGTTTTGCTTTTTGGCTGATGCTGACGAATTTTTCCGAGAGAACCGGCGTCAGGGTTAAAGCCAGAACAAGCGAAGTCAGAAGCGCGACCGCCATCGTCAGCGCGAGCGAGCGAAAGAAAACGCCGGTAATCCCGTTTAATAATGTGAGCGGCAGAAAAACGACGACCGGCGTGACGGTCGAGCCGATAATCGGAACCGTAATTTCGGAAATCGCACGCTGGACGGCTGTGCGGCGCGATTCGCCGTGCAGCAGATGCGTGTAAATGTTTTCGACGACGACAATCGCGTCGTCGATGACCAGCCCGATTGCCGCCGCAACGCCGCCCAAGGTCATCAAATCGAACGACAATCCGACCAGATACATCACCAGAAACGTCGCCAGAATAGTGACCGGAATAACGAGAATCGCCACAAAGGTCGTGCCGGCGTTGCGCAGGAAAGCGTAGAGAATGACGACCGATAAAATCAGCCCGAGAAGAATCGCGTCGCGCACCGAGTTCATCGAATCGCGCACCAGAATAGACTGGTCGTAAAACGGCGCGATGCGAACGTCTTTCGGGAGAGTTTTTTCGATTGCCGCAAGTTCCGTTTTGACTTCGTCGGTGACGGTAACGGTGTTCGCATCGGGTTGGCGCAGAACGTTTATTAAAACGGATTCGCGCCCGTCCGCCGTGACAATCGTGTAATTCGGCTCGGTTCCTTCTCTGACGGTCGCGATATCGGAGATTAAAACGTTAGCGCCGTTCGGACTCGCGACGACAATCGAATTCAGTTCGTCGGGCGTCGTCGCCTGCCCGCTGACGAGCGCCAGTTCGAGCTGGTGATTTTCTTCAATCAGACCGGGCGAAGCGATGATGTTGGCGTTTTTTACGGCGTCCGTGACCTGGCTCAAAGTGACGTTTCGCGCGGCGAGCTTTTCAGGATTGATTTCGATGTGGTATTCGCGCACTTTTCCGCCCGACACGGCAACGTCGGCGACGCCCGCGAGCCTTGTTAAGCGCGGGCGAATCGTGTAGGCGGCAAGCTCGCGAAGCGCGGTCGTGTCTCGTTTGTCAGAAGTCAGACTGTAACCCGAAACCGGGAAAACCGCGAAGGTCAGGCGATCAACGTGCGTGATAACGGCAGTCGGCGGCAGATTGATTTGCGGCAGCCTGGTCTGCACCAGCCCGAGCGAATCTTTCGGGTCGGTATTCCAATTGAAAAACAAATTTATTTCCGCCGAACCGCGCGCGGTCGTCGATTTAATGCGCTGGATGCCGGAAATGCCGTTCATCGCTTCTTCAATCGGTCGCGTCACCGAAACGAGCATCTGGTCTGCCGGGACTTCGCCGTTTTCGATTGTGATGACGATGCGCGGAAAATCCGTATTCGGGAAAATCGCGGTCGGCAATTGCCACGCGCCGTAAAGCCCGGCGGCGCACAGCAGCAAAACCATCACGACGACGGCGCGTTTCTGCTCGGAGATTGTGCGGGCGAAATTCATAATTCTTTAAAAACGGAAAATGGAAAACGGAAAACGGAAAATGAAGAATTAAAGACGCGACCGCGAACATTTTCCGTTTTCCGTTTTCCGTTTTCCATTATTTTTCTTCCTCTTTCGCCGCCTCGACTTTAGTGCCGTCGGGCAGCGCGTAGTTTCCTTCCGTAACGACCGTTTCGCCGCCTTCGAGTCCTTCGGTGATTTGAATTTTATCGCCCTGCCTGATGCCGACTTTGACCTTTGTTTCGTGCGCGATTGATTCGTCGTCCACGGTCATCACCGTTCCTTCGTCCGCATTCGAAGCTTCGAGCGTGACGGCGGAAACCGGCACGACGACCGCATCTTCGGCGGGTTCGGCGGAAATAACAAACTGCACGGCATCACCCGCGCGCAGCAGCCCGCGCCCGTTCTCGAAATTCGCCTGAACTTCGACCGTCCGGTTTTGCGGGTCTGCCGAGCGGCTGATTTGCGTAATCTTTCCCGCCATACGCTCGTCGGGCGCGCTCGCGAGAAAAATCGTCACCGCGTCGCCGGTTTGCAGATTGGCAACAACCGTATCGGCGAAATTGGCTTTGACGATGACCGAGCCGATCGCGGAAATCGTCAAAAGCCGCGCGCCCTGCGCGGCGAATTCGCCTTCGTATTGAAATTGGTCGGTGATGACGCCCGAAATCGGCGCGCGCACTTGAGCGAGGTTTGCCTGCGTGTCAATCGTATTTATTCTTTCCTGCGCCTGCCGGATTTTGTTTTCGGCGATTGCGCGCGCGTTCGGATTGACTGCCGAGGCGTTGAGTTTTGAATTGGCTTCGGCGAGCCGCAGAGCGTTTTCGGCGTTTTGCAGCGCCAGGCGCGAGGCTTCCAGTTCTTTCAGCGGCAGCCCGCCTTTGTCGTATAAATCTTTGCGCCGTTCGTAAGTCGCCCGCGCATTGTCGGCATTGGCTTTGGCATCTGCAAGTTCTTTGACGGTCTGCGCGCCGGTTTGCGGAATCGTTACTTTTTCCAGCGTTTGAAGATTCAATTTAGCCTCATCGAGCGCGGCTTTTGCTTCGTTGCGCTGCGACTGCAAATCCTGCGAGGCGAGCACGGCGAGAACCTCGCCCTGTGTGACGGATTGATTTTTCAAAAGCCGCATCTGCTTGATTTGCGCCGAGATGCTCGCGGCGACCGTCGATTGTTCGGCGGGCGCGACTGTGCCGATTGCCGTAAATTCCTGCGCGATTGTCTCTTTTTCAACCTTTGCGACCTTGACGCTGACGACCGCTTCCGGTTTTTCTTCTTCGGTCGAAGCCGTTATTTCCTTGCGCCGTTCGATATAAAAATAGCCGAGGATGAGCGCCAGAACGAACAGGACGATGCCGAGAATAACGAAGAATTTCCGGCGCGGCGAAGATTCGTTTTCGACGCTTTCCGCATCTTCCGATGTCGAAATTTCTCCGGCTCCGGTTTTCGTTTCAAACTCTTTTTCGGAATTGTTTTCTAAATTTTCCTCACTCATTTCACCCAATCCAAAATCAAAAATTCTAAAGTGCTATTGTCCGATGGCTCGAAGGAGGCGGGCGCGCGCCGTTTGATAATCGAAAATCGCCTGATAGAGCGCTTGTCGCTGGGCGATTAACAGATTTTGCGCGTCCGTGACTTCGTTAATTGCCGCTTCGCCGGCGCGATAACGCGCCAGCGACGCCGTCAGGTTCGCCTCGGCGTCCCTGATGCTGTCGCCGAGCTGCCGGATACGCGCGGCGGCGGCTGTCGCCTGTATCCGCGCCGCGTAGAACTGCTGAACAAACCGGCGTTCGGCTAAACGGCGATTGATTTGGGTTTGCTCAATCTTTAGTTTCGCCTGCCGTTCGCGCGAACGGCTCGCGCCCCGGTCGAAAATCGGAATCGTGACGCCGACGTTTGCCTGCACGCCGGTCGAGTTGGCGATGCGGTTCGGGCGCAGCGAATCGGAAATAAAACCGCTGCTGACCGAATAGTTTATCTGCGGTCGGCGGTCGGCTTGGGCGATTTTTATGTCTTGCTCGGAAACTTTTTTATCGGCTTCAAACTGGGCGAATTCAGGACGCGAAGCGACGGCAGTTTCGGTGTAACGTTCTATCTCGTTATCGAGCGGCAGCTGCAGGAGCAAATCGGCGGCGGCGACCGGAGCATTAAAATCGAAGCCGACCAAAAAGCGCAAAGCATCCGCCGAAACGATTTCGTCCGTTTGCGCCTGCGCCGACTCGTCGCGGCGCTGCGCGGTTTGCAGGCGCGCCCTGATGAGGTCAACCGGCGCGACTTCGCCGGCGTCGAGCAGCAGTTTCGTGTTCGCTTCAAATTCCTGCGCCGCCGCGAGATTCATTTCCGCGCCGCGTCTTTTGGTCGTCGCCAGCGCAAGATTGAAATAGGCGTCGGCGACCGTCTGGACGAGTTCGAGCCGCGCGATTTCGCTGCCGCGCCGCGCCGATTCGAGCAGCGCGCGGCTGCGTTCGAGCGTCGCTTTCAGCTTGCCGGAAGTGTCGATTTCGCCCGCCGCATTGATGATTGCCTGATATTCGGTGACGGCATTCGCGCCCAGAAAAGAGGGCGGGCGCGAACGCGCGATTGTGATATTTCCGTTCGCGGATTCGAGTGTTTCGGTTGTTTGGAATGACGGCGAGGTGTAGATGAGATTCGGCTGCGCGGTGATTTTCGGGTAAAAATTCGCCCGCGCCTGTTTTATATCTTCCGCCGCGATTTGTTCGTTGATTTGCACGGCTTTGTAGTTTGACGCTTGTTTTAACGCCAGCTCAATCGCCTCGGCAAGCGTCAGAGGCTTGGCGTCGTCAATCATGGCGGCGGCTTCATTGGGCGCGGCTTTGACGGAAACAATCTGCGCCGAATCCGTCTGCGGAAAGGCGCGAATCGTCAAAAGCAAAATAAAACTGATAAATAAAAGTTTCCCGCTTGCCAAATCAATCCTCGTTCGTTAGTTTTTCTTTTTCTCCTGACGCTTTTCTTCGGCTTCTTTCTCGCCGTTTTCTTCTTCCGTACCGATGACATCGCCGCTGTAAGCGTCAATATTTACTTCCGTTATCGTGCCTTTTGCATTGCGAATATCGAATGAATAAATCCATTTTCCGTTTTCCTTTTCGAGTTCGGCACTTTTAATTTTGCCCGACACCTGTTTCAACGCGATTTCACGCGCGCGTTTCATTCCGATTTTCTTGGTTTGCGCGTCCGCCGCGAGTGTTCCGAAAATAAATAAAATGGTCAAAAAAACAGTAGTTAATTTTTTCATAGAATTCATCTTATAATTCAAATTAGAATTCCAGATTATAACATTAAAAATGAACACAAGATTAACAGGCAGAGGTTTTTAACTAATTTTTAGAATGTTGCTTCGCGAAATAATAATCAGTCGAGGCGACCGTGAAAAGCCATGCAAAACCGGCGGCAAAACCCGCCAGAACATCGCTCGGGAAATGGACGCCGAGATAAATGCGCGAAAAACCGATAAGCAAAACAATCGTCGCCGCCGCCATCCAAATCGAAAATTTCAAACCTCGCGATTTAACGCGCCGCGCAATCAGCCATGCCAGGATTCCGTAAAAACAGAGCGACGCAAGCGCGTGTCCGCTCGGAAAGCTATAAGTTTTAAGCGGCGCGTATTCAAAAAACGGCTCGGGACGCAGGCGTCTAAAAAATAATTTAAGAGTAACTTCTAAAAGAGCTTCGCCCGCCATTGTCGCGAGCAAAAAGATGACTGCCCGTTTCCATTTCAGCCAGATAAAAACGATTGAAAAGATAATCACGCCGCCGAGCAAAAACCGCTGCGAACCCGAAACCGAAACGTAAATCATCGTCTGCGTGAGCCACGGCGCGGCAAGCCCGCGGGCAGCCCGGCGAACCGTTTCGTCGAAATTTATGGTTTGACCCGTATAAACTTCTCGCGCCAGCCAAAGAAAAAGAATCAGCGACGCTGTGGCGGCGGCGGCGGCAAAACCGAAAAGCAAATATCTGCCGGCGAAATTCTTAAACTTTCCGACCGTTCCGGTAAAAGACCGCTCTTTGGAATTTGTCGCAAAATTTTCCTTCAGGTCAGCCATTTTTGTTTTCCTTTGCTTGAGACGGAAAAATAACGGCGAAAACACTTCCCCGTTCGCCGGAAGAAACGAGATTTATTCCGCCCCGGTGAAGCTCGGCAATCCAGGCGGCGATTGCCAGCCCGAGTCCCGCGCCGCTCGTTTGGATTTCTTCCCGACGGCTGCGGGCTTTGTCGGCGCGGTAAAATCGCTCGAAAATCTGCGCCTGTTCTTCCGCCTTGATACCGATGCCCGAATCGGAAATCGTAATTCGATAGACGCCGTTCGTTTTTTGCGTCTCGATTTTGACGCTGCCGCCCGCGCGGTTGTATTTGACGGCGTTATCAAAGAGATTTAAGAACAAACGGTGTAGAAGCTGTTCGTCGCCCTCGAAAGTCATTCCTTCTGCCGCTTCGAAATCAATCGTAATGTTTCGCTTTTCTGCCAGACTGCGGACCGCCCGCACACAGTCGGCTAATATTTCGTCCAGGTAAACCGGCTTAAAATTGGCTTGAAATTGTCCCGCGTCGGCTCTCGCGAGCGTGAAGAGGTCTTCGACGATTTTCGTCAGCCGCCGGCTTTCATCGAGCACGACCGCGAGCGATTCGCGATAATCTTCCGGCGCGCGATTTTTTTTGGCGAGCGCGACTTCCGATTCGCCGCGCACAATCGCGAGCGGCGTGCGAAGCTCGTGCGACGCGTCCGCCATAAAGCGCTTTTGCTGCGCAAACGAATTTTCGAGACGGCTGAGCAGTAAATTAAAGGTTTCGGCAAGCGTCCCGAGCTCGTCGCGTTCGTTGGCGACCGGCAATCTTTCGTGAAGATTTTTCGCCCCGATGTTTGATGCCCGGCGGCTCATTTCGACTATCGGCGCGAGGCTCTTGCGCGCCAGAAAATAGCCGCCGAGTCCGGCAAAAACGAGCGCGAAAGGCACCGCGACCAGAAAAATCCTGATAAGCCGGCGCTCGAACGCCTGCTGCTCTTTGAGCGAGTAGAAAATGAGCAGCCGATAAGGATTTTCGCCGAGCTTGAGCGCGCCCGTGTAAAGCCGAAACGATTCGTGCGCGACTTCCACATCGCTGAACGGCGAAAGATTTTCGGGTTGCGGAGGCAAACTGAAATCGGCAGTTGAATCTATCAATCGCCCGTCGCTGGCAAAGACGGCAAATTGATAATCGCGGAACTTGAATTCATTGAGCGTGACCCGGATTATTTCGTCGGGCGGTGTTTTTTTATCTCTCTCTTCAACTTGTTCGGCATCAAAGGAAACCTTAAAATTGCGCGCCATTTCTTCGAGCCGCGAATTCAAATCACGATTCAAAACCCGGTCGGTCAAAAGAAAAATCAACGCCGCGAAAACGATAATCACCAATGCCAGCGCGCCGACATACCAGAGCGTCAGACGTGTGCGAACCGAATCAAGCATTTTCGTCTAAAATGTAGCCCGCGCCGCGCCGCGTGTGAATCAGCGGCACCGCCGAGCGGTCGTCGATTTTTGAACGCAGACGTTTAATATAAACCTCAATCAAATTGGAGAAAGTGTCGAAATTCTCGTCCCAGACGTGCTCGGCGATTTCACCGCGCCCGACGACGCGCCCGCGCTCGCGCGCCAAATATTCGAGCAGCGCATACTCTTTAACCGTCAAAGAAATTTCAACGCCGCCGCGCCAAACTCTCTGCGCCGTCGTGTCGACTTCCAAATCGCCGATAACGATTTTCGGCGGGCGAATTTCCGTATTCCGGCGCAAAAGCGCGCGCAGCCGCGCCAGTAATTCGTCAAAGGCAAACGGTTTCGTTAAATAATCGTCCGCGCCCGAGTCCAAACCCGTAATCTTATCTTCGACCCCGTCGCGCGCCGTGAGCATTAAAACAGGCGTTTTGATATTTTTCTCGCGCAGCTCGCGGCAAATCTCAAACCCGTTTTTTCGCGGCAGCATAACATCGAGGATTATCAGGTCGTAGTCGTTTATTGAAACTTGAAAAAGCCCGTCGACGCCGTCCGAAACCGTATCGACCGCATACGCATTTTCGCGTAAACCTTTGGTTACGAAGTTTGAAATCCGAATATCGTCTTCGACCAGAAGAACCCGCATTTCTTAATTATACATTTGAAGAAATAAATAACGTCAGTATTGGATAAGAAAAGATGGAAAGACTCAGTTTTCAAGTAAAATGAATTTATCAACAAACATTTATTTGAAAGGAGCTTTCCATCAATGGAGATTTTACCGCTTTTCTGTGAGATTGACGATTTTCTA
>DASWRC010000073.1:0-5102 GCA_036403375.1 Pyrinomonadaceae bacterium
GGTCAGAATTTTCTGGTTAACCCGAACATTATCGAAAAAATAATCTTCGCGCTTGCTCCGCAGGCGGGCGAAACAATCGTCGAAATCGGTCCGGGACGCGGCGCGCTGACCGAAAAACTGCTCGACGCGGGTGCACACGTCATCGCCGTCGAACTTGAACGCGATATGATTGCCGTCTTAAAAGAAAAATTCGGCGCGGCTGAAAATTTTGAGCTGGTCGATGGCGACGCCCTAAAAGTTGATTTTCGGGAATTAACAAAGACCGCAGACCAGGGAGCGCAGACCAAACTCGTCGCAAATCTGCCGTATTACATATCGACCGCGATTTTGCAGAGGCTCATCGAACAGCGCGCGACTTTTTCAGAGATGATTCTGATGTTTCAGCGCGAAGTCGTCGAACGCATTACGGCACCAGCCGGAAGTAAAGCGCGCGGGTTTTTGACAGTTTTGGTCGAACAATATCTCGAAACTGAAAAACTCTTCGACGTTCCGCCGGACGCTTTTCGTCCGGCACCGAAAGTGTGGAGCGCTGTGGCGCGTCTGATAACGAAAACAGATGGAGAAAATTCAAAGACTGATGAAAAACTTTTTCGGGAAATCGTCAGCGCGGGATTTGCGCAAAAGCGGAAGACGATTTTGAATAATCTGAAAAACGCGCCGCCCGAGTTGAAGGCAAAAATCGGTGATGCCGAAAAATTACTGGACAAAAGCGGAATCCGGGTAACGGCGCGTGCCGAAGCGCTCAGCCTTGAAGATTGGAAACAAATCTTAGGCGCTTTAACGTAAAAGACTTGTCATAAAAAAACGCTTGCCGGTGTTTGTTTTTTGTAGTCCAGATTATTCACACGGAGAATTAAATGAGCATTTCCAAAATTCTGTTTGGCTTCCTGTTTATCGCGTGTTTTTCAATTGCCGTGTTTGCCCAGATAGTCCCGCGTTTTGACAAAGCGGATTGCGCGGTAACCCTTCCGGAAGGCGAAAAAGCCGAATGCGGGTTTTTGGTCGTCAAAGAAAACCGCGCGAAAAAAAACGATAGAACAATCCGCCTGCCGGTAATTATTATGAAAAGCGAAAATCCCAAACCGAAACCCGACCCGGTTTTGCGCACTTTCGGCGGTCCGGGCGCGTCGTCGCTAAGAATGGTTCGCGGTCGTTCAATTGCGCCGTGGTTGAAAAATCGCGATTTAATAGTTTTTCAGCAGCGAGGCACAAAATTCACACAGCCCGCGCTGGAATGCCCGGAGGTTGACGAAGCAAATATCGCGAGCGCCAAAAAGCGCATGGATTCGAAACAAGCACGGTCGAACGAGGTCAATGCGGCAAAAACATGTTACGACCGGCTGACCGGGCAGGGAATCGATTTGTCCGCCTACAACAGCACGCAGAGCGCGGCGGACATCGAGGATTTGCGGCGCGTTTTGAAGCTCGAAAAAATAAATCTGTGGGGCGTTTCCTACGGCGCGCGTCTGATGCTCAACGCGATGCGCGATTTTCCAAACGGCATTCGGAGCGTTGTTTTGGAATCGACATTGCCGCCGGAGGTCAACTACGACGAGGTCGGCGTGGACAATATTGTTTACGCGCTGAATCAGCTTTTCAAGAATTGCCGGATGGAAGCGGAATGCGCAGCCGTCTATCCGAATCTCGAAAATGAGTTTTACGAAACGGTCGCAAAATTGAATAAAGAGCCGGTTTTAGTGAGCGTGAAGGATGAAAAATCGGGCGAAACGAATGAACTGAAATTAAACGGCAACGACTTTACAACGTGGATTATCGATTACTTTCTCTCAAACGACGCCGAGGCGATTGCCGATGCGCCGATGGTTGTTCATCTTACAAATCAAGGCAAGTACGAAACATTTAAGCGTTATGCCGGCGATACGATTCAGCCGTCAAATTATTCCTGGGGAATGCGTTATTCGGTTTGGTGCGGCGAAGAAATGGCGTTTGAAAATCGCGGAAAGATAAGAGCGCAGTCGGAGATTTATCCGCGCCTAAAGGATTACGAAGTAATGGCTCTGCCCGATATTTGCAGCGTTTGGAAGGTGTCGAAAGCGAATCCGGTTGAAAATAAAGCCGTAAAAAGCGAGATACCGACCTTTGTTGTTGCCGCCGAATACGATGCTTACACGCCGTCGGTCTGGGGGCAAATGGTTGCGAAAAATTTGAAAAACAGTTTTTTGGTCGAGATTCCCTGGGCAGGTCACGGTCCGGCGTTTTCGACGCCGTGCGTGCGCGATTTGATTGCCGAGTTTTTTGATAACCCTGAAGCTGCACCGAACTCTCTCGCCTGTGTTGAAAAAGTCCGGCGCAGCTTCAGGTTCGCCGTCAAAAAAGAGTAGTAAATTGACGGCTAAGCTTTGCGCTGCGTTTCGTCAACCGCTTTTGTTTTAGGCGGGAAAACCAGCGACGCGAGAATCGAAAGCAGAATTGTGCCCAAAATAATAAGCAGCGACCATGAAATCGGGAAATGCCCGCCGTACAAAGGATTGAGCCAAACCATTTTCAAGCCGACAAAAACCAGCACGACCGCCAGACCGTATTTCAGAAGGTGGAATTTGTTGATGACCCCGGCGAGCATAAAGTACATCGAGCGAAGTCCGAGAATCGCGAAAATGTTTGACGTGAAAACAATCAACGGCTCGTCCGTCACGGCAAAAATCGCCGGAACGCTATCGACCGCAAAGATAATATCGGTCGCTTCGAGAAACAAAAGCGCGATTAAAAGCGGCGTCGCATGGCGAATGCCGTCTTTCATAATAAAGAAGCTTTTGCCGTCGATTTCGTGCGTCACGGGCATCAAGCGTTTGAAAATACGAATTAGAAAATTCTTCTCCGGCTCGATTTCTTCGTTGCTCGTAAAAAACATCTTGATTCCGGTGATAATCAAAAATCCGCCGAAAATATAGATAATCCAGTTAAATTGCATCAGGGCGGAACCGAGCACGATAAAGACCGCACGGAAAATAAGCGCGCCTAAAATCCCATAAAATAGTACGCGGTGCTTGTATTTCGCCGGAATACCGAAATAGCTGAAAACGAGCACGAAAACGAAGATGTTGTCGATTGAAAGCGAATATTCGAGAACGTAGCCGGTTAAGAATTCGAGCGCCGACTGCCAACCGATTTCCGCGCCGTATTTCGCCGACGCGTATTGATAAAAAATGAAGTTGAAGGCGAGCGCGAGCGCGACCCAGACGATGCTCCAGATAGTCGCTTCCTTAAAAGTAACAACGTGCGCTTTGCGGTTGAAAACACCCAAATCAAGCGCGAGCATGAAGAGAACGAATATTAAAAAACCGCCGTAAAACCACCAATAATCTGCAAAAGGGAATAAAGTCATCATAGAAATCCTCTTAATTTTCAGATTTGCCGCAAAAGAAAAAACCTTCTGCCAGCAAAAATTTATTTGCATTAGCAGAAGGTCTCGATACTTTAGCTGACAAACCGGATTTTCTGTTCAGGAAAATCGTATTGACGATTTTGTCAGACCGCGAATGGGCTATCTACTCCCCTTCAAAAAAATTGTCATTTATAGATTACGAAAACTTTACTTTGCTGTCAAGATTTGTTCGACAAAAGTTAAGTCGTTTATTCACTTGAAAACATTTAATCAAACCTTTAAGTTATTGAATCAGTATTTGCACTCTAAAAAATATAATCTTTCAGGAGAAAAATGTCCGAACAACTTACGATTGAGGAATTTTCAAGAAATTTAAATACGAAATTCAAAGTTTATCGCACGGACGAAGACGTTTTCGATGCCGAGCTGGTCGAAGTTTTTGAACTCAGGAACGACGACATTCTTTACTCTTTTTCGGTGATATTTCTGCTGCCGTCGGAATTCGGATTTGAGCAGCGAATTTTTAAATTTGAACACTCCGAACTGGGAGTATTGGAACTTTTTATCGTTCCTATCAGACAAACAGATATTGGAATTCGATACGAAGCCCTTTTTAACTACGTCATCAGAGAATAATTCTTTCAGACGTTGATGCGATTGATTATTGCCTCGTAACGATTGCCGGTTAACCCGACCGGCACGATTAAGAGCGAAAACTGTCCGAGTGCGTGGGTTATCTGGAATGTCCCCTGCGAAATTTTCGATTTCTTCGTTCCTTCAAACAAAAGCGAAAAACTTTCGCCCACGAAACCCTGCGTTTCGTTTTCGCCGCGCGATAAGTTTTCCGCGGCAATCAGTTTTAGGTTGAAGACGCGCCCGGTTTCGGGCTGAAACTGAAACAGTGTATTAATAAACGGCTCGAAATGCTCGCGTTTCAGAAAAGTTAAAGCATCGTTAACGCTTTCGGGCGGAATCGGGAATAACTCCGCGCTTTTCTGCGTCTGTCCAAAGACATTTTGCACGGGAAAAACGATAGCAGCCGTCAAAGCTGCAGCTCCTGAATTCAGGAAGAAACTACGTCTTGATATTTTCATTTTAATTTTTTTGCTAAAAAAAAGATTTTTCGCCAAATCTTAACCGGAGGAAGTCTCAATGAACTGAATTTTAACCGTAAATGCCAGTTTTTTCAAGTTTTTAAATTTTTTTCTTGTAACATTTTACAAAAAGGGGTAGTATTGCAAAAAAAACCGATAGCTGTATCTTCCATTCCTGCGAAGAAAGGTCGGTTTTGTATCTGTACCCGAATCTTTTTTACAACTAAATCTTTAAGGAGAACCCGATAATTAAATGGAAGGAACAATTGCAGAAATTAGAATGTTTGCGGGAACTTTCGCTCCCCGCAACTGGGCGTTTTGCGCTGGACAGATTTTGTCAATCTCTCAAAACACAGCTTTGTTTTCAATCTTAGGAACGACTTACGGCGGAAACGGTCAGACGACTTTCGCGCTGCCTGATTTTCGCGGACGCGTCGCCGTCGGCGCCGGTCAAGGTCCCGGCTTGTCCAATATTTCGCTCGGTCAGGTCGCAGGCGAGCCGACCCACACGCTGATTAGTCAGGAAATGCCGTCGCATAACCATGTTATTAACGGAAGCGCGAGCGGCTTGGCGAATAACGCTAATCCGACCGGAAACGCGCCCGGCATCGGAGCCGTTGCTTCAAATAATGCGCCGGTCAATATGTATTCCAACGGTGCTCCGG
>DASWRC010000074.1:0-4369 GCA_036403375.1 Pyrinomonadaceae bacterium
TTGCATTGGCGGCGTTCGCGTTTATATTCGCCGTGTTGCTGTTGCCTGCCGTGTTCGCATTGGCAGCCGGCTGACTCTGTTGATTTTGAATATAATCGACGAGCTTAATCAGTCCCCAAGCCATCAACCCTAAAATAATCGCGGCGAAAATAATCGTCGGCAGGGTCGATCCGCTTGTCCGGTCATCGGTTAAGACTTCCGGTTTGTAGGTTTTCGGTTCTTCCGATACCGTGCCGCCTTCCTGACTCGCAATCAGATGCGAATAATCCTGCAACGCTTCCTGTTCGTCGAGACCGACGTATTTGGCGTAAGATTTGACAAAACCTTTGTTAAAAATTCCGCCGGGCAGCGTCCGGTAATCGTCGTTTTCGATGGAATCGAGATAATGCGGAGAAATTCGGGTTTGCTCGGCAACTTCACTGATTGAAATTCCGCGTTCTTCGCGGGCTTGCCGCAATTTTTCACCTAAAGTTAATGACATTTTTGTTTAATAAATAAAGAATCGCTGGATTTCAGGGGACATCGCGTATTCGATTTACCAACAATCTTAAAGTTGAAATATATCTTTGTTAATCGCCGAATGTCAATTATATGCGCCTTTTTTGTCCGTCATTTCGGCTTGATATTAAAGGGAGCGCATGATAGGTTTAGTTTTTACTCAATTCTTGTATTAAAATTTACAAATCAGTTTGAAACAGAGAGGAATAAATAATGAGTCTTGAAGCACTCGGAATGGTCGAAACCAAAGGCTTTGTCGGCGCGGTCGAAGCGGCTGACGCGATGGTTAAGGCAGCCAACGTACAGCTTATCGGAAAGGAATATATCGGCGCCGGATACGTGACGATTTTTGTGCGCGGCGATGTCGGCGCGGTCAAAGCAGCGACCGATGCCGGAGCCGCCGCCGCGCGTCGGGTCGGCGAGTTGATTTCGGTTCACGTCATTCCGCGCCCGCACGGCGAAGTCGAAAAATGTCTGCCGAAGGGCGGCTCGGTCGGCTATTCACCGGATGAAAAAGCCATCGGCGGCGGTTCGAGCCGTCAATTAGGCGAAGGCGGCAGCGGCGGTGAAATCTCCGCCAATGACCGAAGCAGAACACGAAACAAGTAGTCAGTAAAGAGTGGCGAGTCGAAGAGTCTGAATTTTCTCTTCACTCGCCATTCTTCACTTTCCACTCAAAAAGATGTCCGAACCAGACAAAGATTTAATTTCACAACAGGAAGCGCGCGACGCGGTCGAAGCCGCGCATTTGGCGTGGAAATCTGTCGCGAAATTCGACCAGACGAAAATCGACCGGATTTGCGAGGCGATGGCTGGCGCTGCGCTTCAGGAATCCGCGCGGCTCGGGCTGATGGCGCATGAGGAAACCGGCTTCGGCAAAGCGGAAGACAAGCGCGAAAAAAACCGTTTTGCGGCGGAAGATGTTTGGAATTATTTTAAGACTTTAAAGACCGTCGGCGTCGTAAATGATAATGGAAGCGTCGTTGAAATCGCTTCGCCGCGCGGCGTTGTGGCGGCGATTATTCCATCGACGAATCCGACTTCGACGGCGATTTTCAAAATTATCATTGCCATCAAATCGCGGAACACGATTGTCCTTTCGCCGCATCCTTCGGCAGCGCGGTGTATCGCGGAAACGGCGCGCGTGATGAAAGAAGCCGGCGTGCGCGAAGGTTTGCCGCCCGATGCCGTCACGTGTTTGACGACTTCGGCGCTCGAAGGCACGGAAACTTTGATGAAGCACAAACGCACGGCGGTCATTCTGGCAACCGGCGGAACCGGTCTGGTGCGCGCGGCTTACTCTTCCGGTAAACCGGCGTTCGGCGTCGGTCCGGGCAACGTTCCATGTTTTATCGAACGCACGGCAAATGTCGAGAAGGCGGTTTCGGATATTCTGACCGGCACTTGTTTTGATAACGGGACGATTTGCGCGTCCGAGCAGTCGGTCGTGTGCGATGCTCCGGTCGCCGCCGAGGTGCGCGAACAATTTAAATTGCAGGGCGGACATTTCTTAAATCAAGCCGAAGCCGAAAAGGTCGGCAAAATTTTACTGACCGAGCAGCGCACTTTGAACGCAAAAATTGTCGGAAAATCGGCGGAATTTATTGCCAATCTCGCGGGAATTTCAATTCCGCCCGCGACGCGCTGTCTGTTGGCGGATTGCGGCGGCGTCGGGCGTGATTTTCCGTGGTCGATTGAAAAGCTTTCGCCGACGCTCGCGTTTTTCATCGCCGACGGCATCGAAGCCGGCGCGAACCGGTGCGAAGAAATCCTGCAGTTCGGCGGCATGGGACACACCGCCGGAATGCACACGCAAAGCCGCGAAGCGGCGATTCGATACGGACAGCAGATGCCCGCCTCACGCGTCATCATCAATTCGCCGACAACGCACGGCGCCATCGGATTTTCGACCGATTTATCGCCTTCGATGACCTTAGGCTGCGGCTCCTGGGGCGGAAACGTCACGAGCGACAACGTTTCGCCGATTCATCTGATGGACATCAAGCGCGTGGCTTTCGAGACTCGTTCAGTCTCAGGTCCGAGGTCCCGAGTCCCGAGTCCGGTAAGAGTTGAGAGTCGAGAGCCGAGAGTCGGGAACAATGTTTCGCAAACGTCGAAGCGCTCGGAAATCGCGGCGATTGTCGATAAGTTTTTGAGCCAGAAACTTTCGGAAGTGCCGGACGAAAAGGGCAAAGCCGAAGTGCCGAACGAAATCCAAAATCCAAAATCGGAAATCCGAAATGAGAATGGTTCACCGGTGAAAACTATTATTCACGAGCTGAAACCGCAAGCGGCGACCAATGGCGTAAAGCCGGCGGCGGTTGATTTCGTGAGCGAAACCGATGTGCGCGCCGCAATTGCAAAAGGCGAGAAAATTTACGTTACGGCGAAAACCATTATTACGCCGGCGGCGCGCGATTTGGGCGATGAAAAAGAGATTTTTGCCGCCGTTAAATAAGCGCTTCGAAAGCCTTTCGCAATTAAATGAAATTAGAAAATGGCTAAGACTTTGGTAGAAAAGGAAATTTGCGATGCTTGCGGTGCGGATGTTCGTCCGGATTCGCTTTTTTGTTATAACTGCGGCGGTCCGGTTTCGGAAGAAGCACAAAAAACGGGGACGAATAATAATCTGAAAACGGTCGGGAGCGACCATTTGAAGACCAATTCGGCGGGCACGAGCGACTTCAAAACGACGCCGCTTAATCGCCAATCGGTCGAAAGTCTCGAAAGCCAGCCGGTAGCCAAGCCAATCGAGAAACCGGCGAGCGGTAAACTGCCCGCCAACATCGAAGAAAAGCCGCCGGAGAAAGCTTCGATTCAGGAAGATTCAAAACTGAAATCAGCCGCCAACCTGCGACGCAAAGCCAAGATTTACCAGAAGAAAACGGTCGAAGTCGTCTGGGAAGAACCGGAAAGCGCGCCGAATAAATGGTTTCCGATTGTCGCGATTCTTTTGATTCTGCTTGTCGTTGGGATTTTTTATCTTGCGATGTATCTGAGATAGCGGAGAAATTTTATGGAAATCGTCATCCTCGTTTTCTTTATCGCAATTTTCGGCGGCGTTTTGTTTCTGCTCGGGCTTATATGGTTTATCTTTCGCCGCGTTCGCAATTCGCGCGGCAGAAATTTTTCGGGCAATCCGAATTACACAAACAGCACGACTTCGACGCCTACAAATTTCATTGATGTGGACGACGACACCGGTGCGATGTACGCGGGAAGCTCATTATTTGATAATCAAAGTTCGGAAAATCGGGTCGTCACGGAAACGGCGTCCGACAGCCCGCAGCCGAGCGATAATTCGTATTCGCATGAAAGTCACAGCGCATCTGCCGCGCCGGTCGAGACGAGCTACACGGAAAGCAGTTATTCAAGTTACGATTCCGGTTCAAGTTCAGATTCGAGTTCAAGTTCAGATTCCGGTTCGAGTTCGAGCGACAGCGGCAGTTCGAGTTCGTCAAGCGATTAAAAAAAGGTTAAAATTAAGAACAGTTTTAAGGTGAGGTAAAAACGGTGCAAGCACTCGGAATGGTAGAATGTTTTGGTTTGGTGGCGATGATTGAAGCGGCTGACGCGATGGTCAAAGCCGCAAATGTCACGCTCGTTGGTTACGAAAAAATCGACGCCGGGCTGGTTACGGCAATCGTGCGCGGCGAAGTCGGCGCAGTCAAAGCGGCGGTCGATGCCGGTGCTGCCGCCGCGCGGCGGGTCGGAACGGTGACGGCGGTACACGTCATTCCGCGTCCGCATGAAGAAGTTTCCGACGGCATCCCGGTCATCGAAACCGGCGAAACGACGCGCAAGAAAATTTCCGGTTCTGTACCGGAATAACGGTTAAGAGTAGAAAAAGAGAAGAGGAGTTGAGGAGACG
>DASWRC010000075.1:0-2941 GCA_036403375.1 Pyrinomonadaceae bacterium
TACGACGAACGCGCGTTTTTTCGAGTTCGACGCGATGAACTGAAAGGCGCGCGCGTAAGACGGTTCAATCAATTCGGGTTCGAGGTCGTGCAGCGCTTCGAGTACCGCGTCGATGTGTTCGACGCCTTTTTTCGGCGGCAGATATTTTTTCACGCGCCGCCCGAAAACGAGTAATCCGCAATTGTCGCCGGCGCGCGCGCAGGCGCTCATTAAGGCTAATGAAGCGTGAATCGCGGTGTCGAATTTCGTTTCGTCATTGATGCGCCCGGTCATCAATCGTCCGGCGTCGAGCGCGATGATGATTGTCTGGTCGCGTTCGATTTGATACTGCCGCGTGATGAGCTTCGAGCGCCGCGCGGTCGCCGTCCATGAGATATGCCGCAGCTCGTCGCCGCGCACGTAATCGCGCATCGATTCAAACTCGCGCCCTTCGCCGCGCCGCACGGATTTGCGCTGAATCGCCAAAAACGACTGCGCTCCCAATGCTTTGAGTTCCATTTCGCGCGCGCGCCGCATATTCGGGTAAACTTTCACGCTCTGGGGCGCGCCCAAATTCGTCTGGCACCAGACCAGACCGAGTTTGGAAAGATAGCGCACAGCCGTGCTGCCGAATTTATAATTCCCGCGTTTCGGCGGCGTTAAAGTGTAAAAGAAATCGGCGACCGTCTGCGCTTCGACCGTAAATTCCGCTTCGCGCTTGTCGTCGAGAATCATTTCGGGCGGGTATTCGTCCTTGATTTTGAGCCGCACGGCGCGCGGCGTCGCATTTTCGATTTTTAAGTGAACCTGGTTCGCGTCGCCAATCGCAAAGCGGCGTCCGAAGACGCGCGTTACCTGAAAATCTTCCGGAAGCAGGCGGCTCATGAAATAATCCGCCAAAGCCATGACAATCACCAGCGCGTCGAACGCGAAAACGAATGTCCGAAGAAACGGCAAATTCCACGACAGCGTGAGCGGAATAAGTCCGAGGATGAGCAAAATATAAAATCTCCGCGAGAATACGAATCGCATAAGTTTCGCTGATTATAGCGGTTTTTTGCCCACGAAACACACGAAAGAAACGAAAAGAAAAAAAAATTTAATCTTTGTTTTAATTTTTAGTGTCTTTCGTGGGCAAAATTTTATCTTCGATTCCGACAAGTTTTGATGCAAACAGTAGGACAACTCGTACAGGAAACGATTGATTGTATGAACAGCGGTTTTGCAGCGCGCGCCGTCACGCCGGCGGCGCGGGCGATTGAGGCGACGCTCGGAAAATCGCTCGCCAAAGAAAATTTATCAGCGGACGATTACAAAAGATTTCTGAAGGAAAACTGGCGGCTCATAACCTTTATGGGAATGCCGCGCGCGCTGCCCTTGCCGCTCAATGTGCCGTTTGGTTTGAAAAGAATATTGCCATCATTCAACGTCCATCAGGGCGCCGAAGAAATCGTCTCGCTCATCCTGCGCGAGACTCTGATAACGGGCAAAATGCCCGACCATTTCGCGTTCAATTCGAGCGGACAATTTGAAATCAAGGACTCCCGGCTGCTGCTCCCGCCCGGACTAGTCAACGGTCTTTTGGGCGGCGTTATTTTTCATCCTATCAACGCGGGCGAAACCATCGGCGAAAAATACTGGATGACCATTTCCGACTTCAAAATGTTCATCTCCGAGCTCTGGGGCAGACACGATTTAGCCGAGCGCATTATGAAGTTTTATCTTGAGCGCGATTGATAAAACAAAATCATTGTCAAAATCGAATATTTGAGATAACTTAGCGGTTATGAAAGTCCGCGGAGTTGTTTTGTTTCTTGTTTTGCTATGCGTTTCAAGCGTTTCTGGCGGAATTCGCCCGTCTTTCTCGTTGGATTATTGTTCATGGAATGCGACGCATATCGTGGTTGCGACTGAAGGCGACGAAATAGACGGAAACCTTAGCGTTCTTGAATCACTAAAAGGCGACCTTAATTACAGCGAAACAGTTTTTATTCAAGAACTCGCAGCCTTTAAATCGGAGTCTTTGCGGCAGGTTAAAGAGTGGTATTCGGAAAAAACTTTAAGTTCAAAATACGTCTCGGGCGGAAAGCTGATTTTGTTTTTGAAAAAAAATCCGAACTCAAAAGGAATTTGGCAGTCAGCCAATCTTTTTGGAGACTTTACGGTTTCAGTTGTTTGGATTGAGGACACAGAAACTTTTGCTTTTATTCAAACAATGAATCCGGGCAGCAGCATCTTGGTTGAATACGGACAAACGGAAACCGGAATCAGAAACCGAATTTATGAAATAACCGAACTGGAAAAATCACTCGATAGTGTTCTGAAAATTAAGGATAAAACGGAAAGAACCGAACAACTTGAAAGGTTTGCGATTTCAGATTTTTTTCTCGCTCGGGAAAAAGCATTCGAAGAGTTTGAAAAATGCGGCAAAAATGCTTTACCGGTTTTGCGAAAGATGCTTAAAGACGAATCTTTACTGAAAATTCACGGGGACGTTATAAAAACTTTGCAAGTTGTCGGCGGCAGAGAAGTCGGCAATGAGCTAACGGAAATCGTCAAACAGGAAATGAATTTTTGGAAGGAAACCGCGCCGAAACTTGAAATCGGTTGGTGGAATCAAATAAACGAGCCGCAAACGGAAATCTTGCGAGATCGCTACTCAAAAGTTTTAGAAGCAATTTACCAGCTCAAAGAATTGAAATTTAAAAATTGCCGAAAAATTGTTACCCAATTTCGCAATTTTTGGCGTTCTCTGCCGCAACTCGAAGACCAAAGCGGTTTAAATCAAATGAGCGAAGAATGCGACAAACTGCTGCGGGAAATCGGTTCAAAATAATCAGGCAGTCGCCAGTTTTGTACTATTCGGGCGAAAATATGCGAACTTGTTCGGAAAAGCAAAGCAAATATAATGCAATTTTTCGGAAAAATCCAAAAGATAAAGTTCTCCGGTTCCAGCTTTAGT
>DASWRC010000076.1:0-9283 GCA_036403375.1 Pyrinomonadaceae bacterium
GAAACGTCGTCGTCAATCGTGCATTCCCGGGCGTCGATAATCGAAAAGCCGATGCGCACGCGCCTGCCGATTTTATAGCCGAAACAAAGCCGGTAGAGCGGGCGCTTGAGAAACGACGGCAAAACCGCGATTCCCGCTAAAACCAGTAATTTTAATTTGCTTGTCCGCATTTTTTCAATCGTTCCGTGTTGAATTCGGCGTTTTACTCAGAGCCGTAGAACTCATAACTTCTTAAAGCCGACCGCGCACCAGAACGGAAAGCCGTCGCTGAACCGGATATTTTCAAGCCCCGCCGCCTGCATCATTTCGGTTATCTGCGCGCGTGTAAAGCGTTGTTCGAGACGCGTCCCGAAACGGTCGAGCGCGTCGGTGCGCATCGTGTAAAAGCTGTGATGACGATAAACCGAAAGCGGCAGACTTTCGACGTTCAAGCCCAATTTTTCGAGCAGCCCGGCAGTGCGCGCAAGCGGAAAATAAACGAGCACGGCGATTAAATCCGTGACGAGCTTTTTCAAACCGAACGGCAGAGCGCAAATCGCGCGGCGGAACAGGTCGGAAATTCTCCAGACCAGCCGAAACCACGCCGGGCGATTATCGAACGCGTAATAGAGATAAACCAGAAACGGCGCGCCCGGTTTTATTTTGCGAACGCACGACTTTATCCCCTGCCGCGTGTCGGGAATGTGATGCAGAACGCCGAGACTGTAGCCGAAATCCATCGAACCGTCGGCAAGCGGAATCTCGGCGACCGAAGCGTGATGAAATTCGGCATTTCCCGCACCGGCGAGGTTCTTTTTCGCCACCGCCAGAGCTTCGGCGCTCGCGTCGATGCAGTGCAGCCGTCCGACCCGTCCAGCCATTACTTTCGCCCAGCGACCGCTGCCGCAGCCGAGGTCGAAGCCTTCCGCCGCTGCGGGCAGATGCTCGAACGGGAAAACGGCGAAATATCGCTCGAACTGCTCATTGAGTTCCGCGTCGGACATTCCCGTCTGGTCAAAACGCGACCACTCTTCGCCGAAGCCTTCAACTGTTTTTATGTCGATATTGACGCTCATTTCTTTTATTTGACAGCCGCCCGGAAAGCCTCGATAACCTTCGGCGCATTCGCCTCAAGGCTGTATTTCGCCTGCGCTTCCCGTGCCCCTCTGGCTGACATTTCGTTTCTCAGTTTATCATCTTTGACGAGAGTTGTAAGATACTCCGTCCATTGCGATTCGGTCGCCGCCAGGAATCCGTTTTCGCCGTGCTGTATAACTTCCGGGTTCGAAGCCATCGGCGTTCCGACGGGCACGATTCCCAAAGCCAGATACTGCGCGGTTTTCATAATAAATTTGTGCTTGTTCCACGAAACGTCCGGCAGCGGGACAAGCCCGACCTGCATTTTTCGTAAATCTTCGACCTCGCTCGCGCCGTTCCATTTCTGAGCCGTGTAATTCACGTTTTCCAGCCCGAAATCCGTGCCGCCGATAAAATGAATGTCGCAAATCCCGCGGCGCGAGATTTCCTGCAGGGGCTTTTCGACCAACTTAATATTTTTCAAAGTCGTCGGGCTTCCGCTCCAGCCGACGCAAACCCTTTCGGGATGCTCGGGAAACGGCTTGTAAACGAACTGGTTCGTATCGACGATGCTCGGAACCTGCCAGACGTTCCGGTTAAATTGCAGGCAGTAATCGCGAATGTGCGATGAATTGGCGATGACAACCTTGCTGACACTGATAATTTCCTTTACCTTGCTGAAAAATTTGAGGTACGACAAGTACCCGTTCGACGGGCTTCGGTACGGCATATAAAGCGGGTCGTCGAGCTGGTAAATTACCGGTTTTTTCCGGGCGATTCGTTTTTCGAGAAACGCCGGACCAAGCAGCGCCGCCTCGCGATAAACGAAAACGGCGTCGTATTCGTCCAGATTTTTCAAAAGCTTCAAACGGTCGGCGTAAGACCTGACCATCTCGGAAACTTTTCCGACCGTGTTGCCGCTCGTGTGCAGAATTTTTTGCAGTTTTTCGGATTCAAACGGCGCGTAAACAAGCTCGATGCCTTCGGGCGCGAGAATTTTTTCCCACAGCTCGATGCTCCCGCGTTGTCCGGGCGAATAACCTTTCTGACTTGGCACTAATGTTAAAACTCTCATCTGTTCGCGGTTTTTTTGTAAGAACCCCGGATTAAAAAATCTATCGACCTGATTGATGATTTTTGCCGCGCCGGATTTATTTTATAAGCCCGGAAAATCTTTCCGCTCTGGACGGGTGCAGAAAAACGTAATTATCCTCGCCAATTTCCCCGGGCGCGGTTTCGCGCAGATATTTTTTGCCGTCCGCGCCCGCCGTATAAAAATAAAGTTTATAGCCTTTCTCAAAAAAGAAACCCGTCAGCTCTTCCAACCCGATACGGAAGCCCTCTAAAAACCATAGATTTATTTCGCAAATGACGGTCGGCAGATGTTTGTCGATAATCTTCTCCGCGCCGCGAAAAGCCAGCAGCTCCGCGCCTTCGATGTCGGCTTTAATCAGCGGCAGCTCTTTAATCTCGGGAAGAAAATCATCGAGCCGGACAACTTCCGCTTCGATGTCGCGGGTTGATTTCCAGCGCACCTGCTCTTCTTTTCCCTGATGGTCGTCGTCGCGCTCGGCAATGTAAGTCTGCCCGGTCGAGAGCGCTCCCGAATCCTGAATCGGAACGGTAAATTTAATTGTTCCGTTTTCGTTGCTGCAGCCTTTGTTAACGATTTCGACGTTGTGCCGAAACCCGAGCAGCCTTCCGACGAGAACCAGCGTTTCGCAGGTAAAAGGAACCGGCTCAAAGGCATAAACCTTCCCGCTTTGACCGACGGCGCGACTCAGTTCATAAGCATAAAACCCGAAATTCGCCCCGATGTCGAGCGCGGTTTCGCCCTCTCGCAAGCCGATTTTAACAAGGTCGATTTCCGGCTCGGCGTCCGCGCCGCCGCGAATGTCCCAGGCTTTCGCGGCGGCTTGAATATATTTATACGAGCCGCTGGAAAAAACTGGCGACAAAATTTTTTTGACGGTTTTGCGTATCGCTGAATTTGCTCCCAAAAATCACCTCCTTGTAAACTTCGAAAACCTAAATATTAACGCCCTGCGGTTTTCCGTTTTCCTGAATAATCAAAGCATTCTCGACCGCCGCGCGTGTAAAGTTGGCATATTCGACCCCGAAATGATTCGGCGAAAGTTTTCCTTCGATGGAGACGCCGCTTTCCAGTTTCGACACGAGTTCCCGCACGAGCGCCGGATTTGTAACATTTTCGCCGGAATCGAGTTTTTCCCTAATATTTACCGAAAGGCTCTCGTTTCCGGTTTCCTGAATGATGTGAAATAAACTCCACAGGTAATCGTCGTTTGAAACCCGCTCGAATTCCCGCCGCTCTTTTATTCCGCGAAAGCCGTCAGCAGTCGGATAAAAATCAAAGTAATTAACGACTTTCAGGTCGAGCGGCGACGCCAAGCCGACTTTTACCGCAATTTCACGCATTTTATCACTGTTTTTCTGCAAAATCGGGATGCGCTTTAATTTGTCTTTCCAGGTCACCGAGTGTCGATGACTCCACAGCGCGTAAGTAATTGTCGTCGACGGCGGGTAAAATGGCAGGTGCGGAATATACGCGTCAACAAAATCAACGTGATGCAGCGGATGCAGCGCGTGATTTATAAGTTTCAACGAATAAATTTCTTTTTCTTCGTCAACCAGTTCGGGCGTCGTAAATAGCCAATGATCGTAGCCGTGCCCGAACGCGGTCGCGGTCGTCAGCAGCATTTCGCCGTGATGATGAATCGCTTTGGTCGAAACATCGCTCGTCCGGTCAGGGAGCGGAATCCAGCAGTTAGCCACCAATCCGTAATATTCGTTAAGCTCGATATTGAGACCGACGGTCGGGTAGTGTTTTGTATTAAGGCTGTCTTTTTTGGCAATATGCTGAAGCAAAATCAAGGTCAGAAACTTTTTATCGCCCGACATTTCTTCCATAATCGGAACGCTTTGAAAGTTTGCCTCATGCTTATTTTTAGCGTTAACAAAAACGCTTTTCAGTGCGCTGGTATATTTTTCAATATGCTGCATAAATTCACCCGCAATTGCCGGGTGCCCCTTGAGTTTGAGATTTATTTTACCAACTTTTGAGCGATTTCTCTATAAATTCTCCGATACTTAGCCCCGCCGACCTTTTCAAGGTCAAACAAATCTTCCGCGCATTGACGACATCTTTCGACCAATCCGCCCTGTTTTCGCAAATCCTCGATTTTCCGTAAGGCTTCGAGAAAAGATTCGCGGCTGAAATCATCAACCAGCACCCCGACCCTATTTTCCGTGACCTGCTCGTCAACGTCGCCGACGCCGCCGTTCGCGACAATCGGAACGCCGCAAATCAGGTATTCGGGAATTTTGGTCGGCGAGCGCGATAACGTCGAATATGAAGCCTTGACGAATGACAACGCCAAATCCGACGCCGTCAGGTATTCCGGCACTTCCGCCGGTGAAACTTTTTTTACTAAAATATCTTCGTCCGCAAACCCGTGCTCGCCAAGCAGCGGAACAATTAATTCGGGACTGCTCTGCGTTAAAATCAACGCAAAAGCCTGCGGGTAGAGTTCGCGCGCGGCACGGTAAAAGTCGGCGATTTCTTTTGTCAGATAAAGCCCGCCGAGCGAACCGAGATGAACGATAACGAACCGGTTGTCGAGGTTGAATTTGCGGCGCAGATTCGCGCGCGAGCGCTCATCAAAAACAGACTGGAATCTTTTCAGGTTAATGCAGCACGGAATCACCTCGATAGGTCTGCCAAACCGGTCGAAGCCGGTTTCACGGCTTTCGGGAAACAAAATGTCGCGCGCCTTTTCGGTCAGGACGATAAATCCGTCCGCCTTTTTGAAGAGCCATTTTTCAATCCGTTTGAAGACCTTGTAAATCAAACCGTTTTCTTTCCAGACACCGGCGTCCGTGTATTCTTCGGGCACAAAACCGCGAATGTCGAAAAGCAGTTTCGGTCTTGCGCCGAAAGTCAGCATTTTTGCCAGCGCGCCCATAATCATCGGAACATGCACGCGGGCGTGCAGAACATTTAGTTTTTCACGCCGGATTTTTTTCCAGACAAACCAGCTGCCGCAAAAAATATCGTAGACCGTTGCCGGCACCGACGGACGCTTGTGGTAAGTCAAAAAATTCCATTCGATGCCTTCCGCGGCAAGCTTTTGTTTTTCCGCCGCTATTTGTTCCGTCGTCCAGTTTTCGTCCGGGTTCGGCTCAAACGTCAGAATCGAGGCTTCCGTACCGCCTTTTTTTATCTCGCGCAGGTAAGGTAAAACCTGTGTTTGCACCAGCGGCTCGCGCAGTCCGAAATAACAGAGATAGAGTGTTTTAAAACTTTTTTCCTTCACGCTTAATTAAACCAAAGTTTTGATATTAACAAAACAAGTAAGATTTTGCTTGAGAATCTGAATTATTTTTGCAAAACCGTAAGAATATTTTTCCCGGCGGGAAACGTCAAAAATCGCTCGAATTGCTTAGCGACGGGCACGGCAAATTTGTCGTAAGCCGTGACGGCGCCGCTTTTGAGGCTGTCTAATTTCAATAACTTATATTTGATGTACCAGGGGAAAATTCCGGCGAAATCGAAATATTTGGATTTTACGACTTTAAATCCGGCGGCTTTCGCTTTTTCTTCAAGCCCGGTTTTCGTGTACCGGCGAAAATGCCCGACTTTTTCGTCAAACGCGCCGTAGAGCGACATAAAGGCGGGAACGAAAATCAGGCAATGCCCGCCCGCGTCCAGCGTTTCGTAAACTTTTTTAAGCTCGCCCCGGTCGTCTTCGATATGTTCGAGAACGTTAACGTAAATAATCGTGTCGGGCTGTTGTTCGAGATTGCCGGCGGCTTCGGAAAAGATTGCGTTGTAATAGTTGACGACGGTTTTCGATTCGAGCTGCGAGATGTTTTGCTCAAGAGCCCCGAACATCTCGGAAGGCTCGACGAGGGCGAGGTTTTCGGGCTTTTCGGCAAGCAGCATCGCGGAAAACGAACCGGTTCCGGCGCCGACCTCGACTAATTTTTTACCCAGGAAAGGACGGAATTCTTCGAGAATCCATTTGTGATAATTGACGGCAAACGACATTGCTTCGAGGTCTTTGCCGACATATACAACTTTTTTATTCATTCACTTCTAATGCCAGAAATTTCGGTTTTTCAGCGAGAAATTTTGTCGGGATTTCACTGTAGGAACTCTTTAAATCCGTGAACCAGTTATACTTCAGGATATAAGCGAGCGCCGCCACGCCGTCTTTGAAACCGATTTTTTTGCCTTCTTCGTAAGTTCTGCCGTAATAGCTTATCGGAACTTCGTAAACCGCGCATTTCAGTTTGGCGACCTTGGCGGTAACTTCGATTTCAAAGCCGAAGCCGCTCGACGTGATCGTCATATTGCGAATAATCTCGCCGCGAAACGCCTTGTAGCAGGTTTCAACGTCGGACATGTTCAGATTCGTCAGGCAGTTTGAAAGAAACGTCAGACCTTTGTTGGCGAGATAATGATAAAAATACAGCACGCGCGCCGCTTTTTTGACCATAAAACGCGAGCCGTAAACGACATCGGCTCTGCCCGTCGCAATCGGCATCACGACGTCCGAAATCTCCGTCGGGTCGTATTCCAAATCGGCGTCCTGCACAATCACGACTTCGCCCTGCGTCAGGCTGAAGCCCGTTTTTAAAGCTTCGGTTTTGCCGCCGTTTGCTGCCTGGCGGACATATCGGACACGGCTGTCGGCGCCGGCGAGCGCTTCGGCGATTTCCGGCGTTTTATCCTTCGAGCAATCGTCAACGATAATCAGCTCAAGTAAAAAATCCAGTTCCAAAACCTTGCCGACAATCTCTCTGAGGGTCGCTTCTTCATTGTAAGCGGGCATCACGACCGACAAATAACGCTGATTGGAAAGATTCAATTCCGACATATTTTAAAGAATTTACGCTAATTTTTGGTTTTATTCAAAACCGCCTGCGCCCAACCGGCGAAAGTCGCGGCGTCAATCGTCAAAACCATCAATGCCGCGCCGCCGAAAACAAACGGATTAAAAAGCGCTCCGAAGCCGAATTCATAGCGATGCGCCAAAATTCGTTTAGCGGCGCGCGCCGCGAGCCACAAAAAAGCGCCGAGCAGCCACCACGAACTGTGAAAAAGCGTCAGCGCGATGAACGGCAGAACAAACAAATACTGTTTCGCGACGCCGTAATGCCAGTCCCACGCGCGCCCCGCGAGGACGTTGTGTTTCGAGTAAAGCATGAATTTGCGAAACGTACTCGTCCAATTCGGGCGCAGATACCAGAAGGCGCACGCCGCGGGCGCAAAAGCCGTCTTGAAACCCTTTTTTTCGGCGGCTTCCATGAACATCAAATCTTCCGAAGCGCGCAAATCGGGAAAACCGCCGACCGCTTGCCAGACTTTTTTTCGCATCAGGTAAGAAACAATCGTTTTGCCGCGTATGACGCCCGGATGTTGCGCCGGCACGTAGGAAATCATCGCAATTTTTTCAAAAAAGCTTTCGATAACCGGAGCGTAATTTCCGTAGACAATATCAATCGCTTCGCTCGCCGCAATCTTTTCAACGAGCTTTTCGAGCCAATCGTTTTTAAGTTTTATCCCGGCGTCGGTAAAAGCAATCCAATCGTGACGCGCCGTTTCGACGCCGATATTGCGCCCTTTCCCGGGCGATGCGGCGGGCGTTTTGACGAGCTTTATTTTAGGATTTTTTGCCGCCAGCGCTTCCGCGATTTCGACCGTATTGTCCGTTGAACCGCCGTCAACAATCACGATTTCATCGGGCTGCAAAGTTTGCCGTTCGATTGACTCGATAAGTTCCGCCAAGGACTCGCTTTCGTTGCGTACGGGAATAACCAGCGAAATTTGCGGTTTTTGGTCGGAATTCATTTTATTGGTTTTTAACGCCGGCGGCGCGCCGGAAAAGCAGAGGCGCAAAGGAAACAAATATAAAATTTCATGGTAAAAGGCGTCATCAGTTTTCTTTTAAGCAATTAAAATCTTTGCCGCTATGTCGCCTTCGCGCGCCGCCGGCGTTAAATTAAGAAGCCGAAACCGATTGCCCGCGATAAAGCGCGCGGCTTTTGCGGTAAATCGGGTGACTGCCGAACTTGCAGTACAAATATTTATGCAGGCTTCCGAGATTGAATTTGCCCGCCGGATTGTATTTAAAAGCCATATCCGCCATCTTTGAAGCGCTTTCCGGGTCGTCGCCCTGCAAATAATAATTGCCGGTCGTAAAGCACATATTCATCATCGATTCTTTTTCGATGGCGCGAATTTCCGCCGGAAGGTCGTCGCGCGCGAAATATTTTTTGTACATGTATTCGAGTTCCGGCGCAGCTTTTTTCGCCTGCGAGACGGTTTTTGAATCGGCGTGCAGGCGATAGGTCGAAAAAATCCCTTCGATATGCTCGATTTTGAAATAGATGCCGGCGCGCATCCAGAAATCCCAGTCCATAAAATAATAGAATTTCGGGTCGAGTTCGCCGACTTTTTCGTAAATTTCACGGCGGATAAAGGCGGACGGCTGCGAGATAAAATTCTCGCAAGTACGGATGAATTTCTCGTACGTCCAATCGACCACGGGTCGCGTCGGCTCGATTTCCGTGCCGTCGGCTTCCGTGTACATCGAATCGCCGAACACGATGCCGACGTCCGGGTTGTTGATTAAATATTCAATCCCGGTTCTGACGGAAGTCGAATCGTAAAAAGTATCGTCCGAATTGAGCCATGTTATAATCTCGCCCTTCGTCATCGCCCAGCCCTTGTTGATGGTCGGCGTCTGACCCATATTTTTGTGGGTTTCCCAGATAATTTTGCCGTCGTATTCCTTCAAAATCCGCGGCGTTTCATCCGTCGAGCCGTCGTCCAGAACGACGTGCTCGATGTTCGGATAATCCTGCGATAAAACGCTTTCAATCGTATCGCGCAAAAACTCCGCCTGATTATAGGCGGGCGTCACGACCATCAAAGTCGGCAGATTCGGGTCTTTTTTTACGTATTCTTTCATCTTCCCTCTTGCTCCGGCAGAACTTACGCCTGCCCATTTTCAAATAAAATAATTGTCCACAGATAAACACAGATGGACACAGATAAAATCTAATTTAACGTCAGTATTGGATAAGAATTAAAGCACAATCGCCGGAACCGTCGTTTTGAAATTTAAGTTCAGCGACGGTTTCTTCTCTTTCCAACTGTAGGCAATCAGCCCGGCTGCCAGATTGCCCAGAAAATTCCATA
>DASWRC010000077.1:0-11345 GCA_036403375.1 Pyrinomonadaceae bacterium
GGCAGCTCGGTCATAATGTCGAGCCAGTTTCTTAAAGTCGCGGTTTCCGCCGTGTCGGGATGCATCCGTTCGAGCTTCTTCAACTGGCGAAGCGATTCTTCTTCGGCGTGCTGCGGCATTTTCGCCTTTAAAATTTTGTCGCGATACTGCTCGATTTCTTCAAAAAGCTCATTGCCTTCGCCAAGCTCGGATTGAATCGCTTTTAATTGCTGGCGCAGGAAATATTCGCGCTGCGAGCGGTCGATGTCAGCGCGCGCCTGCGTGTTGATTTCCTGCTGGACGGTCAGCACGTCGATTTCCTTGCTCAATAGCTCGTTGACGCGGCGCAGGCGCAGAACGGGGTCGAAAATATCAAGTACGCTCTGCGCGTCTTCGACTTTTAATTCGAGATTCGAAGCGGACAAATCCGCCAGCCGCCCGGCGTCGTCGAGGTTTGAAATAATCGCCAAAACTTCGGGCGAGATGTTTTTGCCGAGGTTTGCCGCGCGTTCCATCGAAGCGCGCACATTGCGCACGAGCGCTTCGACTTCGAGCGAATTTTTCGGCGCGAGCGGTTCGGGAATCGGCGTCAGGTTGGCTTTGATGTAATCGCCGGTCGAGTTGACCGATTCGACGTGCGCGCGCGAAAGTCCCTGAATCAAAATGCGTATGCGCCCGTCGGGCAATTTCAACATTCGCATAATCACCGCGACCGTGCCGACTTTGTATAAATCCGCCTGCGCCGGTTCTTCCTTGTCGACGTCCTTCTGCGAGACGAGCATAATCATCCTGTTCTGGCTCAGTGCCTCGTCAACCGCTTTTATCGAGCGGTCGCGCGAGACGAAAAGCGGGACAATCATAAACGGGTAAATCACGATGTCGCGCAAAGGCAGCACCGGCAGTTCCGTCGGAATCTGCATTTGTTGGGGGTCGTTTATATCGGGTTCGACCAATTTCTCAGAGAAATCTTCTATTTCGTCCATAGTTGATATGTTAAAAAAAAATGCCCAAAAGGGCAAAGTTGCGATTTTTATAGTATTTTCCGGAATTTACTTAATCTGTGATAATTGAACAAACTTTTCCAGCTTTTGAGCGAGGTTGCGCAAAGGTCGGGCAAACTCGTTCAACCTTTGGAAAAGTTTGCCGAAGGTTTGGCAAAGCTCGTCCGGGAGTTGGAAAAACCCGCTCAAAATTTGGGCGAGCTTTTTCAAATGCCGGACGAGCTTTGCTTAAACTTTGGCGGAATGATTTTCTAAGCTACTTTTTACCTTTCCTGGTAGCTTTCTTCTCGAAATCCTTATCGCGCGAGCGCACGAGATATTTGAGTTCGGTCATAAATTCCGAAACGTCCTCGAATTCCAGGTAGACCGAAGCAAAGCGCACGTAGGCGACTTTATCCAGGGCTTTGAGGCGATGCATGATGATTTTGCCGATGTCGTTCGTCG
The DNA here is from genome assembly GCA_036403375.1 of Pyrinomonadaceae bacterium. Taxonomy (GTDB): domain Bacteria; phylum Acidobacteriota; class Blastocatellia; order Pyrinomonadales; family Pyrinomonadaceae; genus JAFDVJ01. The sequence continues at coordinate 1,425 of DASWRC010000077.1, forward strand.
AAAGCTCGCGGTCGGACGAATCCTGCACCGACTTTTCGACCTCGTTGACGATGGCTTCCAATTGCGGGGCGGAAATCGGGCGTTTTTCGCAGGCGCGAAGAAGTCCGTTCATAATCTTGTTGCGCTCGAAGGTTTCGCGCCTGCCGTCCTTTTTGACGACCATGTACGGGATTTCGTCAATTCGCTCGTACGACGTAAAACGGCGTCCGCACAGGATGCATTCGCGCCGGCGGCGAATCGAATCGCCGTCTTTCGATTCACGCGAATCGACGACTTTATCTTCCAGATGACCGCAAAATGGACAACGCATAATTTAAATTGAAAATGTAAAACGGAAAACGGAAAATTAATCTCTTTGCGGAAATTTTAAGACTCGGTTTGAGGCTCGACACCTTCAACCCTTCTTTCGATATTTTCCATTTTCCATTTTCCGTTTTCCGTTTTCTGTTCTCCTTCTTCAATTTCATCGACCGCGTTGTCGCTCGACAGCAAGCTGCGGAAGCGCGCAATCGAAATATCGCCGTGGAAAAAGTAATAAAACCCGAAAATCAGCGCGGGTGCAAAATAAACCAGGTGCATCACAAACGATACCGCCGCGGCGTCGTTTCTGTCCACTCCGAGAAACATCAAACCGCCCGCCGTGACGGCGTGAAACGCTCCGGCAGCGCCGCCCGGCGTCGGAATCAATGACCCCATCGCCGCCCAGAACATCACGAACATCGCGCCGGCAAGCGAAATATGAAACGGCAGATTGAACGCTAAAATAACAAACCACGTCGGCACGGCAATCGAAAGCCACAGCGCAATCGTCCAGAAAACCACCCAGAAAATCTCGCGCGCGTTTTTCAGTATCTGAAGCGACGCGGCAAGCTGCCGGAGCAGGCTCAGAAACAGGCGGCGAAGGCGGCGCGGAATGATTTTTTTATCCGTGACGCGTTCAAACCAGGCGATAATCGGCACGGAATATTTCTGGTAAATGAATAAACTCAAAAACCCGAAAAACACGCCGGCAAGCATCAAATTGCCGAGCAGCCTGATATAAGCATACTGCGTGGCGTAATCTCTTTTGCTCGATTCCGGCGGGTCGAACCACAGCAGGGTAACGGAAAAAAAACAAATCAGCGCGGCTAAATCGAAAATCCGTTCCAACCCCAGAGTAACCAGCGCGGCGGACGGGCGAACGCGCTTATCGCGCATCGGAAGCCACATCGGGCGCACGATTTCGCCCGCTCTGCCGACAAAAAACACGGCGGCAAACCCGACCGTGGTGGTTGCAAAAAGCTCTTTTAAGGAAGATTCGGTAATCGGTTCGAGCAGAACTTTCCAGCGAAAAGCGCGCAGCAGATAACCGAGACAGATAACCAGAACCGCCAGCGTAATATAGACGGCGTTTGCCTTTCGCAGAGAGTCGCTGACTTCCTGCCAGTTCAGACTGCGTCCGAAAAACCAGAGTAAAAAGACGGCAAATAAAAAAAGTAATATGAATTTGATGTACTTTTGCAAAGCGCTAATTCCAGCCTTGAAGTAAAATTTCTTTCCGTACAAAATGTTTGTATGAAATGTGCTGCAAAATTTGACGTTTGCAGCAAACACAAAAGATTATCGTATTTCCGGGTAGAAAGTAAAAAGTAAACGAGCGAGAAGGAAAAGTATTGAACTTTTCTTTTTGCGTGTTCGTAGAAGAATTTTGACAAGGCATGACTGATTTAGCTTTGTTGCATTTAGCAAAAAGGATTTGCGAATTGGAGAAAGAGCGTTGGAAGCATTAAAGGTAGCTTCGGAAAATAATGGAGCCGAGCTCGTCAGGCGGTGCCGCGCCGGCGACGGCGTGGCGTGGGAAGAAATTATATCGCTGTACTCGCGAAGGATTTTTAATCTCGCCTACCGGTTCACGTCGAGCGTCGAAGCGGCGGAAGATTTGACGCAGGAAGTTTTTATCAGGATTTACCGAACGCTCGACCAGTACGACTCGAAACAGGGCGATTTGTCGAACTGGCTGATGCGGCTGGCACGAAACTTGATAATCGACGACTACCGCCACCGCCAGCGGAATCCGCAGGATTCGATGGCTGACGACGTTGAAGACCATACGTTTCATCTTCATTCGGTCGGCGGCTCGGCGCAGAAAGAGATTGAACGCAAAGAACTTGCGGCGCAGGTTCAGGAAGGAATTGATAAACTGCCGGCGGATTTGCGAACGTGCGTTATCCTGCGCGACATCGAGGAATTAAGCTATCAGGAAATCGTCGATGTCCTGAAAATTCCCGAAGGCACTGTGAAATCGCGTATCAATCGCGGACGCATCGAACTGGCAAAGATTTTGCGGCGCATGAGAGTCGTCACTATTTAGCGGGCATTCCGGAGGGATGCAATGACATTTACAAATTTCAGATTACAGAATATTTGGAATTTGTAACAGAAATCTTGAGATTTTGATATATGGAAGGCAAAAAATTTGAAATTTGTAATCTGAAATATGTAACTGACGCAAAGCGCTGCGTAATTGACGCGAGGCGTTCAGCCATTGTCGAGAAAGATTTTGAAAAGATTTGATTCAAGGGGTTTTAAGTTTTTATGAATTACACGGACGAAAGAATTATAGAATGCGCGGAGTTCGAGGAATGTCTGACCGATTATCTGGACGGAGCTCTCGAACGTGCCGCTCACAAGGCGGTTGCGGCTCACGCACTGAAATGCCCGCTGTGCCATTCGCTTTTGAACGAAGTAAAAGATGCACTCAACGTATGTCACGAAATCAGCGCGCCGAAACACTCGATGACGCATCTCGAGGCGCGAATTCTCACGATGACGATGCCCGAAACGGCAATGTCGTGCGAACAATTCGAAGAACATTTAACGGATTATTTAGACGGATTTCTGCCTGCGACGCTTTTTCATCGATGGGAACGCCACGCCGTTTTGTGCGATGCCTGTACGGATTTGCCCGGCGCGGTCGTGCGCTCAATCGCGGCGTGCTACACCTACAAAATGGACGAGCTGGCGGTTCCCGCCGGATTACACGATAAGATTTTGCAGGCGACCATCGGCACGACCGAAGCCAAAGAAGTCAAAGCATCGCGGACGGCGCAGCTTACCGAATGGATTCGCGGTTTCCGCTTCCCGATTGGCGTTCCGCAATTTGCATCCGTCGTGATGATGATGATTTTCGCGGCGTTTATTTTCAGCCAGACGGTTTCGGCAGACGGTTCGCAAAAATTTTTGGAAATAGCCGAACAAACTTATAAACAAAGCGCCGATGTCGTTTTGGGCGCGGAAAAGGGTTCATCGAACAGCGCCAATCCGAACCAGCAGCCGGTTCAGGGACAATACGTAAATAACGAGGAAAGTAAATAGAATGAATTGTGCTTATCACAGCCACAATGGAGCAACAGTCAGCTGTAACGGATGCGGTAAACCGCTCTGTCCGGCTTGCGACCACCGCATTAAGGGTTTCCCGTATTGTCAGGATTGTATCGTCCTCGGCGTCGATTTGTTGAGAAGTCACTATCAATCGTCGAATTCATCGCACGTCAAAGCGCAGACTTCGCCTTTCGTCGCGTTAATTCTGTCGTTCATCTGTCCCGGCTTAGGCGCGGCGTACAACGGTCAAACCTACAAGGCGCTGATTTATTTTGCGGTTTCGGTCGGGCTTTTTCAGATGGCGATTCTTTCAGGCATCCCGTTTTTCGTCTTCGGCGTACTCGGAATGTGGCTTTATTCGATGGTCGATTCATGGAAAACCGCGCGACTAATCCGGTCGGGCGCAAAACCGGATTTAGCCGAGGATATACTGGTGCAGAGATTCTCCGGCAACCCGAAACTTTGGGGAATTTTGCTGACCGTTCTCGGTGCGACATTTTTATTGCAAATGTTTTTCGACTTGCGGCATCTTATGCGTGGTTTGTTACCAGTTTTCTTAATCGGTTTGGGACTTTATATCCTGAGAAATTATATTTTCAAATCCGATAAGAGTGTCGCCAATGAGGCGAATTTTTCGCGTGCGTCAAGCGCGCCGGGCTTTATCAGCGCGGTCACCGACGCCCGCTACGGAAGCGAAAGTTTTGATACAGACAGCGATTACCCGACGCAGGTTCGCGCAAAGGGCTGGAAAAATCGCTGATAAAAGTTTAATATGGAAGCAGGACAATTTTCGACATTTATTAAATGTAGATGTTCTGCCGGTTAATTCAGAAGTAAAAAGGAAATCAATTTTATGACGATAGCAATAAAAGCCGCCGCCGGAATTATTGGAACTGTTTTAGCGATTCTCGCTTTGATAATCGCCGTTTTGAAAGGACTTCTCGGGCTGATCAGTTTCATTACGTTAGCCATTAAAGTCGCTGTCATCGGAGTTTTCGTGGCGCTTTTTATCTTTATCGGCTTGATGGTTTTCAGAACTTTCAGAAATAATCGCAAGTCCGAAGATTAAGCTAAATCGTTAATTTTAACTGCTTTAGCTTAATGCTGTCGCCCCCAAAGCCGCTCTCCGCTTGCTTTCAGCGACAGTCTTGTGTTAGTTTTTACTTTCCGTTTACTTGAAACAAACAGAAAACACGTTTTACATAATTTATCCCCCCTAAAGAGAATTTTCATGACCGAAAATTCTGTAATAAAGGATTCGCGTTAGTCGCTCGCGGCTGTTCTTGCGTGATTCCGTGTATCGAGACGCTGGATTTTCGATGCGCAATCATTAAAAGGAGCTTTTAAAGCGTAATGCAAAATAACAAAAAGAATTACACGTTTTTATTATCGCATTCTACAAAATCAAATATATATATCAGACGAATTGAAGTTTCAAAGAAACTTCTTCACTCAAGTATTGCAATTTTTATACTTTCTTTCGGACTCGTTTCACTGGGCGTTATCGGCTTGACCAGAACAAATGTTTTAGCTAAAACCGATGCCGCCGGTAAAGAAACCGCCCAAATCCCACAAAATAATCAACCGACAGAACCGAAAACAATCGATTACAGCCGACCGCCGGTGAGCGAAAATTTCGCCATGAACAGCGGCGGACCCGTTCTGGATTTACAGCTTACCAAACAGGAAGTCGACGACGCGCAGAGCACCGACATCCAAGACCAAATTCGCGCGATTGCATCATCGTCTAACCCGGCTTTTCTGCCGACCGTTTGGGCGCATCTTGGCAAAATCAACAACGAATTCGGTTTCCGCCGCAATCCGTTCGGCGGACGCAATTATGAATTTCACGCCGGCATGGATATTGACGGCGAGCGCGGCGATTCAGTGATGGCGCCGGCAAACGGCACGATTTCAAAAGCCGGCTGGACCGGCGGCTACGGCAACATGGTCGAGATTGACCACGGCAACGGTTTGACGACGCGCTACGGTCACTTATCGAAAATCGAAGTCGAGGTCGGCGACGTGATTGCGCGCGGACAGCTTATCGCGCTCGTCGGTTCGACGGGACGCTCGACCGGACCGCACCTTCATTACGAGCTGCGTCTGAACGACAAATCAATCAACCCGCGTCTTCTGCTTCCGCCCGAACCGACGGAAATCAACCAGTAAAGCACAAAAATAAGGTTAAATTATCGTAATATAAGGCGAGCCAATCCAGCGGCTCGCTTTTTTTGTGATTTTTTCTTAACTTAAAATAGTATCAAGTATTCTTACTCGCTACGTTTTATACATTTAACAAACAAGGAAATTTAAATATGCGCTCGAAAATTAATTTTTTGACATCCGTTTTTTTGACGACCGCCGTGGTGCTGTCGTCATTTTCTTTTGTCGCGGCGTTTCCCGATGAAGGAATGTTTACGCCCGACCAGATTTCAAAACTCCCTCTGAAACAAAAAGGCTTGAAAATCAACCCGCTCGATATTTACAACCCGAACGGCAGCAACGATATTTCCGAGGCGGTGATTAGCCTGAGTATCGGCTGCACGGCGGAATTCGTTTCGCCGCAGGGCTTGATTTTAACGAACCATCACTGCGGGTTCGACGCGCTCGTCGCAGCGTCTTCCGCCGGAAAAGATTACGGCAAAGACGGCTACAAAGCCGATTCGATGCAGAATGAACTGCCCGCGAAAGATTACAGCCTGACGATAACGAACCGGATTGAGAACGTCACCGCAAAGGTCAAACAGGGCACGGAAAATTTAACCGGCGACGCCCTCGCGCAGGCACTCAAAACCAACACCGAAAAGCTTCAGGCTGGCGAACAGGCGAAGGCAGGCGCGGATAGAAAAATCGAAATCCGCATGATGAACAGCGGGTTTTATTACTTTCTTTACGAAACATCGCAGCTCAAAGACATTCGCGTCGTTTACGCGCCGCCGCAAATGATCGGTTTCTACGGCGGCGACCCGGACAATTTCGAATGGTCGCGCCACACCGGCGATTTCACGTTTCTTCGAGCTTACACCGCGCCGGACGGCAAAGCGGCGGAATATTCGCCGAACAACGTGCCCTACAAACCGAAAAGGTTTCTGACCGCTTCCTTAGGCGGCGTCAAAGAAAACGATTTCGTGTTCGTGATGGGTTATCCGGGCGGCACGACGCGCTATCGCGAAAGCCAGTTTATCGAATACGCGCAAAATACGAACTTCCCTTTTCTCGTCGAATTGCTGACGGATTGGGGCAATGCGCTGCGGATGGTTGGCGCTGAAGATGAAGCCAAGCGCATCGCCAATCAAGGCGAAATCGCCAATCTCGACAACAGCCGGAAAGCCTACGAAGGCGCGGTCGTTTCGCTTCATCGCTCGGATTTTGTTGACCAGCGACGCGCCGAAGAAGCGCGGTTTGCAACCTGGGTTAACGGCGACGCGCGGCGCAAAGCGAAATACGGCGAGCTTTTGCCGAACCTCGACAAGCTTTCGCGAGATTTCTACGCCAGCGGGGCGCGCGACCGCCTGCTCAGAACTTTCCCGATTGGCAACACCGCGCCGATTTATAAACAAATTCTCGACGCCGTCGCGGCGGTTCGCGCGGGCAAAAAGCTCGACGACAAAAAACGCGCCGAAATCGAAGCCGCTTACAAAGAGCGCGAGCCGATTGTGGAGCGCGAAATGCTGAAATACTTCCTGAAAGCGTCGGACGAACTGCCGTCGAACCAAAAATTCGCGGCGATCGAAAACGTTTTCGGACGCTATCAGGGCAAAGCGCGGCGCGATGCGGAAGAAAAATTCGTCAAATCAATCACCGACAACGACGATTTCAATTCGCCGGGCGATATTTTCGACCTTTACGACAAATCGTTCGCGGATTTACAGCGCAAGTACCCCGAAATTGTCAATATCGCGGCGGCACACGTCGAAGCGCGCAGCGATTACGCCAGCCGCGCGCGGGCTTACAACGCCGACATTGACCGTTACCGCGTGCTTTACCAGGAAGGAATGGCGGAAATGAAAGGCGGCACGCTTTACCCGGACGCGAATTTCACACAGCGCTTTACATACGGCTACGTGAAAGGCTACAAACCGCGCGAGGCTGTTCTTTACACGCCGTTTACGACGCTCAAAGGCGTTCTTGAAAAAGACACCGGCGTCTTCCCGTTCGACGCGCCGGAAAAATTAAAGGAACTGCAAAAATCGCGCGATTTCGGTAGATACGGCGTCGGCGACAGCGTTCCGGTTAATTTCATGGCGACGACCGACATTATCGGCGGAAACTCGGGCAGCCCGATTATGAACGCCTACGGCGAACAGGTCGGCATCGTCTTTGACGGCAACTTCGAAGGCTTGGGAAACGACATTTTCTTTGACCCGGAATACAACCGCACCATCGCCGTCGATATTCGCTACGTCCTTTTCGTTACCGAAAAATTTGCGAACGCGAAATGGATTGTCGATGAAATGACGCTCAAAGGCGGCGCATCGAAGTCGAAAGCAGCGGGAGCCAGGTAATTTAGAGTTGGAGAAAGGGAGAAGAGGAGATTTTTTGTCTCCTCTTCCTCCTTAATAAGCGAGCTTAATGTAATTCATCCCGCGCAGGATGACTTTTTGACGACGCACGACGCGTTTCGGGTTTTTCTTCGGGTTGAAAACATTGAGCGGCGAAGGAATCATCGCCGACAGATAGGCGGCTTCCGACGGCGTTAACTGCGACGCGGATTTGTTGAAATAAACGCGCGAAGCGGCTTCCGCGCCGTAGACGCCGTCGCCCCATTCGATGACGTTCAGGTAAAGCTCGAGAATCCGTTTTTTGTTTAAGTCGCGTTCGAGAAAGTAGGTGTAGAGGGCTTCGCGTCCCTTGCGCAGGAAATTGCGGTCTTCGGAAAGAAACAGGTTTTTGGCGAGCTGCTGCGAGATGGTCGAAGCGCCGCGTTTGAACGATGGCATCGGCGGAATCCAATCGTTCGGGTCGTAATCGCCTTCTTCTTTGGCTTCTTTTTCGCCTTCTTTCTGCGCTTCTTCCCAAGCCTTGTTGATGGCGTCCCAATCAAAACCGTGATGCTCGAAAAAATGCGTGTCTTCGCCCGCGAGAACCGCTTTTTGCAGATTCGGCGAGATTTGCTCGATCGGCTGCCAAACCATATATTTGCGCGGCTCTTTGCCTTCCTTTTGCGCCTCGGAGATACGATATTCAATCATCGAGCTGGTCGTCGGATTCTCCGTCCGCAGCTTTGAAATCGAAGGAAACGTGATGAATTCATACCCGAGCCAAACCACCACCGCGCCGACTAAAACTAGAAATAAAACTTTTGTCCAATACCACATACTTACAATTACGAATTATCAGATACGAATTACGAATTGTAAACGGTAAAGTTCTTCCATTCGTAATTCGTAATTGATAATTCGTAATTTAACCGGCATTGCCGATTAAATTGCCGACAATCTTGCCGCTCGAAATAACGCCCGGAAGCCCCGCGCCGGGATGCGTTCCCGCGCCGACGAAATAGAGATTCGGAATGTCTTCGCTCTGGTTGTGCGGTCTGAGATATGCTGACTGCATCAGCGTCGGCTCGACCGAAAACGCGCTGCCGAGATAACTGTTCAGCGTTCCTTCAAAATGAAGCGGGTCGATATAATGCTCGGAAACGATATGTTTTGAAAGCTCGGGCAGATAATTTTCTTCCAGATAATTGATAATTTTGTCGCGATAAGGTTTGGCTTGCGTGCGCCAGTCAATCTGTGCGCCGAGGTGCGGCACGGGCGAAAGCACGTACCAGGAATCGCAGCCTTCGGGCGCGAGGCTTTGGTCGGTTGCCGTCGGGCGATGGAGATACAAAGAAAAATCGTCGGCTAAAGTTTTATCGACAAAAATCTCATCCAGAAGCCCTTTATAACGACGCCCGAGCAGAATTTCGTGATGCGCAATTGAATCGTATTTGCGATTTGTGCCGAAATAAATCACAAAGAGCGACATCGAATACGTCATCTTTTTAACCTTCGCGTCCGTATATTTTCTGCGTGCCTCGCTCCGTATTAGATTTAAATAAGTCCAGGCAACGTCAGCATTTGAAACAACGGCATCGGTTTCGAGTTTCTCGCCGGATTTTAATTTTACGCCCGTTGCTTTGCCGCCCGCGACCAGAATTTCCGCGACTTCCGCTTCGGTGTAAATGCGCCCGCCGATGTCCCGGAACAAATCGCCGAAGGCTTTTACCAGCGCGCCGGTTCCGCCCATCGCGAACCAGACGCCGAATTTCTGTTCAAGCGCGTGAATCATCGCGTAAATCGAGGTCGAAGTAAACGGGTTGCCGCCGATAAGCAGCGGATGAAAGCTAAAGGCTTCGCGCAGTTTTTCGTCCTTGAAGTATTTGGCGGCGAATTTATAGACCGAACGGTCGGAGCGCAGCTTTATCATCTCCGGAATCACGCGAACCATATCCCAAAGGCTGGAAAACGGTTTGTCAATCAACTCGAACCCGACGCGGTAAATTCCATCCAGAGATTTGGCGAATTTTTTGTAGCTTTCGATTTCCTTCGGGTTGATTTTGGCAATCTGCGCGAG
>DASWRC010000078.1:0-6982 GCA_036403375.1 Pyrinomonadaceae bacterium
CCGGCTTTTCGAAAAGCGTCGGTTTCGCCGTGCACCGACGGGTCGTCTTCCTGTATGCGGCGATTATGCCCTTTGCCCAAAAGGTTTCCATCCGAGTCAAACAAAGCCGCGCCGATCGGAATTCCGCCTTCTTCTAAACCTATCCGGGCTTCTTCAATCGCCACGTCGAGCATCTTTTGATAATTTAATTCGTCATTCATAAATTCAAGGAAAATTTTAACGCGAAGCCGCAAAGAATCAAGGACACAAAGAAAGATTATTAAAATCTCCCTGCGTCTTCCGCCTCTCCCGCGACTTCGCGTTAAATATATTTACTTCTTATTTTTGTAAACGACCGTCAGATTACCGTTGTTAGCTTCGCGTTTTTCGGCGATAAATTTGTCAATCGTTTGCGGCAATTTGTCCGTCCAGCCGGGCGCGTTCGTGTAATAACGGGCAACAATCTTATCTTGCGCCGAGTCGTCGAGAACCGCCGCCCAGAAATTTCCCTGCTTGTCGTACATTATGATTCCCGCCCAAAACGAACACATTCCCTCGACGCAAGCCGAATAGACGGTCGCGCCGAGCTTATCCAAATCGTCTTCGGGATAAATCTGGTGAAAGGCATTGAGAAATCTTTCATAATCCCTGCCGACCAGCAGCTTGAATTTGCCGTCAAGCGACTTATTCGGAAAAACTTCCAGATATACAAAATCGTTTTCCAGGGGCTTTCGCTTGCCCTTGTAATATCGATTGTCGAAATAAACGTTGAGTCCGGCATAATTCTGACATTTATTGCTCGCCTTAATGTCGATAAACGTCCCCTTATGCGTAAACGTCAACGTGCAGCCGTATCTATCTTCCGTCTTTTTACTCGATTGGCGGTCGTCAAAATAAGCCCTGTTGCCCTTTATTTTGGCGACGCCCGAAACATCGCCCATATTGGCGCCGGTCATCGCCTCGATTTTGAACTTAAACGACGTTGCGGAAAGCGGTTTTATCGTCAACGTCGCCGGCGTATACCGTGACGGCACGCCCCACACGCCGTTCCACAAAACCCGCTTCTGCGCCGAAACACCGAAAGCGCCGAAACCCGTTAAAAACAATCCTAAAATCGCGTTAATTAAAAATGTTTTCTTCATAACTCCGCTTCACAGAACGAGAAAGGCGAGAACATTTTGCTCTCGCCCTTCTTAAAATAATTAAGCTTCCGAACCGTTTTTCTTCTTGCGTGTCAAACCCGATTTTTTTTCCGACTTGCGAACGTGCCCCGTACCTTCATAGAGATCGCTGTCGTCGCCGTATTTCGGGTCACCGGCGATGGATTTCACGACATTCTGTTCCAAAGCCGGATTTTTCCTTATCAATCCGTTCGCGCTCATTAATCGCCGCCGCTAATTGCTGTTCAAGATTGGCAATCAGAGTCCCAGATTTCGGCGCGTTTGGTGAACGCTTCTTCCGCGCCTTTTTCGACGATTTTCTCCGCGCCTTTATTGAGAAAAGGTACAACCGTATTAACAACAGTTGTGGCGATTAAAACAATGGTTGAGGGTTCCATATTTGTTCTCCTGTTATTCGGGTTTTGAAATGCGTCGGTATTCTAGCATATTTTGTCTTGAATTTGTCTATGATAATCTTTAAGCATTATGTCTCAGAACTTTCAAGCGGGTGATTTTTTGATTTTTCAGGTTGAAAGCGGTTATGGTTTGCTCAGAATTTTGGCGATTGACGATTCCAGCGGCGAAAAGGTTTGGCATCTGGCGGCTTACAACGAGTTGTTTTTCGATATTGAGACGGCTGACGCGGCGTTATTGAATCCCGAAAACCTGACCGTCAGCATTCCGCACGTCGCGCTGACGACGCGCGCTTTTGAAGCCACGCAGACGGCGCGAATGACGAATGTTCCTTTGACGGACGCGGAATTAAAACCGCTCGAAGATTGGCGGCAAAATGCGTCGGCGGAAGTTTCCGACCGTTCGATTCGTCTGATGCTGGGCTTACGTTAAATGAGAAGTGAGAAATGAGAGATGAGAGTTCGTTTCGCCTTTCTCATTTCTGACTTCTCAATTTTTTGGTTGTTCGTTCGACGACGCTTGTGGCGACATAGTTTTCAAAATCGGCTTCCGGCAGGAGTTCGTTGGTCGGTTTCGCTTCGAGGGATTGATTCATTTCAATAGATTCTGTCGTCGTGTCGTTTTTTTGCCTGTGTTTTTTGAAGTGCTTCCCGATCAGCAATGTCCGCCAGAACGTCTGAATCTGCCACGCGGTAATCGTCAGCAAAAAGCCCACCGTCACATAGATAATCGGATGCGGGTCCGGATAATTTTTAAAAACTAAAAAAAGCAGAATTGATAATACCAGGCTGGCAAGCGCCGTTAAAAAGCTGAGTACGGCGTTGGCTTTGATGTGTTCTTCGGGCTTTGTTTGCCGTTTGACCGGTTTATCGAAATCGAACAAATAAACTCCGCATTGACGGCAATAGGTTTCAGGCTGCTGGTCGGCTTTTCCGCAATTCGGGCAAAACATATGGTTAGTAATCAGTGGTCAGTGGTCGTGCGGTCAGTTAAGATTTTTATCATGAATGACCTACGTTTTAAGCGAATTAAATGTTCAATAATTAGCGAAATAAATATTCAAAAATTAAAGTTATCTGTCCACTGACCACTGACCGCCGAACTACTGTTTGCGGCGTTTAAGTTCTCGATCAATCATCTCTAATTCGCGGCTCATCATGCCCTGCACGGACGTGTTTTCTTCGGCGCGGCGCGTCAGGTACGGCACGGCGTCTCTGACCGGACCGTAAGGCACGTATTTTGAAACGTTGTAGCCGTTTTTGGCGAGCACATAAGATAAATTATCGCTCATCCCGTAAAGCTGCGAAAAATAAACGTGGCGGTGATTGTGCGGAATTTTCTTCTGCTCCATTTTCTGCGCGAGAAGCTGATTGCTTCGTTCGTTGTGCGTGCCGGCGACGAACGAGAGCGTGTCGATATTATCGAGACAATACTCGACCGCCGCGTCGTAATCGCGGTCGGTGGCGGCTTTATCGGGCTGGATCGGCGACGGGTAATTCATTTCCTCGGCGCGCGCGCGTTCTTTTTCCATATAAGCGCCGCGCACTAATTTGACGGCGTAAAGATAACCGTTTTCCTTTGCTTTGGCGTGCGATTTTTTCAGGAATTCCAAGCCGTCGGCGCGATAAAGCTGAATCGTGGTATAGACGAGCGGCGGGTCGCGATTGTAGCTCTGCATCATCTGCTGCGCCATGTGATCAATCGCATTTTGAATCCAAGTCTCTTCGGCGTCGATAAAAATCGGCTGGTCGAGCGAATGCGCGAATTCGCAAATTTCGCCGACTCTGCGCTGGATGCGTTCCCATTTAAGCTGGCTTTTTTGCGGCAGCTCGACGCCCGCGCTGACCTTTTCGAGCGTTCCGTAGGGCGCGATACCTGAAACTTTGAAAACCGCGAACGGAATAAACGGGTCTTCGTTGGCGCGCTGAATGGTTTTGATGATTTCGTCCTTGGTGTGTTCAAAGTCTTCTTCTTCGAACTTGCCTTCGACCGAGTAATCGAGAATTGTTCCGATATGCGATTTGCCCAATTTTTCGATTGTCCGCTGGCATTCCTCAATCGTTTCGCCGCCGCAGAACTGTTCGTAAATCGTGCTTTTTATCAAGCCTTTGACCGGCAGCCCGAGAGCCAGCGCAAAGTTCGTCATTTTCGTGCCGACGCTGACCAGCGATGGAGAGTTCATTAGTTTGAAGATCCGATATTTTTCTTTGAGTTCGGCGGTCGTTTTATCGGCAAAAGCGGTCGCAGTGTCCTGAAAATCCAATTTGAATTCGCTCATAAAAAAGATAATTTACCACACAGAACACAGAGTGCACAGAGCTATCCGACTATTTTTTACTTTTGATGAATTGTATCTGTGAAATTTTTCCCTTATCATTTTAGTTTTTGACACACAGGCTTAATGTTCGGCGGAGTTCTCGGCGGCGAATTAAATTTATGAGTAAAGGCATTACAAAACGAAGCGAAAATTATTCGGAATGGTATAACGAAATCGTCAAACGCGCCGAGTTGGCGGAGAATTCCGCCGTGCGCGGCTGTATGGTGATAAAGCCGTACGGCTTTGCGATTTGGGAAAAGATGCAGCGCGCGCTCGACGATATGTTCAAGGCGACCGGGCATCAAAACGCTTACTTTCCGCTTTTTGTGCCGAAATCATTCCTCGAAAAAGAAGAAGAACACGCCGAAGGCTTCGCCAAAGAATGCGCCGTCGTGACGCATTATCGCCTGAAAGCAAACCCGGACGGCAAAGGCTTAATCGTTGACCCGGCGGCGAAACTGGAAGAAGAACTCATCATTCGCCCGACGAGCGAAGCCGTCATCTGGAACACCTACAAGGGCTGGATTCAATCGTGGCGCGACCTTCCGCTGCTGATAAATCAATGGTGCAACGTCGTCCGCTGGGAAATGCGCACGCGCATCTTTTTGCGCACCGCCGAATTTCTCTGGCAGGAAGGACACACGGCGCATGCGACCGAAGCAGAAGCGGTCGAAGAAACCGAACGGATGCTCGGCGTTTACGCGGAATTTGCCGAAAACTGGATGGCTGTGCCCGTCGTTCAGGGCGTCAAAACTCCTTCGGAACGATTCGCCGGTGCGGTAGACACTTACTGCATCGAGGCGCTGATGCAGGATGGTAAAGCCTTACAATGCGGGACTTCGCACTTTTTAGGACAGAATTTCGCGCGCAGCTTCGACGTCAAATTCACGAGCAAAGAAGGGCAGCTCGAATACGCGTGGGCGACTTCGTGGGGCGTCTCGACGCGGCTCATGGGCGCGCTGATTATGGCGCATTCCGATGATAACGGTCTTGTTCTGCCGCCCAAATTAGCGCCGATTCAGGTTGTGATTATCCCGATTTACAAAACGGCGGAGGATTTGGCGGCGATTTCCGCGCGCGTCGAACCGATTGTTGCCGAGCTTAAAACGAAAGGCGTTTCCGTGCGCTTTGACGATGACGACAAACAGCGCTCGGGCTGGAAGTTTGCGGAATATGAGCTGAAAGGCGTTCCCGTGCGGCTCGCAATCGGCGCGCGTGATTTGGAAAACGGCACGGTCGAAGTCGCACGGCGCGACACTCTGACAAAAGAATCCGTTTCAATCGAAGGCGTTGCGGATTACATTGCTAATCTGCTCGACGAAATTCAGGCAAACATCTTCCAAAAAGCGCTGAATTTCCGCGAGGAAAACACTTTTCCGGTCGATACTTGGGACGAATTCAAAGCCCAAATCGAAAAAGGCGGCTTTGTTCTCGCGCACTGGGACGGGACAGCCGAAACCGAGGAAGCCATCAAAACGGAAACCAAAGCGACGATTCGCTGCATCCCGTTCAACTCGGTTGAAGAAACCGGAAGCGACGTTTATTCCGGCAAACCCTCGGCAAAACGCGTCGTGTTTGCAAAAGCTTACTAATTCTTTAATTTCAGGCAAATAAAAAGCGTAACGATTCTTCTGAATCGTTACGCTTTTTTGATTAAAAAAGTATCGAAGGAATAAACGCGCCGCGCGGTTCCTGGTACAAGCCGCGGCTCATCAAGGTCAGCGGCTGGATGATTTTTAAGCCGTTTTCGAGACACCAGCGCAGGATTTCGGCGTTGCGCGTCGGGAGCAGAAAGCCGACGCTCGGAAAGGCTTCGGCGGCACCGATAAGGGCTTTGACGTCTTCGTCGGTTTCGCCGACGGTGTGACCGAAATAGCTCAAGCCGGTCGTGTAGCCCGTGATTCTGCCGCCGCGTTCGACGACAGATGCCGCGTTTTGGGCAATGGCGTCGCGCAAATCCTGTTCGCGCGTGTGACCGTGAACGCGAAAGGTCAGATTATTTAATGCGGCAAGGTCGTTTTCGTTCGCCGGTCGCACGTCGAAGCCTTCGATTTTGATGTTCAGCGGGCTGCCGTTTATCGCCGAAAGCGGCTCGACCGGATTGAAGCCGAGCTTTGTGTAGAGCGCGAGCGAGCGGCTGTGATACGCTGCCTGCACGAGACGAATTGACAAAAAACCCTGTTCGTCCGAGCGGCGAATGACGTCTTCCATGAGGCTTCTGCCGATTGACGAATTTTGCACGTTCGGGTTAATCGTAATCGGTCCGACGCCGGAAACCTGATTGCCTTCCCAGAGAAAATTGCTGCCGACGATTTCGCCGTCCTGTTCGGCGATGACCGAATAAATACCGGGTCGGTTTAAAAGCATTGTGGTTAAGCCGATGGCGGCTTCCGCGACGGGAAAGTCGTGAGGAAAATTATGCTGGTCGGCGATTGTTTTGAATGCCTCGTAACAAATTTGTCCCGTGATTGCAGCGTCTTCCGCTTTGCCGCCGCGTAAAATTAAACTCATTCTTGTTTTCCTCAAGAGAAAATATTCTCTGTCACATAACGCGAAATTCAGGAGCGAAACATATCAATCATTTTAAAATTATAGTTTTAATTGACGAGCAGCCATTGTTCGGCTTCTTCCGCGTTGTCGAAAAGCTGCATCATGACCTCGTTGCTGCGGGCGACGATTTTGCCGAGCTGATTTACGTCGTCGTGCCGGTGGCGGTCGATAAAAGCGACCTTAAACGTCGGGAGCAGGTAGCCGAGATATTCGCCCATCTGGAGCATTTCGGGCGGCGAGACGGTATTTTTGAAATCTCTCTCGAACAGGATTTTGAAGATTTTCAAGGCAAAACATTCGGAAGCAATCTCGCGCCAGTAAGCGGCGGAAACTTCGGCAGTCAGTCTTTTCCCGCTGACCAGTACATATAAATACTCGCCGCGGTTTTCCATCGAAACTGTATATGACTCGACCATCCTGAAAATCAGTTTTTTGAGGAAATTCCAGATGTTACGCGAGCATCATAGCACAAAGCCAAACCTCAGAAAAGATTCTCGATTTTGAAGTCGCATCCGATTTTATCCGGCTAAAAAAACTTTGCGTCTTTGCGTCTCCGGCGGGA
>DASWRC010000079.1:0-9424 GCA_036403375.1 Pyrinomonadaceae bacterium
CCTAAAGAAATTGAAGATGATACTTTTGAAAAATGCAAAGAATATTTGGAAACTGCTATTCAAATCTATTTGAGACTAAATTTATATGAACGAAAACTAAGGGCAGAATCCTATTTAGCTGAGTTAACAAATCTAAGAGGGCAAACCGAAGACGCTGACAACATTCTCACACAGGTTTCCGAAGCATCTAGCAAAATGGGATATGCAACCGTAAAAGCAAACGCTGAAAATCCTCTATCAAAGATTTTCGATAAAGTAATTGATACAGCAAACTCTATCGATTTTGATGAAAAGTGGGCAAACAGCAGTAACGAAGAAATGGAAGCCGTTGCTCAAGATTTGCTAGAAAATTTGAGACTTCCGCAAGATAGATTTAGCAACATAAAGAAAGATGTGATTGCAAATCAGGAAATAAATAAAGAGAAACTATATTGGTGCGAACACATAGAACTGCATCAAAGTTTAAAGCACACGCAAAACCCAGAAACTCATTACGCAATTGACCCAGACCGTTTTGGTCATTGCGAAATATACGGTTATAGTTCAACTTTTGGCAATCCTGATTATAAAGCTGTTATCTTAGCTTTTAAGAAAACCTATTGCGAAGGTTGTCCAAGTAGGAAGCCAAAAAAGAGTTAATTCTAATCTTAGTAAAGGTGCGTTTGGCACAGACCGACTGGCTTTGTATTCGTTTATTCATTCGCTCAACACGAATTTCGGGACGAGCGTTTTTGAGCCGGTTGCCGTGGCGCTTGCTAAGTCGAATTTTGCGGACGCGAAGGCGCAAATCAAGGCGGGCGAATATATCAGCGAAGGCGCGTTTCAGGTGATTCAGGCGATAATGACCGATTTGACCGCCGCGCAGGGAACGCCTGACAAGCCGACGGAAATCGAACGCATCAGAGCGACAGCGCGCGCCGGAAAAATGATAAAGGTCAAACCGACAAAGGTCGATGTTTACGTCGAAGCTAAGAGCGGCGAGATTTTTCTTTTCGACATCAAAACCGCTAAACCGAACGCGGGCGGATTCAAGGAGTTCAAACGCACGCTTTTAGAATGGATTGCCGCCGTTTTAGCCGATACGCCCGACGCGCGCATTAATTCGCTGATTGCGATTCCTTACAATCCATACGCGCCCGAACCTTACAACCGCTGGACAATGCGCGGAATGTTGGATTTGCCGAACGAGTTGAAAGTCGCCGAAGAGTTCTGGGATTTCTTAGGCGGCGCGGGCGCTTACAATGATTTGCTCGACATTTTCGAGCGCGTCGGCATCGAACTGCGTTCGGAGATTGACGAATATTTTGCAAAATTCAATCTCAAATAATCGACCGCGTAAATGACTCCGGCAGCGCCGCGATTGACAATGAGGCGCGCATGAATGACAAAACAGTCGGCGGGAATGACAATCGCATACCGGGAACGACAATGACACCCGCAGGGTTGACAATGACGTGCGCGGCTTTGTCAACGGCATGCGGGGCAATGACAAAGCCGTGCGGGTGATTGACACTGACGCCGCGCCGGTGGACAATGGCGCCGCAGCAATTGACACTGACACCCGCAAAAATTTTACGGGCTGGTGCGATACAAAGGGAAAAGGCGAAAGTTTCGTGAAACTTCCGCCTTTTTGTTTTGTCATTCGTAATTCGTAATTTTTAATTCGTAATTGAATTACATCCCCGCGCCGTGGCATTTTTTGAACTTCTTGCCTGAGCCGCAGTAGCAGGGGTCGTTCGGTTTGACTTTCGGCTGGTCGCGTTTGAACGGGGTGTGGCGGACTTCTTCGGTGTCGCCGGCGGCGGCGGCGGTTGCCATTGCGCCGGTGAATGCCATACCGGCGGCTTGGCGTTTGGCGCGCTGGCGTTCCAATCTTTCGAGCCGTTCCATTTCTTCCTGCTCGTCTTTGACGACGATTTCGAGATTAAAGAGCGCGCGCGTCGTATTGGTGTCGATGCGGTCGAGCATGTCCTGGAACATATCGAACGACTGCTTTTTGTACTCGACGAGCGGGTCTTTCTGACCGTAGCCGACAAGTCCGATGCCCTGTTTGAGATGGTCAATCGAGAGCAGGTGATCTTTCCACTGCGTGTCGATGATGTTGAGCATGATGTAGCGCTCGTAGGCACGCAGGCTTTCGGCACCGGCGAGCTTTTCTTTTTCCTCGTAGTCGGCGATTGCCTTGCGCCAGACGGCTTCTTCGACCTGGTCGGCGGTCATCGATTTGAAATCGACGTCGGCATCGACCGCCGGGTCAACCGAGTAGATGCTTTCGATTTCCGCCGCATACGTGTCAACGTCCCAATCTTTCGGTGCGACATTGGCGCTCAGGAAGCTCTGCGTCAAATCGTGCAGAAGGTCGCGCGCGACGCCCTGCTCGCCCAGCAGATACTCGCGGTGTTCGGGTTCGAACATCAACTGGCGGCGCAAGCCGTAAATCGTCTCGCGCTGTTTGTTCATCACGTCGTCGTATTTCAAGACGTGTTTACGCGTTTCAAAGTTGCGCGCTTCGACCGCCTTCTGCGCGCGTTCGATTTGTTTCGAGACGGTGCGCGATTCGATGGCGACGCCGTTTTCCATGCCGAGCCATTCCATCATCGAGCGAACCTTGTCGCCCGCGAAGATGCGCATCAAATCGTCTTCGAGCGAGAGCACGAAAGTCGATGCGCCCGGATCGCCCTGTCGACCCGAGCGACCGCGCAGCTGGTTATCGATGCGGCGCGATTCGTGGCGTTCGGTCGCCAGAATCTGCAAACCGCCCGCCGCGATAACCTCTTTATGCTCTTCGGCAATGACGCGTTTGGCTTTTTCGAGCTGTTCGTTGAATTGTTCCTCGGTCGTTTCGTCCGGGTTGATTTCCATCCGCTTGAGGTATTCGCGGGCGAGAAATTCGGGGTTGCCGCCGAGCAAAATATCGGTTCCGCGTCCCGCCATGTTGGTCGCAATCGTGACCGCGCCCTTGCGTCCCGCCTGCGCGACGATTTCGGCTTCGCGCTCGTGATATTTGGCGTTCAGAACGTTGTGCGGAATACCGATTTTCTTTAATTTGTCGGCGACCAGCTCGGAGTTTTCGACCGAAACCGTACCGACCAAAATCGGCTGACCTTTTTCATGACGCACTTTGATTTCATTAACGATCGCCTCCCATTTTTCGGGCAGCGTGCGGTAAATGACATCCGGATTGTCTTTGCGAATCATCGGGCGGTTGGTCGGAATAACAACCACGTCCAAGCCGTAAACTTCGCCGAATTCTTCCGCTTCGGTTTCCGCCGTGCCGGTCATGCCCCCGAGTTTTTCGTACATGCGGAAGTAGTTCTGCAATGTAATGGTCGCGAGCGTCTGGTTTTCGCGCTCGATTTTGACGCCTTCTTTGGCTTCGACCGCCTGGTGCAGACCGTCCGACCAGCGGCGACCTTCCATGAGGCGTCCCGTAAAGTCGTCGACGATGATGACTTCGCCGTTCTGGACGACGTACTGATGGTCGCGTTTGTAAAGCGTGTGCGCCTTGAGTGACTGCTCGACGCAGTGCAGCATTTCCATATTCGCCGGGTCGTAAAGATTCGAAACTCCGAGCAGCTTTTCCGCTTTCGTGACGCCCGCCTCGGTCAGCACGGCAGAGTGATTCTTCTCGTCGAGAAGATAATCGCCCGTCGTGACCTTTGTTTCCTCGTCCTTATGCCCGCGTTCGAGATTCGGGATGATCTGGTTGGCGACGTAATATTTGTCGGTCGCTTCGTCGGACGCGCCCGAGATGATGAGCGGCGTTCTGGCTTCGTCGATGAGGATCGAGTCGACTTCGTCGATGATCGCGAAATAATGGTCGCGCTGAACCAGCGATTCAACGTCGAACTTCATATTATCGCGCAGGTAGTCGAAGCCGAACTCGTTGTTCGTGCCGTAGGTAATGTCGCACGCATAAGCCTCGCGGCGCTCCATGTCGTCCAGATTGTTCTGAATGCAGCCGACCGTCAAGCCGAGGAAGGTGTGGATTCTGCCCATCCATTCCGCATCGCGCGAGGCGAGATAATCGTTTACCGTCACGACGTGGACGCCGCGACCCGTCAGCGCGTTCAAATAACTCGGCAGGGTCGCGACGAGCGTTTTACCTTCACCCGTTCGCATCTCCGAAATTCTGCCCTGGTGCTGCGCGATACCGCCGATCATCTGCACGTCGAAGTGCCGCATTCCGGTGACGCGTTTCGAAGCCTCGCGAATCGTCGCAAAAGCTTCGGGCAGGATTTCGTTCAAAACTTCCTGCTCGCGCTTGCGGCGTTCATCCGTGTCGGTGATTCCTTCGAGCGCGCCGGCGACGCGCGCCTTGTATTCTTCCGTCTTCGCCTGTAATTCTTCGTCCGAAAGGCGCTGCATCGCCGGTTCGAGCGCGTTGATTTGTTCAACCACGGGTCGCACCTTTTTCAAAAATATATCGCTGCTGCTGCCAAAAATTTTCTTAACTAATTTATCTGCAAAACTATTAACTGCCATAAAATTCCTCTTGTGTCAGTTTTGAGTCCCGCCTTCAGGCGGCTTCAATTTTCAGAACCGTTTACGTTAGCGAATCGGTTAGCCGCGTAAACGCGGAACTCAAAACATTTGTCTATAAAACTGTAAAATTATTAAAGTTCAGGCGAGAAAGTTCAATTGGAAAGTATGAATTCTTCGCTCCTCACTCGCCGTTATTGTGCGTCTTTTTCGGCGAGCAGTGAGTCTATCGAGGCGCGGGGAAGTCGTGTGACGATGAAAACCTGATTGTTTTCCGCGTGGGCTTTTGTGTTTTCGTAAATCTGTTTATCGACTGTAGATTTACTTTGGTCTAACTTAACTTTAAATACCCTTGTAAGATTCCCCGCAAACTGCGCGGCGCTGTCTTTTGATTCTTTTCTTAGTGTAACTTTCAGCTCAAGACCGTTTGAGCCGAAGTTCAGCGATATTGTTTGATGGCAGCCTTTTTCCTGAGAATCCGGTTCTTCAATGTAATCGCTCCAGTATTTAGTTGCCTCGTATATTTTTTCAATGGCATCAATGGTTGCAACAGTTTGCCATCTATCTTGATTATTGATATACGAAGCCGTCGGATTCGAAGCAGAATCTTTGAATACAGCTTCCGTACTAATTCCGCTGATTAAATTATACTTTCCAATAGTCGCGAGCTTTTTTAAGTCTTCGACGAAGCTAATTATCGGCTCGGATAAATCGAGTTTTTGAAGCTCTTTTATTTCATCATCATCCGGCTTTTTGTCTAAATCATCCTCGACGACCAATTCGCGTTTTATATCGAAATCACGCGTCAGCGCCGCCTGCGCCATCACGGAAGGCGCGGCTCCGCCTGCCAGCACGAGTCCGAGATAAACGCTCAGTGTGGTCAGAAAAACTATCGAATTGTAGTTTTTGCGCTCGCTCATTTAGCCGTGTTTTGATTGCCTTCCTTTACTTGCGCCGTGCCGCCGCTCGGTTTCGACTCGGGTTTTGCCTCTTCCGCCTCTTTTAGTTTGCTTTTTATCATTTCAAGCGCGATTTGTTTCGGAATCTTCACATTCAAGATTACCGATTTGCCTTCGGACGTGACGTTCGCGCTTTCCAGCAAAACCTTTTCGTCGCCGTCTGTCGCGCTCTTTCCGATAGAAATCATACCGCTAAGTCCGCTGGCGCTGGTTTTTGCCGAGTTTTCGTCCTTTTGGTCGCCGATAATGTTGGCGATAATATTCTCGTTGTCCTGCGACAGCGTAAAGACGACCTTTTTAATGCCGATTGTATTTAAGTAACCGAGCCAGCCGCTGTCGCCGATTGCTAAGATGGCGTCCTGCGCGAGCTTTGCCATCTGCTCGTCGTTCGGCGTTTGCGGATTGGCTTTAATCAGCTTGGGATTTTTCAGAACAATCGTTTTACCGTCTTTGCCTTTATCCAAATCCGCCGCAATCGTCACCGAAAAAGGCGCGTCGAGCTTAACGTTTTTAACTTCCGTCGTCGCGCGTTTGGCAAAATCCTTGAGCGGCTTTTTATTCTTAAAAATGCCGTACTGGTCTTCCTTCGCAACATCGTCCGGGTCGGGCGTCGCAGTCGCGTTCTTCGGGTCGACTTTGGTTGTGTCGGTATTCGCCGTTTGATTGTTTTTCGTAAAATCCTGCAGCTTAGTCGGCGATTCATTATTCAAAGTCGGATTGTTTCTCTGCGTTTTCCAACGATTCTGACGCGGAGTTTTGACGCGCGGAATCGTCGGGTTCCCGGTGCCGAGCGGCGAATCCGGAAGCTGTCCGATAACCGCGTTCGGATTGCTGTCGGGCAATTTCTGCGGCTGGTTTAACAAATCGTTTGTTCCGCCGCCGTTGAGTGTCGGATTCGTTGTCGGGTTCGGGATGCCGGGAATATACGATGGGAAGCTGCCGTCCGCGTTAGGAATTTCCGTCGGGACAGCCTCATTTACGTCTCGCGGATTCGAGGTCGCAAAATAGCCGCTCGGGTATTTAAAAGGGTCTTCCTGAAGCGGAATCCAGACGATTTCATCGTCCGGCGAGATTGTCGTCTGTTCATACGGCGCTTCGGCGGTTTCGGTGTGCGTCGTCAAAACCGTGCCGCCGACATAGAGCGTGTCGATTACCTGGCAGACGCCGCCGACCAGCGGGCTGTCGCAGCCTTTCGTCGTTAAAAGACTGGTCTGCCCGATAACCATCAGCGCGAGGATATTAAAAATCGCGGAAACCGCCAAAATTTTATAAATGCGCGGGCTAAAGTCCCAGTTTTTAACCTCGTAGCTTTGAAATAATTCCTGCTCTTGCATATTAAAACTCTTTCGTAAAATCCGACTCTTAAAAAACTTGCCGTAAATTATAGATGCCTTGCCGCCTGAATCAGTTGCGAAGCAATTTGGCATTTTATCACTTCCCGCCGGCAATTGAAAGCAATAGACTTTCGCCCGCAAAACCTTTACCATTTTTATTTATGGCGCGCATCTACAAAGAAAAACGAAGCAAAGGCGGCGGGCGTGACCGCGCTCGCAACGACATCAACCGACGTAAAGAACGTGTCTTTAAACGCGAACTTGCAGACGAAAGTTCCAGCGCGCTGCGCACCCCGGCGGAATTGAACGATTCGCAAAAACGAGCCGTCGAGCGGCTGCTCGGCGGCATCGGCACGCCCGAACCGACGCCGCTCGTGCCGGACGATTTTCAGATTGAAGCTTTGCAGGCAATCGAAACCGAGGACGTGCTCGTCACCGCGCCGACCGGCAGCGGCAAGACGTGGATTGCGCGCGAGGAAATCAGAAGATTATTGGAACAAGGGAAACGCGCGTGGTACACGACGCCTTTGAAAGCCTTAACAAACTCGAAATACACGGAATTCGGCGCGGAATTCGGCGCGGAAAACGTCGGCATTTTAACCGGCGACAGGAAAGAAAACTGGAACGCGCCGCTGATTGTCGGGACGACGGAAATTTATCGCAATCAACTCTTTGACGCGCTCCGGCAGGGCGAACAGGTGCGCACTGATTTCGTCATTTTAGACGAAGCGCATTATCTCGCCGACCAAGAACGCGGGCATGTCTGGGAAGAAGCGATTATTTTATCGCCGCCGCGCATCCGGCTTTTACTGCTTTCGGCGACTATCGGCAACGCCGAAGAATTCGCCGCGTGGATTGGAGAAGTGCGCGGCACGCGCGTGAAAATCATCAACCGCGCCGGCTCGCGCCCGGTCGAGCTGCGCGCCGCGTTCCTCGCGCCGAACACGCAGCTTTACCCGCTTTTTAACGAAGCCGGAAAATTCAACCGCGACCTCGAACGCTTCGCCGTGGCAGAAAATCGCTTTGAGCGCCGAAGACGTTAGGCTTTCTCCGAGAAACTTTCAAAAAGCCCGCCAAAAAGGCACATAAATTGCCTTTCAAACCCTGCTGTCTGATTTTAATTCGATTGAGCGGCAAAACGAGGAGATTTTCGCGCATCGGCTGCGAAAAATTTCCGGTTTTGTCCGTTTATCATTCGCCGTATAAATTGTTTGAATTTATTTCATCCCGGCGAGGTGTCTTTTCCCTTGCCGGATTTGCACTGTTCTAACGTGTGCTGCTGTCCAGAGAGGGAGAAATTATTATGAAGAGCATTAAGTTTATTGTCTTAGCGGTCGCTGCGATTCTCGCGGTTTCAGGCATTTATAATTTTTATCAAAAAAATAATTTAACAGACGATTCCACAAAATCCTTATCAGAAAAAAATATTGCAGAACGGGCGCCGGCGAGCTTGGAAGCGGAAAAGTCCCGGCAAATCGCCGAAGCTTACGGGCGGCTGCCGATAAATTTCGAGCCGAACGTCGGGCAAACGGACGAACGCGTCAAATTTGTCGCGCGCGGTCAGGGCTATTCGCTTTTTCTGACCGGCGGCGAAGCCGTGCTGGCTTTGAAAAAAGCTCGAACCGAGGAACACGCGGTCGTCCGGATGCGGATGGACGGCGCGAATCCTTCGCCGAAAATCGACGGTTCGGGCGCGAGCGGAAGCAAAACCAATTATTTTATCGGCAGCAATCCGGAAAGCTGGCGGACAAATATCGCCAATTACTCAAAGGTTAAATACGAATCGGTTTACGACGGCATCGACGCGGTTTTCTACGGCAGCGGGCAGCAGCTCGAATACGACTTCGTCGTCGCGCCGAACGCCGACCCGGACCAAATCCGGCTCAAATTCACCGGGCTGAAAAACGCTGAAATCGACAAAACGACCGGCGATTTACTGCTCGAAACCGGCGGCGCGGCGATTCGCCAGCACAAGCCGATTGTTTATCAAAATATCGACGGCGAACGAAAAGAAATCAACGCTTCTTATTCAATTCAAAATTCAAAGAAAGAAAGTTTTTCGGTCACGTTCGAGCTGGGCGAATACGATAAATCAAAAGAACTCGTTATCGACCCGGTTCTCGCTTACGGAAGTTACTTGGGCGGCACGGTTTTCGACGAAGGACGCGCCGTCACGGTTGACGCTCAGGGAAATGCTTACGTCTCGGGCACGTCCGCGTCGCTGAATTTTCCGACGACTGCCGGAACCGTTAAACCGGCGCTGCTTCCGGCGACAAACGCCAATCAATACTGGTACGACGCGTTTGTCGCGAAGGTCAATCCGACCGGCACGGCGCTCGTTTTTTCGACTTATTTCGGCGGGCGCAACGGCAACGAATCCGGCTCGGGCGTCGCGGTCGACGCCGCCGGCAACGTTCTTTTGAGCGGAACGACGATGGCAGGCGATTTGCCGACCGTCAACGCTTATCAATCCACCTTCGGCGGGACGGACGACGCGTTTGCCGCGAAATTAAATTCAACCGGTTCGGCGATTCTTTATTCGACCTATCTCGGCGGCAACAACACCGATTTAGGCGGCAAAATCGCGCTCAATCAGTCAACCGGCGACGCGGTTTTTGCCGGCTACGCCAGCTCGGGAAATTTCCCGAC
>DASWRC010000080.1:0-31506 GCA_036403375.1 Pyrinomonadaceae bacterium
AGTTCATAACACGCTCTAGGCAGAGACGGATGAATTTAAAGCATTTTTACCGCATCCCGCATCCTTTATCCCTCATCCCTCAATCGCGGTTGACTATTAGCCCGTTAAAGATTGAAAATTAAAATAGAATGTATCGTCGTCCGAAGTTTTTGGAAATTTTATTGGAAATCCGGCAGGAAATGGCGCGTGAAGCTGATTACGACGTAGATTTGTTTGCCGAAATGGTGCGCAGCGGAAATTTTTCGGGTAACGGCGAGCGCTTTAATTTGACTGAACCGAAGATTGAAAATAATCTTAACGGGAAACAGGTTAAAAATCGTAAATTGTAGCAATGGAAATAGCTTTCGATGCAATCGGTTTTGAGCTTCCGAACGAAAATGCCTTTCACGATTTGGCAGAAACGGTCGGAAAGCGCGGCGAAGTTTCGCTTCTTCCGCGCAAGGACGGAGTTTTGCACGGACGCTGTTTAAAAATCGGCGCGGGACTCGAAGTCTGGTCGAGCTTTTACGAATCCGGAAAGGGCGAAGTCGTCTACACGGATTGTCGCCCGGCGTATCGCGCGCGCTACGCGCAAAAAATCTCGCCGTGGGCTTTGACCGAATCCAACAAGGACGGAAAATCCACGATTCACGGTTTTATCGAAGATACGAACACCGAAGTTTTATTTCAACTGCAAAATTTAACCGAAGTCGGCACGCGATTTCTGGAGCAGACGACGCTCAACGTCGGACTTTGCGGGCTGGTCTATCGCGCCGGGATTTTTCCGAAAAGCGACGCATACAGCTGGAAGTCGTACGACGAAGCGGCAATCAATGTTATCGAGGAAGAAAACTACTGGAAGGTCGCCGGAACCATTCTTGCTTTCGACACGATTCGCAACCCGCAGTCGGGTAATGATTTGTATTGGATTTATGTCGGAATGGGCAGCGCAAACCTTGAAATTCTGGTCAATCATCGCGCATTGCGCGGCAAAGCACCGCGAATCGGCGCGTTTATCGAAGCCGACATCTGGCTGCAGGGTCATATTTTGAAGGAAACCACGAAACGCAACGGCTACGAAGGCGTCGATTGGTCAGCCCACACCGCCGATTTCTGGAAATCTTTAAGAAAACCGAATTAAAATCTGGTCTGTTGTCCGTCGGACAGTTGTCCGTCGCATTTATTTCTTAAGCTTAACCCGCTATTGAACCGGCAACGGACGACTGACCCGGGGACAACTAACAAATCGAAATGCGTCGCTATTTGCCCCTTGCTTTAATCCTGATTGTTTTTGCCGCCGTTTTGGCGGTCGGGCTGTATTATTTCAATCAGTACTGGATTCACCGCTACGACGGAGTAATCGCGCGGCAGGCAAAGGTTTACGGGCTCGACGAAAAGCTCGTCTGGAGCGTGATTTACGAGGAAACCTACTTCAGAGCGTGGAAAATCGGCGCGGCTGAGGAAGTCGGTTTGATGCAGGTCACGCCGCTCGTCGCCCGTACGTGGGCGAAAGAAACCGGGTTTCAGGCGTTTGAAAAACAAACCGCCGGAAACGTTAACGAATTTTTGTCAGACCCGGAAAGAAACATCCAGGTCGGCTGCTGGTATCTGGAAAAAGTGCGCGAAAAATATCGCGGCTTTGCAGCGCAAGACGCGATGACGCTGGCAGCCTACAACGCGGGCGCGAGCCGCGTCGAGGACTGGACGAAAATTTCCGCCGACCCGCAGCAGATGAGCGAACAGTCGTTCATTGAAAAAATCAACATTCCTTCAACCAAATCCTACGTCACCTCGATTTTAGAAAGGTATAAAAATGAAAAAGTGAAAAGATGAAAAAGTTGAACATAATCGAGATTACTTTTTCACCGTTTCGCTTTTTCATTTTCCGCCTTTTCACTCTAAAATTTTCAGAATGAAAATTCTAACTGCCGATTACGTTGTGCCGGTTTCGTCCGCAATAATCGAGAACGGCGCGGTCGCGTTTGAAAAAGATAAAATCGTCGCGGTCGGAACGCGCGCGCGTCTCGCGGAAAAATTTCCCGAAGCCCGGACGGAAAATTTAGGCGAAGCGGCGATTCTGCCCGGTTTTGTCAACGCTCATTCGCATCTCGAAATCACTGCCATGCGCGGCTTTCTCGATCGGTTCGACGACGATTTTACTTCCTGGCTTTTAACGCTCACGAAAATTCGCGGCGAAGTTTTGACCCCTGAAGACGTGCAGAATGCGGCAATCTTAGGCGCTATCGAAGGCGCGCACGCCGGCGTGACCTGTTTCGGCGACATCGGGCGAATAGGAAAAAACGGTTTTGAAGCCTTAAAAGCGGTCGGACTTCGCGGCGTCGTTTTTCTGGAAACCGAATTTTCACCCGACGATAAAACCGCCGGCGAGGATTTTGCGCGTCTGAAAGAAAAATTCCTCGCGCTCAAAGAAACCGAAACCAATTTAGTCAAAATGGGACTTTCGCCGCATTCGCCGTACACGGTCGGCAGGAAATTATTTGAGCAAATCGCCGAATACGCAGTTGCAGACAATGTCAAAATTACGATTCATGCCGCCGAATCGGACGAGGAAGCCGAGCTGCTGCAAAAGGGAACGGGTTATTTTGCCGGAATTTACGAAAAATACGATTTTGCGTGGCATAATCCGCAGTGTTCGTCGGTCGAACTTCTGGAAAAACTCGGCGTGCTGCGCGCCAAGCCGCTGCTCGCGCACTGTGTTAAAGTATCGGACGGCGACCTCGAGCTTATCAAAAATTCCGATTCGCGCATCGCGCATTGTCCGAAATCGAACGCCAAATTCGGGCACGGCATCGCGCCGCTCGAAAAATTTCTTGCGGCGGGAATAAAAACCGGATTCGGAAGCGATTCCGTCGCCAGCAACAACGCCTGCGATCTGCTTGAAGAAGCGCGTTTTGCGACGCTCGTGGCGAGAAATCTGCCGGAGCGAAAGCGATTTTTGCAGCCGCCGGAAATTATTGAAACCGCCACGCTCGGCGCTGCCCGGGCGCTCGGGCTGGAAGACGAAATCGGGAGTCTGGAAGCCGGAAAGCAGGCGGATTTCGCGGTTGTCTCGCTCGAAAACGTGAATCAAATGCCGGTTCACGACGTTTACACGGCGCTCGTTTTTGCGTCAAACGCCGGTGATGTGCGGCTGACAATCGTGGCGGGCGAAGAAGTTTATCGCGACGGCGAAGCGCGAAAAATCGACGAACGCGAAATCAAAACAAAAATGCGTGAAATCAGCCGGAAAATGAAAGTTTAGAGTTTAGAGTTGAGAGTTTAGAGTTGAGAGTTGAGAGTCGAATTCGTTTAACAACTCTGAACTCTAAACTCTAAACTCTGAACTTTTCAGGGCAAATAATTGTCCAGTTTGAGGACGAGCTTGTTTTTGGCGGCGTCGAGTTGATAGGCGGAAACCGCGCCGTTGAGAATGTCGGAAGTTTTGTCGATCGCCAGAATTTCGGCTTCGGTCATTCGTTCGACGACATAGCGAAAAATGCGGACGACGACCTCGTGCGTGACGATTAGAATTTTTTCGTCCGCGTGGTAGAGACACAAATCGCGCCAGAAATTCCGTACGCGCAGCGCCACGTCGCACCAGCTTTCGCCGCCCGGCGGACGATAATAGAACTTGCCGATTTCCTGTCGCTTCCGGCACTCGTCCGGGTGTTTCTCGACCGAGCCACGCCATGTCAGGCGGTCGAAAATTCCGAATTCGCGCTCGCGGATTCTTTCGTCCTGCACAATTTCAACGTTTTCGAGCTTGGCATTTTCGGCAATAAAGCGCGCGGTTTCAAAGGTTCTCAGGTATGGCGAAGTAAAAATCAGGGTCGGTTTTGCGGGCTGAAACTTAAACCATCGACCGGCGGCGATTGACTGCTGAACGCCCGCGTCCGAGAGCGGAATATCCATCTCGCGCCCGATAAAATCTATGGTCAGCGAATTTTCCGCTTCGGCTTTGTGCCGCGCGACATTCGCCGTGCTTTCGCCGTGCCGGATAAGCCAGAGCGATTCTGGGTTTTGGATTTTGGATTTCAGATTGTTCAAATGAGCAAATTTCCCCTTAGTTTTTGGATGTCTTAAACTGCAAATTCGGCGACGACCGGCGTGTGGTCTGAGGGGCGTTCCCAGGAGCGCGGTTCTTTGTCAATCCAGCAGCCGACGCATTTTTCCGCCAGCGATTTCGAAGTCCAGATGTGGTCGATGCGAAGCCCTTGATTTTTCGGAAACGCGCCCTCGCGATAATTCCACCACGAAAATTCACGGACGTCGCCGTTTTGCTGGCGGAAAACGTCCGTGAAACCCCACTGCTTGACGTGGTGAATGGCGGCGCGCTCGGGCTTTGAAAAATGGAGCTTGCCCGTCCAGAACGGAACGTTCCAAACGTCCAATTCTTCGGGCGCGACGTTAAAATCACCGCACAGCAGAACGTCGCCGGACCGGTCACAGGTGTCGTCGAACATCTTCCGCAGCCGCTGCAGCCAATCCAGTTTGAAGGTGAATTTGTCCGACCAGAGCTCGGTGCCGTTCGGAATGTATGTGTTGACGATGCGAACGCCCTTGACGGTTGCGGCAATCAGCCGTTTCGGCGCTTCGAGCGCGTCATCGTGAAAATTCTTTTGCACATCTCTGATTTCGTGTTTCGAGAGAATGGCGACGCCGTTGTAGGATTTTTCGCCGACAAACGCCGCCTCGTAACCGAAATCACGAATTGCCTGCAGCGGAAACTTTTCGTCGACGCATTTTGTTTCCTGTAAACAAAGAACGTCCGTGCCGGTTTCCGAAAGCCATTTAAAAACGGGTTCGAGGCGAATCGCGATTGAATTTACATTCCAGGTTGCTACTTTCATTCTTTTACAAAATTTATCTTATCTGAGAATTCCGCTCGTAAAAAATCCCGTCTGAAAATCCCTGTATCGTTTTATCTTTTTCGGCTAAATCAAGGCGTTTTTGTGCGAGCAGACAATATTTTTCGTCCCGTTCGATGCCGCAAAACGAGCGTCCGAGTTTTCTGGCGACCGCGGCGGTCGTTCCGCTGCCGAGAAACGGGTCAAGAATCAAATCATTTTCATTGGTCGAAGCGAGGATTATTTTTGCCAAAAGCTTTTCCGGTTTTTGCGTCGGATGCTCGGTATTTTCGGGCATCGACCAGAAAGGAACCGTCAAATCCGTCCAGAGATTCGACGGGTGCGTCAGGCGAAAATTTCCGTCGCGCTGCTTTTCCCAATCTTTCGGCGCGCCGTTTTCGGTGTAGGGCGCGAGCACGCGGCGCTTGATTTTGACGGCTTCGGTGTTGAAAACAAACTCGTCCGAAACGGTAAAAAACCATATGTCTTCGGAAGAATTTTTCCAGTTGGCGCGCGCGCCGCGACCTTTTTCGCGTTCCCATGTGATGCGGTTTTGGAGCTTAAAGTATTTCATCCCGACGCGCTGAATCGCCGCCGCCGAGCGCCAGTCGCCGCAAATATACGCGGAAGCCGTTTGCTTGAGCAGTTTTGCGCCGGCTGCAAGCCACGTTTCGAGCCACGCTTCGTATTCATCGAGCGAAGTTTGTTTGAATGAATTTTCGCCGAAGTTTTTCGTGAGATTGTAGGGCGGGTCGGCAAAGAGCAGGTCGAAAGAGTTTCGGGGAAGTTTTTCGAGAATTTGAAAAGCGTCGCCGCAGATGATTTTGTTTTGAAAATCATTCGCATCAGCCTCAAAAATTAATTGCCGGCGGTAACGCTCGGTTTCGTCCGTGCTCAAATCAATCGTGCGGTTTCGCGGTGCGCGCTGTTTATTTTGAGCGGACATAATCTTCGAATTAAACGCCGGCTAAAGCCGGCAGGTTTGTTTTTTTCAGCCGCGGATTAACGCGGATGGACGCAGATTTTTATTTGATTTTATTAAATCCCGGATTTAGCCGCGAAATCTGCGTTAATCCGCGGCTGAAAATTCTTTGTCGTTCGCTTTCGCGGCGGTTCTCACCTAATCGCCGAGAAGAAGTTTAGCTAGAAGCGTCGCGCGTTTTGGAATATCTTCGACGAAAATAAACTCGTTGAGCGTGTGTGCGCCCGCGCCCGCGATGCCCAAACCGTCGAGGACGGGAACGCCGAGCGCGGCGACAAAATTGCCGTCCGATGCGCCGCCGACCTGCGTTTCGCCGAGTTCGTAATCAAATCCGGCGGCGATCTTTCGTGCCTTCTCGTAAAGTTTAACGACTGCCGGGCTGCGTTCCATCGGCGGGCGATTGATTTCGCCCTCGACTTCGATTTTCACGCGCTCGTCGACGGGCGTCAGGCTTTTTATCGCGTTCCCAACCCGTTCGGCTTCGGCGCGTGAAGTAAAACGCACGTCGATTTCGCAGCACGCTTCCGCCGGAATAACGTTCGATGTCGTGCCGCCCTTGATGGTGCAGACGTTGACGGTCGTGCCTTTCGACAAATTATTCAATTTATGAAGTTTCTGAGTCTGCTGCGCGATTTCCAAAATCGCGGACGCGCCTTTTTCAGGTTCCAAACCGGCGTGCGCCGGAATGCCGTGTGTCTTTAAACGGAAGATGGACGTTCCTTTGCGCCCGGTTTTAACTTTGCCGTCCAATGACGGCTCGCAAACCAGACAAAATTCCGCTTCGGCGGCTTCGCGTTCGCAATGCGCGCGCCCCGAATAACTGCCGATTTCTTCATCGCAGCTGAGGAGAATGGTCAAAGGATTTTTCGGCGCTAAGTTCAGTTCGGTAAAAGCACGCAAAACTTCGAGCATGAGGACGATATTCGCCTTCATATCAAACGAGCCGCAACCGTAAAGCCGCCCGTCTACGATGCGTGTCGGGTTTTTTTCCCGCGTGCCGCGCGGATGAACCGTGTCGGTGTGTCCGAGCAGCAAAACCGGTTTTTGCCCGTACGATTCAAAAGCCCGAATGATGACGTGCTCGCCGTAGCTTTCCGCCGCGATTCGTTCGACCTTAAAGCTTTCGGAGATTTTGCGTGCTTCTTCTTCGAGCCAGACGGCGACCATCCGGCTGCCGGCTTCGTCGCGCGACGGCGATTCGATTTCGATGAGCTGCTGAATCCGCCGTACGATTCGTTCCTGCGTGCCTTGAAAAAATTCGAGAAATTTATCCATTCAATTTAAAAACTGCTATCTTTAATGCCGTTTTGGGCGGCAAATTCACGCGCCTCGCGCCCGGTGTTAAAGACTTTTTCAACCTCGTATTCAAACATTTTCGGCGTGCCGTTAATCATAAAACTCGTCATCGGGCGCGCCGCCATTCCTTTATCCGGCGGGCACAGATTCAGCAGGGCAATTTCCGATTTTGAGTTTGCGGGATTGGTTTGCGTCACCGGATAGGGAACTTTGCGAATAATTCTGCACGGAACGTTGCCCGCCGCGTCCGCCGTTGCCGCCGCCGGATTGCCGCCGAAAACCTGATTGAGCCACGCGCCGAGACGATAGCCGCCGAGCGCGATTTGCTGTTCGGCAATCGAAAAAGCCATTTTGTTGTAGGCGGCAGACGGCATCTGGTTGCGAATCAGGGTTTTCGGATAAAGTTTTTCGGACGCGATTTTGAAACTTTCCTGCTGCCACGCGTCGAATTTTCCGAGCTCCAGGCGATTCTGCATTTTGGCAGACGGATATTTTTTCATTATCGCGTTGCCGATGGGCAAAAGATATTCGGCGTCCGAAGAATCGGCGCGGCGCTGAATCGTGCGGACGACAATCGAATCCCAGTACCAATGCAGATTTTCCTTGCGTTTGGCGTCGGGCGGCGAAAGCAAAAAAGTGTTGCCGCCCTGATCGCCTTTCGGTTCTTCCGGCGTCACTCTGCCCGAAGCGTGAAGCGGTTGGTGAACATCGCCCGCGAGATGCAGAATCCAGGCGAGCGCGATGGCTTTTTCGGCGTCTTTGTCATCGGAGCGCAAAACCTTGTCGAACGCGAAAAGCCGCTCGACGACGTTTTCCTTATCGTTTTCCATCCCGGTCAGCAATTCGATTTTGCCGTCCGTTTCGCGCCAGTAGGTGTCGAGATAATGCCATGTGCCGTGATGATATTTGGAGCGTTTTTCATACTTTCGGTCGCGAACGATGTCCGCCCAGTAAGCGGCAAACATAAAAAAATCGCGTTGTTTCGCCGCTTTCGAGCGCGCGCCGATCGGATAAGTCGAAAAATCCGCGTCCGGCGGCGTTGGGTAAAGCGCGTTTAACTGCGAATCTTCGGGCGCATTGAGCAGAATCTGAACGACGCGCTCGCGCGCCGCCGGCGACAATTGCTGCCACGCGATATAGGCGACGAGCTTGTGTCCGGAATCGTCCCATGCCGCCGCCGGTACGGCAAATGCGAAAACAGCGGCTGTCAAAAACAGTAAATTAATGATTGATTTTTTCATCTTGTTTTTCTGAACCTATTTGGAAGATTTTAGCGAAGTTGGGGGATTAACAAAAGGCGGCAAAGAAAGAAGTTTTTATTTTTTCTATTATTTAAGGCGGCGATGCAAATATTTTTTGAAAAATATCATCAAATAAAGTGCAAAAGCATTTCAGCGCTGCGTCTAAAAATCAGTACACAATCGGATAGGACACTGACAAGGAGTTGGGGGGAAGTTTTATGAACATAGTTTTAGAACAAAATCGGATAGCACAATCGGTCTTAAATCGTACCGAACGCGTATTTGGTGAAAAAATCGGATTCATGGGCAAAATTTTCGGTTGCTGGCACAAACGGTTGAGCCGCCCGTTCACCAATCAAAAATCGTCGTACCGTGCTTGTCTGCATTGCGGCGCGCTGAAACGTTTCGACACGGAAACTTTGAAAACCGTCGGACCGTTTTACTATCCCCCGACAATATCGCTCGATAAGTAAACCGGGCGAAAACTAACCCCCGGCAAACTCCCCTTGCCAATAAACCCCTAAAGCGTAACTTACACAAATTCAGTTACGCTTTTTTTTTATTTTAAAGAGCTTAAAATCTTTGCGCCCGGAGACGCCAAGCCGCGAAAACCGACATTTATTGAACAAAATACTCGCCGCAGAAAACAATGTCGGCGCGTCCCAAAATCAACATCTCGTCGTCGTCGCGCCATGTTATTTCGGTAATTCCGCCCGGTGTGTGAACCGAAACCCGGCGCCCGGTTCTGCCGGTGAAGGCGCTCAAGATTGCCGCTCCGCTCGAACACGTGCCGGAAGCGGAAGTTTCGCCCGCGCCGCGTTCCCAGATTCTGAGTTCGATGTTTTCGCGGTCTAAAATTTTCACGAAAACGATATTCGCGCGCTCGGGAAATTCGTGCGCGCGCTCCATCTTGCGCCCGACTTCGCGCCAGTCGAAATAAAAATCTTCGACAAAAACGCACGCCACCGGATTACCGACGTTGACGCACGTGACGCGAAATTCCTGATTGTCGATTCTAACCGGTTCATCAACCACCGATTCGAGCCGCCGGTCGGCGGTGTACGGAATTTCGTCGCTCGCGAATTTCGGCTTGCCGATTTCCGCATCGAACCAGTAATGACCGTCCGCGATTTTTTCCGTCAGGCGATAATTTTTGACGCCGCTCAGGGTGCGCAGCCGCAGATTCTCGCTTGTCCAGAGATTTTTGTAAAAAGCGTAAGCGACCGCGCAACGCGTTCCGTTGCCCGAAAAACCGGCTTCCGAGCCGTCCGGGTTAATGATGCGGCACGAAAAATCCGCCTCTTCGTTCGTTAATTTTTCCAGGATGGCGATGCCGTCCGAGCCGACGCCGGTCGTTCGCTGACAGAATTTTTTCGCGAAATCGCCGATGTCGGCGATTTCGGCGAGCTCCGGCGCTTCGATAACGACGTAGTCATTACCGAAGCCGTGAAATTTGCAAAATTTTATCGGTTTCATTGCGCTTTTTTGATGCTCGTAATAATTTCCTGCGGATGTTTGTATTCGACGACAAAATCAACCCGGTCGCCGACCGCCAGAGCTTTCAGCAGCATTTTGTCTTTCACAAAAAATTCCATCTGCATCCCCGGCATCAAATCCTTGATTTCCTCGTGTTTTAACTCGACCGAGCCGAGTTCCGTATTGATTTTCGTGACCTCGCCGCGCCCGTTATAATTTCCGTCTTTCGGAATCGAAGGCGCGGTGACGGGCGAAACGGCAGTTGGCGGCGTTTTCGCGTTCTGCGGTGTCGTTTCAGAAACTTTTTTCTCGCAAGCCGCAAAAGCGAATAAGAAAATTATTAGCCAATACTTCATAAACTTTTTATTTTCGAGCGGCAGGTTTTACTTTCAAAACAAGTCTTTCGGTGCCGCGAACGACTTCGATTTCGTATTCGGTACCGGCTTTTAATTCACCGAGAACAAACGTGTAATCCTGCACGTTGCGAATCTCTTTACCCGCAAATTTAACGACCTTGTCGCCCGCCTTAAGACCGGCAATCGCGGCGGGCGAACCGTCGCGCACGTCGTCGAGCAGCATTCCGTCGGTCGATTCGCCGTAGCCGGGAACGACGCCGATGGTGACGTTGAAACCGGTGCGACCGCCGGTCGATGTGCTTTGCGCGACCTTGTAGGTCGGTCTGGTCGGATTCCGGTCGATGTAGTTCGTGATGTCGCCGACGTATCCGACGATTTTCAAGAGTCCCGCGTAATTGATTTTGTCCGCCGTGTCCGTCGGTTTGTGATAATCCGCGTGCGTTCCGGTAAAAAAGAAAAGCACCGGAATCTGCTTGCCGTAGAAAGATGAATGGTCAGACGGACCGAAACCTTCTTCGTTGAGTTGCAAGCTGAAGTTGGGAAACGTTTTCTCGATGACCTCGCCGTTTTTATCAGTAATCTTTACAGTGTAAGCGGCGAGGGGCATATTCAACGGAGACGGATTTTGTCGGTTACTAGAATTCACCAAGTCTTTCCACTCGTTCGCCGTGCCGATTCCACCGACGGTTAATTTGTCTTCCGAGAGTCGCCCGACCATATCCATATTTATCATCGCGACGGTTTTTTCGAGCGGGAAAATCGGGTTATTGACATAAAATTTCGAGCCGATCAATCCTTCTTCCTCCCCGCCGAATGCGATGAAAATTATTGTGCGCTTGTTTTTTCGCTCTTTCGCAAATTGGCGCGCGAGTTCGAGCACGGCGGCGGTTCCCGAGGCATTGTCGTCCGCCCCGTGATGAATTTCCGTTGAATTAACCGCCAGGCTGCCTTGACCGCCTTTGCCGAGATGGTCGTAATGCGCGCCGATGACGATTGCCTCCGATTTCAGCGCGGCGTCAGTGCCTTCTAAAACGCCGACGACGTTGTAGGCGTCCGCCTGTTTTTTGATCGTGTTGACCTTAAAGCTGACCGTCGGCGACATATCGCGAAAGCCGACTTTAATGCGCGCGGTCGTGTCTTTTTTCATCGCCGTCAGCGATTCGATGGATTTCAGCTCCGATTCTTTGAGTCCGAGGATATTGGCGGCGCTCGTGCGCGAAAGCGCAAACACGGGCACGGCGGTTTCGCCCAAAGTCTGGTCGTATTTAACGCGACCGTTGCGGTCGTTTTCAAATTTGTCTTCGCGCGAAATCAAAAGCAGCCCGATTGCGCCTTTGTCCTTGGCGATTTTCGCCTTGGCGTGAACCGTGAAACGCGAAAAAGCCGAGCGCGGCATGTCGTTCTCGGGATTTCCGTCAAACGCGAGCACGACCGCGCCCGCCGGCGTCAAACCTTCGTAATCGTTAAAATTCGACTCCGCCGATTCGATGCCGTAGCCCGCGAATATTACGGGAGCGTTCACGGCTTCGGCGTTCGGCGAAAAAATCAGCGGCTTGACCGGATTATTTTCTTCAATCTGCACGGGAAAATTGGTGGGATTTTTGAGATTCAGCTTAAATTCGTTGCCTGTCGGAGCAATTTCGACGCCGGTCGTATAGGGAAATTTTTGCAGGAAATTTTTACTTGTCTTGCCGTTCGTCGTCTCGGAAACGCCCGGTTTAAGCCGGTATTGCGCGAAAAGATTGGCGATGTAACCGGCGGCTGTGGTTGCGCCCTGCTCGCCCGTTCGCCGTCCTTCAAGACCGTCCGAAGCGAGATACGCGACGTTTGCGCGCAGGTTTTGCTCGATGGTGTCGGCTTTCTGCGCCGCGCCGCTCGCGGCAAACGAAATTAAAAGTAGAAAACTTAAAAATTGTTTTTTCATAACTAACCACAACAACTCAGACAAATTTTTCAACGTCGGCGTCGGCTTCGATGGTGAAGAATTGCCAACTAAAGTTGGAACTCAAAACATTACTCGACCCAATCGGCGATGAAAACGTTCGTGTCGCCCGTTTTGGCGGCGTTGCGGTTCGACGCGAAAACCAGCTTTTTGCCGTCGGGCGAGAACATCGGGAAACCGTCGAAAGATTCGTTGTAGGTGACGCGCTCCAATCCGGCGCCGTCAACATTTATCACGGCTAAATCGAAATTGCGCTTGCGCTGGTCGGTCGCGAAATAGTTTGTGCAGAAGATGATGCGCTTGCCGTCGGGCGTGAAAAACGGCGCGAAAGACGCGGCGTTTAGGCGCGTGACCTGACGTTTATTCGAGCCGTCGGCGTTCATCGTCCAGACCTCGAACGTCAGCGGCACAATCATGTGTTCTTTCAATAATTGCTTGTCGCGTTCTATCAATTTCGGGTCGCTCGGGTGCGAGCCGCGATAGACAATCGTTTTACTGTCGGGCGAGAAAAACGCGCCGCCGTCGTAGCCCGGTTCGCTGGTCAGGCGCTTGATGTTTTTGCCGTCGGTGTCCATCGAATAAAGCTCAAGGTCGCCGTCGCGTTCCGATGTGAAAATGATTTTTTTGCCGTCGGGCGAGACGGTCGCTTCGGCGTCGTAGCCGGGCGAATTCGTCAGATTTTTGATGTTTTTGCCGTCGGGCGTCGAAGTGTAGATGTCGTAATCGGGATAAATCGCCCAGACGTAGCCCTTCGAGAAGTCTGGATTCGGCGGGCATTCTTTTCCGCCGCCGAAGGTCGAAGCGTAGAGAACTTTTTTGCCGCCTTTGAAAAAGTATGAACAGGTCGTCCGACCTTCGCCGTTCGAGACGCGTTTCACGTCCGAGCCATCAACGTTCATCGAGAAAATCTGGTCGCATTTCAAATCATCGCGTTTCGATTGAAAAATCAGCTTTTTGCCGTCGAACGAAAAATACGCCTCGGCATTCTCGCCGCCGAAAGTCAATTGTTTGATGTTTTTGAGGTGCTTTTCGCCTTCGACTGAGAGCGAATCGGTTTGTGCCTGAACGGCATTGATAAGTGCAAAGATAAAAATCAGAGACAAATATTTCAT
This sequence comes from Pyrinomonadaceae bacterium, assembly GCA_036403375.1. Classification (GTDB taxonomy): domain Bacteria; phylum Acidobacteriota; class Blastocatellia; order Pyrinomonadales; family Pyrinomonadaceae; genus JAFDVJ01. The sequence continues at coordinate 13,232 of DASWRC010000080.1, forward strand.
AGCTTAATTGTATCAGTATCGGTTTTTAGCGCTTGAATCTAAAAGCATAAGCATAACGAATTAAAAAGGGAAGCGAAACCGAATTGAAATTAATAAAAAATCGGTTTTGTTTGAAGCCGCGTTAAATTTTATTCGACCCAATCCGCGCAGGCTGCCCAAGCCGCGCAATTCTGCTTGAAATTCTTCGCCGCGAAAAACTCCGCTGAATCTTTCGTGCCCGGGGCGTTGAAAATAAAACCGGACAATTTTGTCAAATCACAACAAAAAGAGTTTCGCCGACGAGCGAAACTCTTTTTTATTAGTGAGGAAAACGGAAACAAATTCCGAATCCGTTAAACTGGAGGTTTTGGTTTCTCGCGGTCTAAGCCGCCTGCTTAACGATAAGTTCGAATAACCGGACTTTTCCGAATTTAATTGTCCTTTTTGTCTTTTTTATCGTCGTTATCATCCTTTGTCTCCTTATTGGAAAATCACCGCATTTTGTTAATCGAGCCGGCAAATCACGATGGCAAAAAAGCCGTCGTTTTTAGCCATTTTGTAACCCTTGACGCCGATTTTGTAAGCCTGCGTTTTTTTCGATTTGACCTTGACGATGGCGACGTTCGCCTCGTCCGTGTCTTTACCGGCAACCTCGCCTTCATCGTCAACGACGACCAAATCAATGTCCTGAATCCGTTCTTCATCGCCGATGGCGACGACGGCGTAAGTACTGCCCGCTTCGAGCGTATAAGTCTGCGTGCTGATTTTTTCCTTTTCGATATTATCGACCTGTAAAAAAAGAACTTGTGCTTTCTGCGATTCCAATTTATCGACAATCGCCGACGCGCGCTTTAAAACATTGGCGGCGGAAACCTGCGCGCTTGTTTCAGTCGAGCCGAGGACCAAAAGCGCGCAGAACAGCGCGCCGATAAAAAATAAATTTTTCGTAAACATAATTTTTCTCCTCTTCGGGTTAAAAAGAACTCTCCACTATTGAATCGCAATTTTTTTGCGTTTAGAGGGTCAAAGCCGCGCAAAAAAATTTGTTGAAAATAAAAATTGCTGTTAGAATCGCTGCGGCAAAAATGACGACCGAGACCGACGCCAACGAACAATTTACGCAAATGCTGAGACGCGCGCAGTCGGGAAACCGCGAAGCGCTCGACGCACTGCTGCCGGTCGTCTACGGCGAGCTGCGCCGCGTGGCGGCAAACCAGCTGGCGAGCGAGCGCGCCGACCACACGCTGCAGCCGACGGCGCTCGTCCATGAAGCTTACCTGAGATTGATTGACCAGCATTCGGTCAACTGGCAAAACCGCGCGCATTTTTTCTCGATTGCGGCGCAAATGATGCGGCGAATTCTGGTCAATTACGCCGTTCAGCGCGCCGCCCAGAAACGGGGTTTAGGCGCGGCGCGCCTGACGTTGGAAGAAGCCGACAGTTTTTCCGACGAAAAAGATTTCGATTTAATCTCGCTCGACGAGGCGCTCAAACAACTCGCCGAATACGATAAGACGCAGGCGCGGATTGTCGAACTCAGATTTTTCGGCGGCTTGACCCTCGTGGAAACGGCGGAAGTCCTCGGCATTTCCGATTCGACCGTCAAACGCGAATGGCACATGGCGAAAGCGTGGCTCAAAACTAAATTATGAAGGAGGAAATTCATCCTTCATCCCTTAAAAATGAACGCTGAGCGTTACCAAAAAATCAAGGAGATTTTTAATCAATCGGTCGAAATTGCGGTTTCCGAAAGAGAAGATTTTTTAAAGAAAGCCTGCGATGACAGCGAGATGCGGCGCGAGGTTGAAAAAATGCTGTTTTTCTCGGACGACGCGGACGATACGCTGGAGAAAAACGTTTTTGAAGTTTTCTCCGGCGGAATGGACGCCAAGATTCCGACCGCCATCGGCGATTATAAAATCCTGCGCGAAATCGGGCGCGGCGGCATGGGCGCGGTTTATGAAGCCGTCCGCGAGAACCGCAATTTCCGGCAGCGGGTCGCGCTCAAAGTCATCAAGCGCGGGATGGACTCGGACGCCGTTGTTTCGCGTTTCCGGCACGAGCAAAAGATTCTCGCGTCGCTCGAACACCCGTTTATCGCGCGGTTTCTCGACGGCGGAATGACCGACGAAGGCTTGCCGTTTTACGCGATGGAGTTTGTGACGGGCGAATCAATCGACGATTACTGCGCGGCAAAAAATCTTTCGCTCGACGAAAAACTCGGGCTTTTTCGCGAGGTTTGCGCGGCGCTGCAGTACGCGCATCAGAATCTGGTGATTCACCGCGACCTGAAGCCGAAAAATATTCTGGTCACGACCGACGGCACGCCGAAGCTGCTCGATTTCGGCATCGGAAAAATTCTCACGCCCGAGTCGGAAGAAGCGCCGGGAACGGCAACGCAGCTCGGGATGATGACGCCCGCCTACGCTTCGCCCGAACAAATTCGCGGGCAAAGAATCGGCACGGCAAGTGATATTTACTCGCTCGGCGTGATTTTATACGAGCTTTTAACCGGTCAGAAGCCTTATAAATTCAATTCGAAAAGCCAATTCGAAATCGAAAAAGCCGTTTTGGAAACCGAACCGCCGAAGCCTTCGGCAATTACAAATAACAACTCACGAATTACGAATTCAAAGACCACAGAAGCTAATCCAAAATCCAAAATCCAAAATCCAAAATCGCTTCGCGGCGATTTGGACACGATAATTCTCAAGGCGCTGCGCAAGGAAATCGCGGAACGCTATGTTTCGGTCGGGCAGTTTTCCGAAGACATCCGGCGTTATCTGGAGGGCGTCCCGATTTTTGCGCGACCCCACACTTTTTCTTACCGCGCGGCGAAATTTATCAAGCGCCACCGCGCCCCGGTTCTGGCGGCGGCGCTCGTCTTTCTGGCGTTGTGCGCCGGGATGACGCTCGCCGTCTGGCAGGCGTTTCGCGCCGAGCAGCAGCGCATTTTAGCCGAAAGAAGATTCTCCCAAGTTCGGACATTGGCAAACAATGTGGTTTTCAAATATCACGACGCGATTGCCGATTTACAGGGTTCGACCGCCGTTCGGGAGATGCTCGTCAAGGACGCGCTGCAGTATCTCGACGCGCTCGCCGTCGATGCGCAAAGCGATAATGAATTGAAGAAAGAGCTGGCGCTGGCGTATCTCAAATTAGCCGATGTGCAGGGTAAGGCGTACGCTGCCAATATCGGCGATACGCAAGGCGCGCTTGATAGTTACCGCAAAGCCATTGCGCTGTTTGAAGAAACGGCTGCGTCAGCCCCGGACGATATCGCGGCGAAAGACAATCTGGTTAAAGCTTACGACAGTCTCGCGCTTTTAATGACGCGCAGCGGCGGCGCGGCGGCGGCGGCGGAACTTCTCCGAAAAGCTTCGGTTTTAAACGAAGAGCTTTTAAAATTAGAGCCTGAAAACAGTGCGCGGCGCGTGCAGATGGTCGAGCTTCAAATTCGCGCGGGCGATTTAGCGAGCGGGCTTGAAAACAGTTTACGAGAACACTTGAAAGCCCTGCCGCTTGCCGAAGAACTCGTCCGCAGCGATTCGCAGAATCCCGGGAGAATGCGCTCGTTCGTGCGCGTCAACCAGCGCCTCGGGACGGATTATCAAAGGCTCGGGACAATTGCCGAAACCGAAAATCGCAGCGAAGAAGCCCGCGCCTTTTTCGCCCAATCGCTCGTTTACCAGCGTAAAATGTATGAAGCGACGCAAAAGCTCTATGCGATTGAAGGGAACAATTCGGCAAATTACCGCTACCTGGCGCTCGCGGCGATAAATTTGGGCGAGGCTCTGGGAAAAAACGGCGACCCGGAAGGCGGGCTGCAAATGCTCGCTAAAGCGCAGGTGATTCTTGAAGAAATCCGGCGGCTCGACCCGAAAAACAACGAAACGAAATTCGATTTGCTGATAGTTCACGAATCGTTCGGCGTGATTTACCGCCATCAGAAAGAAAACCGGAAAGCGCTCGAACAATACCGGAAAGTAGTCGAATTAGACGAAGAAATTTACGAAACCGACCCGCAAAAGCTTGAAGTCTTAAATCATCTGAAAGCCGGTTACGGGATTCTGGCGGAAATCTCGGGCGAGCTTGGCGAGGATGTGAAAGCCGCATTTTACCGGCAAAAAGCCGCCGATTCTGTCGAACTTTACGCAGCAAAGGTAAAAGTCGCTAATCAAAAATAGGTAAATCGTGCCAAAACTTTAAAAATCCTTAAAATCCAAACCCGTGCGCTGCCGGAATTGTTCCGCCATCGACGGCATCTCAAACGAGCTTTCGTCGTGCGAAAGCCGTTCAACGCGCCACATCGGAAAAAAATAATCCTGCATCGGCAAATACGGCTCATTTCCGGCAATCGAGCGCGACCAATCGTCGAAATACTGCAAATCGATGCCGCGCACGAAAACGCCCGAAGTGTTGATTTCGTGGAGGATGCCGACGATTTTCTCGCGCGGATTCTGTAAAATGACGACCACCGATTCGCCCGCTTTGATTTTCATAAAAATTGTTTCCCGAAAGATTTTGGCATAAAACGAGCGAATTTGAAACAGCTTTGTTTTCCGGTTTTTTCTTTGGCGAAATTTATTCTAAAATCAAACATCGAAACAAGGAACCTGAAATCTGTAATTTGTAATCTGTAATTTGTAATTTGTAATTAAACTCGATGCACATCACCAAAATCGAACTCGAAGATATTAAATCTCACGCTCATTTTACGGGCGAATTTCAGCGCGGAACGACCGCGATAACGGGCGAAAACGGCGCGGGCAAAACGACGATTATCGAAGCCATCGCGTGGACGCTCTTTGACCTTCTCGATTATAAAAAGGACGATTTCGTCCGGCGCGGCGCAAAACGCGGCGCGGCGCGCGTGACGTTCGAGAGCGGCTTGGACGAGCGCGAATACACGGTTTACCGCGATACGGCGAACGGGTATTTCGTTTACGACAACCAGCTGAAATCGCGCATTGCGGACAGAAAAGAAGAAGTTTCGCGCTTTTTATGGCAGCATCTCGGGGTTGAAGCCGGAACCGATTTGGAAGCGCTTTTTCGCCGCGCCATCGGCGTTCCGCAGGGCACTTTTACGGCAATTTTTCTCGAAACTCCGACCGAACGGAAAAAGGCTTTCGACAAGCTTTTAAAGGTCGAAGAATACCGGCAGGGCGCGGAAAAACTACTGCAGACGGCGCGTTTTGTCGAGCAGAAAATAACGGACACGAAAATTCGCATCGGGCGCGCCGAGGGCGAGCTGGCGCGGTTTGAAATCGTCGAGGAAGAACTGAAAAGTTTCGCGGCGCAGGCGGAAGAACTGGCAAATTCGCTCGCGACAAACGAAAAGGAAGTCGCCGAAAAAAGCGAAATCGTCAAAAAGTTTAATGAGACCGAATCGAAAGTAAATGAATTGAAAACGGTTTTCGACCGCCTGCAGGGCGAGAAAACAAGGGCGGAATTTTTGCTCGCGCAGAAAGAAAACGAGGTCAATCAGGCGCGCGCCGCCGCCGAAAAAATAAAAGCGGTCGAAGCCGATTATAATCGGCATCTGTCGGCGCTCGGCAAATTAAAAGAATTGGAGCGCGAGCGCGTTGAGCGCGAAAAACTGAACGTCGAGCAGCGCAAGGTCGAAACCGCGCAAATCAATGTTTTATCGGAAAAAAAGCGCTTTGAGGAAAATCTGGAAAAAGCGCAAACCGCGCACAGGGACATCGAAAAACTAACGCCGCTCGTCGAAGAGCAGGAAACTTTGGAAAGCCGCGTGAAGGATTTTATCGAGCAAATCAGCGTCGTTCGCACGAAAGAGGAGGAAATCAAAAGGCTCGACAGCAAGATGAACGATTTGCGCGCGAAATTTACAACAAACAAGGAGCAAATCAAGAACCACGAAGCAAAAACCGCCGCCGCGAAAGATTACGAATTCCTGCAAAAACGCGATTCAGAGCTGACGCGCAATATCACGCGGTTTCGCGCGAAACTGGAGCACGACGAGCAGTTTCAGTCGGAAGTCAAAAACGGTCTGTGCCCGATTTTGTCGCAGAAATGCCTGAACTTAAAACCGGGCGAAACTTTGGACAGTTTTCTGAAAAACCAGTTTGTCGAAACCCGAACGCAAATCAACGCGCTTGAAACCGAGCAAAAATCGGTATCGGACGCGCTGAAAATTGCGCGCGAGGCGGAAAAATATTCGGCGGCGCTCGAAACCCTAAAGCAGCGCGAAGAAGAAATTTCGATTGAAGGCAAAGGTTACCGGGCGGAAAAGGAAAATCTCTTAAAGGACATCGGCGACAAGGAAAAACTGCAGGCGGATTTGGCGCGCACGGAAAGCGCCTTAAAAGATTTGGGCAATCCGAAGGCGAAAATTCAAATTCTCGAAGCGGAAACAAAGCGCGAGTTGGTCATCAGAGAAAAATTGACGGAAATCGAAAAAAATCTCGAACGGCTCGGGAGCGACCGCCGGATTCTGACCGAACAGCTCGAAAGCTACAAGGATTTGGACGCCAATTGGACAACGCTTTCTGAGCAGCGCGAGCAGACGGCAGGCGCGCATCGCGAATTTCTGGCAAATGAAATCGCCGCGCGTGTTTTGCCCGCGCGCGAAAATGAATTTGAAAAGGCGAGCGCTGATTTGAAAACGGCGGCGGCGAGCCTCGAAAAAGCGGAAAAAGATTTTCTGAGCGCGAATGAGACTTACGACCGCGAGCGGCATCAGGCGGAAAAATTCGCGCTCTCCGAAGCGGAAAAACGACAGGCGGAAACGCGCGCGAATTTAACGCACGCGACGCGCCAGCTTAAGAGCGCCGAAACCGAGCTCGCGCGGCTGGCGGAAATCCGCAAGGCGATGCAAGGCGAGTTTCAGGAAAAAGAACGGCTCGAAAAAGTCTGGGAAACGACGGATTTTATTCGCGAAACTTTGAAAAAGTCGGCGCCGCTGGTCGCGAAAAATTATATTTATTACGTGTCTCTGGAAGCCAACCAGATGTTTCGCGAGATTACGGGAAACGCCGAGCGGACGCTGAAATGGACGGAAGATTACGGCATCGCGCTCGAAGAAAACGGGCACGAGCGCCCGTTCATAAATCTTTCGGGCGGCGAGCAGATGGCGGCGGCGCTTTCCGTCCGGCTGGCTTTGCTAAAACAGCTTTCCGATGTAAGATTAGCGTTTTTCGACGAGCCGACGACCAACATGGACGCCGCGCGCCGCGAAAGATTAGCCGAGCAAATTTCGCATATCACGGAGCGTAAAACCTTCGACCAGCTTTTCGTCATCTCGCACGACGACACGTTCGAAGGCTATGTCGATAACGTCGTTTCGGTCGTCAGCAGCGGAAATGAATAAAACAAAACAAAAATATAAACTTTGAATTTATTGTGATGAAAGACGAATTGGAAAAATGTTTCGAGTTTATTCTCGAACTCGAAAAACTAAAGGCGGTTGAGCGGCGGACGAAACCGCTCGGGCTCGACCGTTACGAAAATTCCGCCGAGCACAGCTGGCAGGCGGCGCTGCTGGCGCTCGTTTTGGCAAAATACGGCAACGAATCTTTAAACGTCGAAAAGGTCGTCAAGATACTGCTCGTCCACGACATCGGCGAGATTGACGCCGACGACGTGTTTTTCTTCGACGACGCCGGACGCCTCGACGCGAAGGAAAAAGAGCTCGCGGCGATGAAACGAATTTTCGGCATTTTGCCCGGCGATAAAGCCGAAGAACTTTTCGCGCTCTGGAACGAATTTGAGAACGGCGACTCGGCGGAAGCAAAATTTGCGCGCGCGATTGACCGCGCGATGCCGGTTTTGCAGAATCTTTACAACAACCGGCAAAGCTGGACGGAAAACGGCGTGACGAAGGAGCAGATTTTGACGAAAACCGCCTACATCGGCGACGGCAGCGCGATTCTCTGGGAGACGATTGCCGAGAAAATAGAAAAGGCGTTTGAATAAAAGTTTATGAAGGAAGTTACAATCGTCTGCGACGGTTCAAGTTTAGGTAACGGACGCGGCAATCCGCGCGCGGCGGCGGTCGCGGCGCTCGGTTATAAAGGCTACTGGCGCGCGTTCGGCGAATATTTGGGCGCGGCGACGAACCAGCAGGCGGAAATCGCGGCGGCGGCGATTGGTCTGGAAAAATTGTCGGAGCCGTGCAAGGTGCGCGTCCTGACCGATTCGCGTTACGTCGTCCAGACGATGCAGGGCAACTTTCGCAAGAAAACCAATCTCGATTGGTGGGCAAAGCTCGACAAAGCCGCCCAAAAACATAAAATCACGTGGGAATGGGTGAAAGGTCACAACGGGCACGACGTGCAGGAAGTTGTTGACACGCTGGCGCGCAAAACCGCCGAACTCGGGCGCATTGACGACGCGATGTTTGACGAATTAATTGCGGAAATCGGAGTTTTGGAGCTTTGAAACGCAAGGGCGCAAAGATGCAGAGACGCAAAGTATTTTTTAGCAAAACAGCCGCAGGAAGTTATTTAAATTCCCGGGCGGCGCGGCTTCTTTGCGCCTGTGCTTTAATTTTGTGCTTTTGCTTTTCGGCAGTCGAAGCGCAGAAACGAAATTCGCTCGGCTGGATTTGGCAGAATCCTCTGCCGCAGGGCAATCCGTTATACGCGATTCATTTTGCGAAAGACAGGGAAATCGGCTACGCGGTCGGTTCGGACGGCACGATTTTGCGCACCGAAAACGGCGGTTTTCGCTGGGAAAAACAATATCCGCCGGTCAATGTGACGCTTTCCGGCGTTTTTGTCAAAGATAAAAAAAATGCAATAATCGTCGGCGCACGCGGCGTCATTTTAACAACCCTCAACGGCGGCAAAGATTGGCGGCAAATGCCGGTTCAAGATTGGCGACAAACGCCGGTTGACGTAAAAGACCAGCTTTACGGCGTCGGTTTTGCGGGCGAAAATTTTCGGACGGGCTGGGCGGTCGGCACTTACGGGCGAATTATGAAGACCGCCGACGGCGGCGCGACCTGGCTGCCGCAGAACGCGAAAACCAGCGAACATCTTTTGAAAATTTCCGCCCTTGATAAGGACAAAGCCGTTATCGCCGGACAAAACGGGATTGTCCTGACAACCCGCGACGGCGGCGAAAATTGGAAAATAAATAATCCGTGCGGCTCGACGCTGATTTCGAGCGCCGCTTACATCGGCGCGGAAAAAATCGTCGCGGTCGGCTACGGCGGCTGCGTGGCGCGCAGTGAAGACGCCGGCGAAACCTGGATTAAAATCAATATGTTGAGCAGCGCCGACTTTCTTTCCGTCTCTTTCGCCGATGATAAAAACGGTTCGATGACCGACGCCAACGGGCTTGTCTGGCTCACCGGCGACGGCGGAATCGCCTGGTTGCCGTTCAATATCCGGACGAATCCAAAGCTCGTCGGGCTGTTTTTTGCCGACCAGTTCACGGGCTGGGCGGCGGGCGAAAGCGGCTTGATTCTCAGGACGGACGACGGCGGTTACAGTTGGCAGCGCCTCTCGGAAGGCGGGCGCGAAGACGTGAACGATTTGGCGTTTTTCGATACGGAGGTCGGCATTTCGGTCGGTTCGCGCGGAAAAATCTGGATTACCAACGACAGCGGGCGAAACTGGCTGCCGGTTGTTTCGCAGACGGCTGCGAATCTCAACGCGCTCAATTTCGCGAGCGGCGAGAAAGGCTGGATTGTCGGCGACGGCGGCACGGTTTTGCGCACCATTAACGGCGGCGCGAGTTGGGATAAGGGAAGTTCCGGAACGACCGAAGACCTCCTGGGCATTTATTTCATCTCGGAAACGACAGGGTTTGCGGTCGGCGCGAACGGCACGATTTTACGCAGCCGAACCGGCGGCGCGAATTGGGAGCCGGTCGCATCGGGAACGCGGGACTGGCTCGAAGACGTGAAATTTTTTGACGATAAACGCGGCATCGTCGTCGGCGATCGCGGCGCGATTCTCAAGACGGAAGACGGCGGCACGACGTGGACGCGCATTAAAACCAACCTGCGCGAAAATCTTTACGCCGTTTCGTTTTACGGCGAAAAGGTCGGCGTGGCGGTCGGCTCGCGCGGCACAATCCTGCGCACCGAAGACGGCGGCGAAACCTGGGCTGACCAGGAAGCAAACGTGCGGATAAATCTCTATGCAGTCACGGCTTACGGGCGGTTCGAAGCTCTCGCGGTCGGCGAGCTCGGCGCGGTTTTGCGTACCGAGGACGGCGGGCGAACGTGGGAAACGCAGCCGAACGTGACGAGCAACGCGCTGCAGGCGATTGCTTTTTTAGGCGGCACGGATTTATGGATTGCGGGGCGCGGCGGCGCGATTCTGCGCCGTTCGGAAACGCTTTCGACCATCAAAACAACCGATTCGCCAAAGATTCGCCCCGTTCTGAAACCGGGCATCAAACCGAAACCGCGAACGCCGCTCATCACCATCACCGACGACGGCGACATCCCGCCCGCGACCGAACCGAAGAAAGACAATTAAACGGAAAATAAAAGGTTCCTAATTTTCCGTTCTTCATTTTTCGTTTTCAACCAGAACGGAAATCCATTCGCCGTCGGTTTCGATTTTGTAATTTGAAATCTGAAGTCCTGCCAATTCTCCGGTAATTAGTTTTTCCTGCTCCTGCAAAATCCCCGATAAAACCAAAATTCGCCGCGATTTTTCGACCAGCAAAGGCAGAATCGGCAAAATTACGTCAGCCGTCAGATTCGCACAGACAAAATCGAATTCGGGCGTTTTCGGGGAAATCGAGCCGACATAAAATTCGATGTCGGCGGCGGCGTTCGATTCGGCGTTTTCCCGCGCGATTTTTACCGAGTCATCGTCGGTGTCGCAGCCGACGACCCGGGACTCGGAACCCGGAAGCCGGAACTTAGCCGCCGCAATCGCCAGAATTCCCGTGCCGGTGCCGACATCGAGAAAAGACATTTCGGGAAAATATCTTTCTTCTATCGCGCGCAGGCAAAGCCGCGTCGTTTCGTGCGTGCCGGTTCCGAAAGCCATCGAAGGCTCGATGCGAATGACGTGTTTTTCCGTATTTTCAAGCGTTTCCCAGGGCGGCGCGATGGTAAACCGCGCGGTTTCGGTCGGTCGCCAGTGTTTTTTCCATTCGGCGAGCCAATCCTGATTTTCGACTTCGCGCCATTCGGTTTTTTTGATTGCGTCCGATGAGAAACCATAGATTTGCACGGCTTCGAGCAGCGCTTTCTGCCAGATTTGATTGGCGAACTGCTCGTTAAAATAACCGATAACCGTTAAAGTTACCGCTCCGCTTTTGCCGAGATTGTTGATTTCCGTCCCGAGCGCGTCAAGCTCGTTGAGGGCAAACTCGACGGCTTCCGAGGCGGCGGCGTCTGCCGTGATTTCGAGCGCGAACCATTTTTGTTCAGTTGGTTTCATAAATTTCATTTGCGGTTTCTTCGAGCGCAAGCCCCTGAACCGAAAATCACGATTTTGCCGGGCATCCATTCATACATCTTTCCGATAACCATTATAAAACCCTGAGCGGAACATAGGAAATCAGACAAATGTAAACTGTTTTGTTTCGGGAAATTGTGTTGAAAAAGGAAATCCGGCTGCTTCAAAAGAAACAACCGGATTCAAATTTACAATCGTTTTTGGCGCTGCTTAAGGTTTGCCTTTACCTTTTCCACCGCCGTTATTCGGATTGCCGCCGCCTTTATTGGGATTGCCGCCACCGCCGTTTTGTTTGCCGCCGCCGTTGCCGTTCGGCTGCGGTCGCGTTTGCTGCTTTTGCTGCTGCGGCGGCTGGCGCATTTGTTGAGGTTGTTGTCGGACCTGCTGCTGCGGTTTCTCAATCCGCATTTGCTGTCTCTGCTGCTGTTTTTCGACGCGTATCTGCTGTTGCCGTTCAACCTTCGGCTGATTTTGGCGTTCGACGCGCTGCTGTTGCTGCTGCTGTTGCGGTCGCTCAGGCTTTTGCTGTTGTCTTTCAACGCGCTGCTGATTTTGGCGCTCGAATTTCTGCTGATTCTGCGGCTGTTCATTCACGCGTTCCGGTTTATTCGGTTTTTCGCGCATTTCGCTGACCTGCTGCTGTTTTTCGTTGCGCAGTTTTTCCGGTCGGTCGAACTGGTTCTGTTTATCGTTAAACTGCCTGTCCTGGCGCGACTGCTTATCTGCGCGAACCTCTCTGTCTTCTCTGCCCGCAAAAAGCTTCGCATTTTCCCGCTTCACGCGTTCGTAATTCGCCGGTTTGGGATTGTTTCTTTGAACCTCGAACCGCTGGCGCGTTTCCGGCGGCAGCGTCGCATAAACCCGGTTGAGCGATTTATCCGTGTAAGGCGAAGCGATTTTAACCTGCGTAATGCTCGGCTGCGCCGTCTGAATAAAGACCGGCGATGAGTAATACTGCTCGATTCTGGTCTCGTAAACGGTCGTTTCGACTATCGGGTAAGGCTCGTAGTAGCTCGGATAATTTTGGTAATAATACGGCGACTGGTAATAACCGTCGCGGTCGCTGAAAACCCATGTGACGAACGGAACCTGGCGGTCGCGCCAGTTTGTTTCGTAGTAGTAATCATCGCCGTAAATATAATCGTTTCCGCGAATTAAAACATTCGAACCCGGATAATAATCGTTGCGGTAGCCGTTGCGGTCGAAAATAATCGTCGCGATTTCCTGAATCAGGTCCGGACCAAACTGCGAAAACAGCGAAAAGCCTCGTTCGTCATCATAGCGGTCGTCAAATTCGCGAACGCTGATGTAGTCGGCGTAACCGTCGTCATTTAAGTCGAGGTTGTTAATGCTGTTTTCCGAATTCAGCAGATACTCGAAATCTTCGGCGTTGTTGGCTCTTTCGAGGAGCGAGCCGACCGCCTGCAAATCGAGATTTTCGCGCGCTTCGAGTATATCTTCCTCGTCGAGAAATCCGCCCTCGGCTCTGCCGATTTCATATTGCTGATTGTCGTCCGGCTGATTATAGACACTGTCCGGCGTCCGGACTTTGTTGCAAGCCGTGATAAATAGTGCGGCTATAAAAAATAATATTGATAATTTGAAAACTCTCATAAATCGTCTCCCTTCCCCAAATTGATACGTGAAATTCAATTAACTTATCGTTATTTGGGCAATTATTATGCCGCAAAGCCGGATTTTTAACTTAAACTTTGTGAAAAGAAAGACTTAGAAAAACGAGTCATTTTCAATGCTTTAAGCGCATTTTACCTTTTGGGCTATTTTTATCCCATATCGGAAGCAAAAAGCGTACGGTATCGAAACACGCTGATTTTATTGAATTTCCTGTTGATTTAACGATTTCGTAAAACTTATTAGCGAATTTTGTGTTCAGGGAGATTTACCGAAAACTTGACGGGTCGGCTCCCCGGGTCGGCACATAAAGACATGACCGCCGCGATTTTGCAGATATAATATGTTTGGTGGTTTGCGGCGGAAAGCTGAATAAATTTTAATCGGCTTTCCGGCTTTCGGCGCAAATACTTTCTAAGATGGATAGGCTGCTTGTTCCGAATCCCAATCAATAAGCCCGAGCGCCGCCGCAACAGCGGCATCGTCACTATCATCAAGGACAACGGTATCGGGCGGAATAGGTATGCCGTGTTCTGTCCAGATAAGCACGGCAGCTCCCATTTTCGTGTGAAAAAAAGAAAGTTTGCGTCCTTGTGTATCCGTCGGAATTCCTTCCAGAATTTTATTAATTGCCTGCGTTGCCGAAATTAATGACCGGTCGTGAAATTCTGATTGGCTACATTCGAGCAGTTTTGCGACATAGCAACTACCGGAGCTGCCGCCGCAGATAAGAGCATTCCTTTCAATATCGTGATTAATCCTGCAACCGGCTTTCCCGCAATCTACAAAATCATTATTTTCGTTTTCCATTTTTTTATCTCCATTTTTCCGCAAATTTTAACCGCATTCGACATTTTTTGACAAAGACGGATGTTTTAATTTCGTAGGACGAAGTTTGAAAGAAATCAAAATTCTTTCGAGTTATCTATTATCTGAAATTATTAATCAGAACAACATCAGCGCTTTCCTTGCCGCGCGCTAAAGCAAAGCCTTTGCCATTGCGCGACAAATCAAACCTGAAAATCTGGTCGGATTTGAAATCCGTTAACTGTTTGGGCGGGCTTCCGTCCAAGGGCTGACTCCACAAATTAAAAACGCGGTTGCCGCTGTCAATATAAATTAATCCTTGTCCGTCCGGTGTCCAACGTAATGTTCGCGACTTGACCACCTGCGGTAAGTCGAGCACCTTTAACGGCAAACCGCCTTCAGACGGAATAATGGCTATCTTTGTTAAATAACCAGTCCCCATTTCGATATAGTAAAGGCAGGCGATATACTTTCCATCGGGCGATACGACCGGTCTTGCCGCTTCCGCCGCCGTTAGCAGAACCGGATTACCGCCGTTAATATCAATTTTCCGGACAGTTATTTTATTATCGGCGTCGGCATATCCATAAACAATCCATTTGTCGTCCGGCGAAAAAGCAGGGTCGATTTCGGTACTGGAATCTTTAGTCAACTGAAAAGCATTGCTGCCGTCCAAATCTGTTCTCCAGAGGTCAAGATTACCGCTCCGGTCGGAAACAAAAACGATATAACGTCCATCGGGCGAAACCGCCGGAGAGAAGTTGGATTTCACATTAAAAGTCAGCTGTTGATTGTTGCCGCCGTCCGCGTCGACAATCCATAAATCCTGCCTTCCCTTAACTCTCGTTGTATAAACAATTCTGCCGTCAGGTGTCCATGAAAGACCGGACATTCCATCGTCGTTGCCGACTTCGGTAGTAAGTTGTTTGGCAAAGCTCGGGTTCGTATCGGATGAAGCCCAGATGTTTAACAGCCGATTCTCCTGAACGCTGACCACAGTCTTGCCGTCTGCTGTCAAACTCAACCCCTGATAACTGGTCAGGTCGTTGGTAATTCGACGCGGCGCGCCGTCCGGGTAAGGAACAAACCATAACTGTGACAGTTGGGTTTCGAGGTCGCGCCCGCTCAGAATCAGCCCCTTGCCGTCCGCCAGCCAAACCACGCCGCTGATTGACAACCAGGGCGGTACGGCGAGCGGTTTTACCGTTCCATCCTTAACCGCAACTTCGACCAGATGGTCGCTGGCGTCCGCCGGGGAAAAACGAGAAGCGACGATTTTTTCGCCGTCGGGAGACCACGCCGTGCAACTCCAGCCGTTGCCATCCGCAGCGATTGCCAGCGTTTGCACCTCGCCGCCGTCCGAATTGGCAATCATCAATGATGTTTGATTACGCAGAAATACTATCTGACTGCCATCGGGTGAAAAGCTCACCGGCAGGTCGGCATCCATAACCAGTTTTCGTGAATTGCCCCCGAGCACCGGAATTTTATAAATCCCCGCCGTCGAATTCCTTGGACCCATATTGAAGTAAATATAGTTACCATCGGGCGAGAAAGTTAAGCCCCTAAACTCAACTTCAGCCGGCGGAATAATCTGCACATTCCCGGATGTTTCCACTTGTTTGACCCAGAGGCTTTGCCGTCCGGTTTCATCTACCGCATAAACGACGTATTTGCCGTCCGGTGAGATTGCGATGTTGCCGCCGACGGCGTCTCCCGTGGAAGTTAATTTAGCGAGCCGCATATTTTGAAACGATTCCGCCGGTTGTCCGGTCAGTTTATAAAAACCGATGACGGCGGTCAGCAGCGCCAACCCGATAATTACGAGCGTCAGCATCGAGCCCTTGCGAGGAAGCTTAAATTTGCTCAAGAGCATTTCGCTGATGCTGCCCGGCGGAAATAAAGATTGGCGGGCTGACTGTTTGAGCGCCTCTTCGGTTGCCTGCGCCCGCGTCGACCCGTCGGTTATTCGAAAGTTAGTATTGCCGGTTATCGCTTTGCGGTCTAATTTGTGGTTGAGGGCTTTCAAATCAGCCACAAATTCGCTGACCGTTTGGTATCGTTCCTCGCGGTCTTTGCGCAAGGTTTTACTGACCAGACGCTCTAAGTCGGGCGGCACGCCCGTCGCGGACTGACCGAGCAAAGCCGGTTCTTCGTGTAAAATTGAAACAAGGATATCAATCTCATTTTCACCCTTAAACGGCAGCTTTCCCGAAAGCATTTCATATATCATCACGCCAAAACTAAAAATGTCGGTTCGGGCATCCACATTTTTCCCGCGCGCTTGTTCGGGCGACATATAATTAACCGTTCCCATCACTAAGCCCGGCGTTGTTTTAATTTGCGCCAGCGTTTCGCTTTCGCTGTCAACCGTTTCATTTTTCGTTTCGATAAGTTTTGCCAGACCGAAATCGAGAACTTTGACCAATCCGTCCTCGCGAATCATAATGTTTTCCGGTTTGATGTCGCGGTGAACAATTCCCGATTCGTGCGCGGCGTTCAGGGCAGCGGCAATCTGCAAAACAATGTCGAGTACTTTGCGGAAATTAATCGGTTCACCGCTGAGCCGTTCGCGCAAAGTTTCGCCTTTGACAAATTCGGAAGCAATAAAAATCGTCCCGTCTTCCACGCCGAATTCGTGAATGGTTAAAATATTCGGATGGTTCAAGGCGGACGCGGCGCGCGCTTCACGCTCGAAACGGCGCAGACGCTCTTTGTCCTGACCGAACATTGCGGGCAGAATTTTCAAAGCAATTTTGCGCTTCAGGCGCGTGTCTTCCGCCAGAAAAACTTCGCCCATTCCGCCGACCCCGATTTTTTCGCAGATTTTGTAACGCCCGACCGATTGCCCGATTGCCAGATTCCCGCCGAAAATCGCTTCCGCCACGTTGCCGATGGCAGGCTGTTCGAGATAGTCGCTCTCAAACGAATCGAGTAATTTTTGGACTTCACGATGCAAATCTTTATCTTCCCGGCAGGTTTCGGCTAAAAAAGCCGCGCGTTCGCCGGACGCGAGGTCGAGCGCGGAATGAAAGATTTTTTTGACTTTTTGATAGTCTTCGCGGTTCATAAAAATGGCTAAATAAATAATCGAATCGCTTCCGGCGAAAATGCTTCTATTTACTAACGCAACACGCGGCGCTTAATCGGCTCAAATAATTGCGGTGCGGATTATTTGCCGCCGAGCTCGGAGCGCAGCCAAGCTTTTGCCATACTCCAATCACGCTTGACCGTTGCCGGTGAGATTTTTAGAACTTCCGCCGTTTCCTCAATGCTCAAACCGCTGAAATAGCGCAGTTCGACGATTCTCGACTGTCGTTCATCCAGTTTCGCCAGCTCGTTTAAGGCTTTATCGAGAGCAATCAAATCCATGTCCCGTTCTTCGGCGGCGACTGACAATCCTTCTTCAAGCGGCAGATTTTCTCCGGCGCCGCCGCGTTTGTCGCGGTGGCGGCTGACGGCGTAGTTAACCAAAATCCGGCGCATCATATTTGCGGCGATTCCGAAAAAATGGGCACGGTTTTGCCAGTCGACAAAACGCTGGTCGATTAAACGCAGGTAAGCTTCGTGAACGAGCGCGGTAGTTTGCAGAGTGTGGTTCGAGCGTTCGCGGTTGAGATAGCGATGCGCCTGGCGGCGCAGCTCCTGATAGACGAGCGGCACAAGATTATCCATCGCCTCGCGGTTACCGCCGCTCCACGCCTTTAACATCGCGGTTATTTCGCCGCGGTTTAATGAAGCTTCCTTCATCAAGAAATCTCCGCTCTTTTGAATACTTCGGGTAGCGCGGCAATCATATTCTTAATCTCAAATTAAGTCAACTAAATTAAACTCATCCGCCGCCGCACTTTACTTTATAAAAATACTCACAACTAATCCGAAAAATAATTTGAGCCGATTTTGCGCGGAGCGTTGCGTTAGTAAATAGAAGCGCAAAACCAAGCGTTTGAAAATTAATGGTTGTGAGAGATTCGGTCCTGGGCAGGACTGAAAACGCGCTGGTTCGGGGCAGTACTGGAAGCCCTCCTCCTGACTCGAACCGGTTTCAAAAAATCTAAAGTAAAAAATTAAAAGGAGATAAGAAAATGATTAAACAATTAACAAAAATAGCGATGATGTTGGTTTTGGCGGTAGTTTCAACGGTCGGCGCGGCGACAACTCAAAACAAGGGCAGTATTGCCGGTGCAAGCATTTATACCGGTTCAGAAACGGCTGAAGGAACTTTCGAGCCGATAAGCGCAAAACGCTACGGTAATACTTTTGTGCTGGACAGCTTCGGTGAATGGGAAAGTTATCATTTGACGGCTTCGTTGGATTATTCGACCAATTCATTATTTCCGAATAACTTGATTGTCGCGGGCGGCACATGGTCTGTGGTTATTATCCGCGATAATCAATACGCGGGAACGGTGTACGGAAAAATAGTCGGCGGCGCAATTACTTTAATGGAAAATCAAAAAGGAG
>DASWRC010000081.1:0-27204 GCA_036403375.1 Pyrinomonadaceae bacterium
ATAAATGTTTGTTGATAAATTCATTTTACTTGAAAACTGAGTCTTTCCATCTTTTCTTATCCAATACTGACGTTAATTACTTAGGAAAGGAAGGTTCCTGAGCTGTTGAAAACAATAGAAACGAATGCCACTTTATGGTTAAAATCAAGCGCCAATTTATGAGTTACAGTACACAAAGCTACAAACAATAGAAGCCACCCCCAACAGAAATTTTTCAGCAGGTAATCACCGAACAATTGGCACTTATCTACTCACAAGTGCCAACCACCAAGGAATGGCGTTCAATCGATAATATAAGGAGGACTGTACTCCCCGGAATCGATGTAGCAGGATGTAGCAGTCGGACTTTTATCCATTAAGGGGCGGCAATTGCAGTTAATTATTAAACAATTCCAGACCGTTAATCGAAAGGCTCCTGGAATTCCACCGCGAAAACGTTATGCAATACCGAGTTCTCGACCAATAGCGTAAAGAAGTTCCAGAGTTTCCCGAGTTCCAAGAAATAAAAAATTTCAACGACAATCCCCGATGCCTTATGGCGATTGAAATTGAATATAACGTTTCCCGAAAACAATTGCTCGGAAGTACCGTAAATGCTTCAGTTCTCGGAAGACTCGGAGTAATGATAGGTTGGGATGCAGAAAAAGTAAACGCTCTCGTAAAACTCCAGGTATACTGGGATTATCTGAGAATCGTTGGCAAAAACACCTTCGAAACCAAAAACCTTTTAATCCTCACGCCCAATCAATTTAGAGGAGCATTACTATTACCCATACCAAATTAACTGCTTTAAACTTTACTCGATAAAAAACTGATAAAGCCGTTCATCAAGAAAAATCTTCAAATCATCGACACTTCTCAAGTTTTCATTACAGACCACTTCCCCGTTCGAATTAATTATAAGCTGCGGCGAACTTTCAACCGCCAGGATTTTGATCTGGTAATTCTTGTCATTAGCGTGACCCGTAAATTCCAGCTGTGCCGAATCGGAGTCAGCCAAAGTCAGACGGTTCATTTTCATGATATGGATCAGGTCTGAGCGTTCGTAAGCCGTAATGATAAGAAACAAATTCTACCACAAACTATTTTTTCATTTTCCGCCGGCTAATACGATTCCAGTAACATTGTTAGCCCAGGCTACTTGTCCCAATAACGGATATATCCGCCGTTCGGGTTCGACCGCCCTGCCGCTCCAGAAGCCTTACACGGGATTCCGTACCCCATACCGATTTCATTTTTACCTTTCATTTCAAAAATAACAACCACTTGCCTCAGTAATTGCAAATCCCACTTCCAAGCCCATTTTAAGGCGGCAAAACCATAAATATTTATGAACTTTAATATATTTCAAAAGCAATTAAGGTACCTTCATCAGCAAGCCGAAAATTACCCATTCCCGAACAGAAGCCGTTATCAGACGCGCTTCTTCGATTGTCCCGTCGACTATTATCTTGACATTACGGTTCAAACACAAAATAATAACGAAAATCTAGTATTTCTCATAAATCGAGGGAATCCAGCTATGCCAGTCCAAAAGCGCCGCGAACGCGAAAAACCGAAAAAATTCGAAGAGCACCAGGTAAGTGTTCCCATGCAGCTGGAGCTCTTCTTTCTCACCGAAAAAGAAAGCGACTACTCCAACACTGTTGAGCTCTACGATTTTATGCCCAAATACGTCTGGGCTAAACAAGAACGTATCAACGATCAATTCCTGGAACGCGTCACCCGCACCTTCGAATTCCGCGGACGCGAATTCCAATTAAAGATGGATCCGGCTCGGCTGGAAGACAAAGACGGCGTCGTGCGCGAGTATTTTCCGGGCATCAAGGAAGAACATGTCGAGGACATCCTGCGAAAGATGATGACCGAAGGCTACGGCGTGATGCTCGACGGTGAAGCCGGCATCCGGTTTACGCTCTACCAACTACAGAAGGAGCTCGCCGACCACGGTCACACTTACAGCTACGACCAGATCAAAAACGCCATCCAGGTTCTTAAAGGTACCGATATATTTCTCGAAGCCACCAAAACCGGCGACCAGGAATCGGTCAATATCGCCTTTTCTCCGATCGAGACTTACGGTTTTAAAGACTCGGGCGAAGAAACCCAGACCTTCGTCCGCTTTTCGCCGCTCGTCACGCGTTCCATCAAGCAGCAGAGCTACCGGATGATCAACTACAAAAAAGTCAACGAGTTCTCCAATGATGTGATCGCGCGCCAGCTCTACAAACGGCTTTCTCACGTCTATACCTATGCCAAAGTCGGCAACACTTTTAACATCATGTTGACCACCTTGATTCGTGATTTTGGACTGACTTTCTATGAAAAGCTCGGGCAGAACGCCAAGCAGGTTGAAAAAGCACTCGAGGTTTTAAAGATACATCGAATTTTGAATAAATACGAGGTAATTCCGGTCTTCGAGAAAAAACCCCGGAAAAAACTGGTCGACGTAAAATACATCCTTCATCCGGACGTGAAATTCGTCAATGACATCATTGACGCTAATTCCCGGCTAAAAGAAATCAAAAACAAACTTCCGGCAATAAAAGATACTTAATGTTTTACATTAGATTTAACTAGCTGCGATTTCCCCTCCAGCAAAATCTTATATCCGTTTTCCTTAAATTATCTAGTTCTGATTTCCCTTTCAGCACGATTTACGGGACAAAATTGTTTATTCGGCGCGTTTTTGGAAAGAATGTAGCATGTTTTGCCGGGTTTTCGGTCTCTCTTTAAAATCCAGCTTTGATTTCCCACTAAAAAACCTGGTATCTAGTTCTGATTTCCCTTCCGGGCGTAAGTTTTAATGGTTACGACTACCTAGTTCTGATTCTCCAAAACATCTAGCTTTGATTCTTCCAACTATCTAGTTCTGATTCTCCGAAATATTTAGTTTTGATTTCCCGGAGAACATTCAGTAAACTCTTTTCCACAGATTTTTACCAATTTTCGTTCCCAAAACCGCCGAAACATCTAGTTTTGATTTCCCGAATATCTAGTTTTGATTTCCCTTTTCTCAAATATTACCTAGTTCTGATTTCCTTTTCATATTAATTTCTTGTTTTCAGGAAAACCAACATCAATCATATCCCGGAATCTAAAAGAAAATATCTAGTTCTGACTTCCCCTTTATTTGTTGCAAGTACAACAAGGATTAGAGTTACTTCCTTTTTTTTCGCCCTATCCTCTTAATCCTCTTTTTAACCCTTTAAAATTTAATCCTTCTTGAATATATATGAAAAGGACCCTCGCCAAACCAGGAAAACTTCCCTCTCAAAATAAAAGCCGCTCACAAAATCTCCATTCCAAATCAGAATCAATACAGTAGGTAAAATGAAAAAACTGATGTCTCTTTTCCTCACTGAAATAGTCCATCCCCGGGCAATAACCAGCTTTTTATATCGTGCAGGGAGATTTTGTCGGTGTCGACAAAATCTCTCCGTCAATTAAGATTAGTTAAAATTCCGGGACTGGCGACACTGCCGCCCAAGTCGCCATTAATGTTTCAAAACATTTTGGATTGCGGCTCGCTTTAACAAATATCGTGAGCAGAAATTCCCGTCTCAAAACGACCCTTTTTAAGACTGTTTTCATAAAATGTAATTGTCTTTTGAGAGTATTTTTATTGTCAATAATGATTGGCTATTCGTTTATCTCGGTTGGTAACCGAGATAAACGATAATGCGGCTGATTTTGCTGGGTTTTCCGCAAATCAGCAAAGGCTCGAATTTAGAATCCAGAGCTGCGCTTTCGGCGTACGCGGCATAACTACTGCCCGGGATAAGCGTCTTTGCTGCAATCACTTTTCCGGTTTCATCGAGCGTTATTCTGACCGACATCAAATTAAAGGAAATGATTATTAAAAATCCAGAATAATTTTGCCGAGCAACCATTTCAAAAATAAATTGCCGCTTTTTGATTTTTCGTAAATTCTAATCCTATTTAATCCGCATTTCACGCCAAACCGACCGCCTATCACAAACTTGTTGTCTTCAACGCGCCTAATATTTTAGTCTTCAATTTGAGTTCTTAGTCAAATTAATAAAATCAGCGGAATTTTTAGAGTTATGAAAGCAAATTTATTTTTAATTTTTATCACGGGGATTTTTTTCGCTCACGCAGCTTCGGCGCAAGCGTCGCCGGACTTGCTTTTGGAAAACGGAGTTGCGCCGCATAAGGGTTTGGACGAAGTTTACCGGCGTTTCAGCGATGGTTACAGAAAGCTCGACGCCGACTCGGTAGCCGTACTTTACACCGAGTCGGCGGCTTATCTTGTACCTGATAATGATGCTCAATTCGGGCGGCAAAAAATTTTGGAGAATTTCAAAAGTTTTTTCGATTATGTCAGAATGCGGAATGAAAAAGTGCAGATTTCTTTTCGGATCTTGCAGCGTCAGGTTGATAAGGATATGGCTTACGATGTCGGCATCTTCATACTAACTTCAATCAACAGCAAAGGCGAATCGCACACCGGCAGAGGAAAATTCGTCGTCGTCGCCAGACGCGAGAAGGATGATGTTTGGCGGCTTCAGGTGGACGGCTACAACAATTTGCTGAGCATTTCTTCAAATAATCAAAAGCCGAATTCATGAAATTCGAGTGTTAGAAAAATATATTGAGAGAGGAGAAATAGATGAATAGACTCAGCATTGTCGGACTGCTTTTCAGCATTTGGCTCGTTCCTTCAGCCGCCGTTTCTCGACAATTCGACGTTCAAAAAAAGGCGAATGAAATCGCTGCTTCTTTTAACAGGCAGAAACAAAAAGTGAAGGAAAAATCCGGCGTCAAAGAAGATTATTACAGAAGAGTTCGAGGAGAGTCGGCGGTCAAACAGAACGTCATTGACTATTCGGGAATGTATGAAATGCCGGGCTTGGATTTTACCATCGACCTGCAAGTCGGAAACGATGGTAAAGCGGAAGCGACCGGCTTTGATTCCTCAACCGGCAGCAAGTCCGCTGCGCGCAGGACGCGTCCATTCAGACTCGAAAATGCGAAAGTCGAATCCGGATTGCTGACCGGCACAAAAATTTATGAAGACGGAAGAGCGGAGAAATTTGAAGGCGCGTTTATGAACCGGACCATATTCACCAGTCCGACGGACAGGGGCGAAACCGTTTTCGGTTTAGGCGTTGTCGGCGTTTCGGTCGAGTTAGCGGGCGTTGTCTTTCAAAAACTTTTCTATGAAAAAAAGACCGATAAATTTACTGCTGACGATAAACCCGAAGATGTCCGAAAAGCCATTGAGATTTGGTATGACAAAAACATCGAAGCATTCAGGAAAAAAGACGTGGCGGCGGTCATGGCACTTCGCGCCGACGATTTTCACACCATTCTGCCCGACGGAACGAAAAACGCGCGCGCCGATATGCAGGCGTATACCGAGCGGTTTCTCGGAAGGATAGAGCGATGGATTTCGTTGGATTTCCAAATCGGCGCGATTGACTTGCAGAATGATTTGGCGAGCGCCGATGTAACTCAAAAGACAATACGAATGCAGCGTTTGACTGACGAGCAGCTACACAAAGTCGAATCCGGCGCCGTTCAGAGAGAGACATGGAAGAAGACGGCGGAGGGTTGGAAACTTTATCGAGTGGATAATATTCGCGATACGGGTTTATATATTAACGACCAATTAGTCCGCCGTCCGGATGTGATGACCAATAGCCCGAAGACGGAAATTAATCAAAAAGACTTAGAAACGCTGCTCGACCCGATATTCGCCGAACGAATGGAAAAACTCCATATTCCCGGCGCGGTAATTTCAATCGTTAAGGGCGGCAAAATCATTTTCGCCAAAGGTTACGGCGTCGCCGACGTTGAAAAGAAAACACCGGTCGTTGCCGATAAAACTCTTTTCCGCATCGGCTCGATTACCAAAGTTTTTACCGCAACTGCCGTGATGCAAATGGCTGACGAGGGAAAGATAAAATTGACCGACGACGTTAATAAATACTTGAAAGGCGTGTCGGTCCCGAACACTTTCGCGCAGCCGATTACCTTCGGCAATCTATTGACGCACACATCCGGCTTGGACGAAATCAGTCCCGGCAGACGGACGAGCGTTGAGTCGGAAGTCGTCCCGCTCGGCGCGTTTTTGAAGTCTCGAATCGTGCGCCAATTTGCGCCCGGCGAAATCATCAGCTACAGCACTTACAATCCGGCGTTAGCCGCGCACGCCGTCGAGCAAATTACTCAACAACCGTTCAAGGCTTATCTGCAAAAGAATGTCTTTGAGCCGCTTGGAATGAATCATACGAGTATTACCGCCGTCAAAGAAGAATACAAAAATGATTTGGCGACCGGCTACGAATACGCCGAGAACAAATACGCAAAATTACCGTTTCAATGGTTCAACACTTATCCGGCTTCGGACATCAACAGCACGGCGACCGATATGGCGCGGTTTATAATTGCGAATTTAAATTACGGATCGATTGACGGAAAAAGAATTTTAAGCGAGCGCGCCGCGCGGGAAATGCAGGCGACGCATTTTAGAAACCACCCGAAAATTCCCGGTTGGGCATACGGCTTTTACGAAACCGAGCAGAATGATCTGCGGTTTGTCGAACACGGCGGCTCGATGGACGACGGTTATTCGGCGCTGCTTTCAATGATACCGGAAAAAAACACCGGCTTATTTATTGCTTGCAATACCGAATCGTGCGCTTCCGATCTGTCGGGCGCAATCAAAAACGCTTTTCTGAATCGCTATTTCCCCGCGCCGAAAAAGACTGAAATTCCAAGCACGAAAAATCCTTCGCCCGACGCACTCAAAAAATTCGCGGGCAAATACCAATCGATTATCTATTGTCATTCGTGCGCTCCGAACACTTCATACGTTCCCGAATCGACGGAAGTAAAAATATCCGGCGACGGAATGCTGATTTTTGGCGGCGGGCGCTGGAAACAAATCGAACCGCTGCTTTTCATCCTCGCTGACGGAGATCGAGCCGGACAAGTTCTGCTTGGATTTAAAGAGAATGCGAAAGGCGAAATCGCATTTATGTTCAACGACTCATACAGAGTTTACGAGCGAGTTTCGCAGTAATTTTTTGGAAATTCATGATTTGAAAAAAATGAAGAGATTAGCTTCGACGGTATTTTATGGGAGATAAAATAAGAATGAGAAAAATAATCTTAATTTTAGTTTTCGGACTATTCGTTTGCGCGTCGAGTGTTCACGCGCAAACGAATATTTCCGAGTCGGACAAAGCGGCGATTCGGCAGACGGCTTTGGATTACATCGAAGGCTGGTATGAAGGCGACGCCGAACGAATGGAACGCGCTCTGCATCCGGATCTGGCAAAACGCATCGTACGCCCGAATCCCGACAACAAAAATTTCAGCCGTCTTGACCAGATGAGCGCATTAAGTTTAATTCAGGGGACAAAGCGCGGCGGAGGAAAACTTACGCCGAAGGAAAAACAGCTTAAAGAAATTACGATTCTCGACTCGTTTGAAAATGCCGCGAGCGTGAAAATCGTCGCTTCCGATTGGATTGACTATCTGCACATCGCCAAGCTTAACGGGCGTTGGGTGATTGTCAATGTTTTGTGGGAGCTGAAACCGCAAAAATAATTTTTGATTGTAAAATTCAGGTGGCTTGAGTGCGATGAATTTTATAAAAACAAACGCTCTTTTTCGAAGGGCGCGATAGATTTTCTACGGTGGACTATGGCAACTGTGAAAGTATTTTTCTTTTCGGGATTTTTGTTCGCATTAGTTTTGTCTCTGCCAGCTTCTCTCTCGCACACAGCGACTGCTGAGGCGAATTCCGCGCTGGAACTTGCCGGACTTTGGCAGGCGAAACTTCGTTTCGGTCCCGACGTTCGCGGCACTCTGCTCGTCAAACAATCAAACGGCGCGTGGAGTGCGGACATCGCCGGACGCACGGCTTCGGTGAAATTAGCGGGCGACACAATTTCTCTAGAGTTGCCCGCCGGTAAAGGCGCTTTTCAAGGAAAGTTCGCGGCAAACCGCACAAAGATTGCCGGTCATTGGATTCAAGCACCGGGTGTTACGTTCGGCTCTTACGCTTCTCCGGTAACACTCACGAAAGATAAACAAAACGTCTGGCGCGGCGAGGTTTCGCCGCTCGATGATGCATTCACGTTTTATCTGATGATAAAGGCGAGACCGGACGGTTCGGTCGGTGTGTTTCTCAAAAATCCCGAACGCAATCTCGGCAGGTTTATTCGACTTGACCATATCGAGCGTGAAGGCGCGGGCGTAAAACTTTTCGCGGCAGATACAGCCAAAGAAAAAGGACGCGTTTTGGCGGAAGGCAAGTATGACGTTGACGGCAAAGTTCTTTCAATATATTTCCCGAGGGGCGGCGGGACTTTCGATTTCATGCGCGTCGGCGAAAATGAGGCGAGCGATTTTTACCCGCGCGCCTCTCCGACTGTTCCTTATGTTTACGCGCCGCCGCTTACGACGGACGACGGCTGGCAAACCGGCACGCTCGAAGAGATCGGCATCTCGCGCGCCGGCATTGAAAATTTTATCCGGATGCTGATTAATACGCCGATTGATTCGGTCAGCTCGCCGGAAATTCACGGCGTATTGATTGCGCGTCACGGAAAACTCGTATTGGAAGAATATTTTCACGGCGAGAACCGTGACAAACCGCACGACACGCGTTCGGCGGCGAAAAGTTTGACATCGGATTTATTTGGCGCGGCAATCAAGGCGGGCGTTCCCGTTTCGGCTTCGAGTTCGGTTTATCAAGTAATGAACGGCGGCAAGTTTCCATCCGATCTCGATCCGCGCAAAAAATCGCTGACGGTTGAAAATTTACTCACGCAGTCTTCGGGATTGGACTGCGACGACAGCGACCCGAAATCGCCCGGCAGAGAAGATTTTATGAGGGACGAGAGCGGAGCGACTGACTATTACAAATACACGCTCGACTTGAAAATGATTCGCGCGCCCGGAGAAAAGGCAGTTTATTGCAGCATTCAGCCGAATCTGGTCGGCGGCGTTCTCAGCCGCGCAGCCCGTCAATCGCTGCCGACACTATTTCAAAATCTGCTCGGCGAGCCGCTCCAAATCAAACGGTATTATATGGAAATCACGCCGAACGGCGACGCATATATGGGGGGCGGCGTGCGCTTTCTGCCCAGAGATTTTATGAAGCTCGGTCAGCTTCACTTGAGCGGCGGCGTGTGGAACGGGCGCAAAATCCTCACGCCCGAATGGTCGCGCCGCGCCACATCGCATCTGGTTGAAATCGGCACAGGTCAATACGGTTATTTGTGGTGGGTAACCGAGTATCCATACAAAGGGCGCACCGTCAGGGCGTTTTTCGCGGACGGCAACGGCGGTCAGGTCGTCATGGGAATTCCAGAACTCGATTTGGTA
This sequence comes from Pyrinomonadaceae bacterium, assembly GCA_036403375.1. Taxonomy (GTDB): domain Bacteria; phylum Acidobacteriota; class Blastocatellia; order Pyrinomonadales; family Pyrinomonadaceae; genus JAFDVJ01. Next base: position 9,367 of record DASWRC010000081.1, read on the forward strand.
GTGGCATTTTACGGCGGCAATTACGCCGATAAGGTTGCCGTTAATGCGAGGGAAATCTATATTCCGCAATACATTCTGCCGGCGATTGATAAATAACGCGCCGCCCGGCACGCGCGGGATACAAACAAAAGAATCGGCGCATAATTGTTTGCGATACTTTTCGAAGGTCGCAGGCAAAAAACTGTGATGTGAAAAATAAAATCAAAAAATAGTTTTACTGTAAATAAATTTATGTGCTTTGAATGCGACGAAATAGATAAAGGCAAGAGAACTTTTCTGAAAGGTGCGACGGCGGCGTTTCTCGGCGCGGCTCTAAATTCTCAAACGCTCGGGCAACAAACTGCATCGGCGACACCAAAAGCGTTGGATAACCCGAACATCGTTCACCAAGCCGTCACCTTTCAAAACGGCGCGGACATAATCAAAGGCTATTTGGCGCGACCGAAAAAGAACGGACGCTTTCGCGCCGTTGTCGTCGCGCAGGGCAATCCCGGAATGCCCGAAGACATTCGCAACGCGGCGGCGCAGATGGCGGAACTCGGTTATGTCGGCTTGGCGGTTGATTGGAATTCAAGAGCGACCGGAGGCGACACAAACAAGCTCGACAAGCCGCTCGAATTTTATATTAACGACGCATTCAACCGGCAAAATATGCGCGATACGCAAGCCGCAATTGATTATCTGCAAATGCAATCGTTCGTCAAACCGAAAAAGGTCGGAATGCTCGGTTTCTGCGGCGGCGGTTATCTTGCTTTAAGACTTGCGACCCTCTCGAAAGACATCAAAACGGTGGTTGCCTTCTACGCGCCGCCCCTCAACGACGCGGCGCGTACTTCGCCAACCGACCCGCGCCCCGATATGATTGATTTCGTCGGTCAGGTGAAAGTTCCGGCGCAATATCATTTTGGAACCAGGGACCGAGTAATTACGCTCGCCGATATACAAAAATTCGAGCAGAAATTGAAAACCGAAAAAGCAAAAGCCGAAATTTATCTTTACGAAGGCGCAGGACACGCTTTTTACGATTACACGCGCCCGAATCTGCATAATCCGGCGGCGGCGCAACTCGCTTACGAACGGATGCGAGATTTTTTGAAAAAGCAGCTCGGGTGATTATTCAGAGGTCGAGTTAATGAAAATACATTTAATTTTTGCCGCATCGATGTTGGTATTCATTTTCGTTTCCGTTCAATCCGGCGCGGCTCAAGCAACGCCGATGGGTGATTGGACGGGCGGGTTTTTTACGGGCGGAAACTGGGTAATCGTTGACGTTCGTTTCAATCGTGAAAAGGAAACTTTGCGCGGAAACGCAGATGTTACGTTTCCTTCTTACTCGAACAGCGTCAGCGCGAGAAATGTCGAGCTAAAATCGCTCAAATCAGACGCTGCCAAAATTGAGTTTGAAATTCCCTTCAACACGGAGAAAATCGTTTTTCGCGGGCAAATGCAGGAAAAAACGATTTCGGGCGAATATGAATATGCGACGGCGCGGGGCGATTTCGGTCTGACGCGCATTGTTTCGCTTGACGCGCCGACGCTCGAAAAATACTACGGCGCATACCGGGTTTCGCCCGACCGCGTAATTTCGATTTTTCGCTCGCTCAGCGATCCGCGAGCCGTCTGGTTTATTGATTACAAAACCGGACGCGTCGGCACGCTCTGGGCAGAGGCGGAAGACCGGTTTTTTACCGGCGACGGCAGAGGTATCAGCTATCCGGCGACGCTCAAAGTTTCATTTGCCAAAGACTCAAACGGAACGATTAAAGATTTGAAATGGCAGTCGGCGACCGAGCCGGATCTGGCGGCGCAGAAAATTTCGTTAAAGGAAGAAGCGATTACTTTTCAAAATGGTAGAGTTACGCTCGGCGGAACTTTGATTTTACCGCCGGGCGGCGGGCAGTATCCGGTCGTGATCGTGACGCCGGGCGATTTCGGTACAAACAGAAATCAACTGCGATGGTGGGCTCATAACTTTGCCAGTCGCGGGATTGCTGCGCTGATTTTCGATTCGCGCGGCGCGGGCGCGTCCGGCGGAACAGCGGGAAGTAATAGTTTCGACGTTTTGGCGAACGACGTTTTGGCGGCGGTCGGCGTTTTGAAAAATCGGGCTGACATCAACCCGAAAAAAATCGGTTTGTTCGGCTTCAGCAACAGCGCCTGGACGGTCAGCCTCGCCGCTTCGCGCTCAACGGATGTCGGTTTTTTGATTCTTCAATCACTTTCGGGTGTGCCGCCTTTCGAGCAGGAAATTTTCCGCGCCGAAACGCAGCTTCGCGCTGATAAGTTTCCCGAAAACACAATTAAAAAAGGCGGCGATTTTATGCGGCTGAAATTTGGGGCGGCGCGAACCGGCGCGGGATGGGAACAAATCGAAAAAATTATGAACGCAGCGCAAAGTGAGAGATGGCTGGCTTACACGAATCCGCCGCGCTCGCTCGAAGGATTGCAGCGATTCTGGAACGCCGGCGCGAACTATAATCCCGCTCCCGCTTTGGAAAAGTTAAAAATTCCGGTTCTCGCTTTCTGGGGCGCAAACGACACTTACGTTCCTGCCCAAAAGAGCATCGCCGTTTTCAAACGAGCGATGACAAAAGCCGGCAACACAAACTACACGATTAAATTTATCCCCAAAGGCAGGCACGATCTGGTTGAAGGCGAATCGGGCAGTCCGAGTATCGGAGCGCGTTTGAAGAAATTTCCCGCCGGATTTTGGAAGATGCAAATCGACTGGATTCTGAGTCGTGTAAAAACCGCCGGATGATTTCATTCGATTTTAATTTGCGGCGTATAATTGCAGATGATGAATTTGCTGTATCGAAATTGGCGAATGTGGCTTTTGATTTTCAGCGGCTGGACGCTGTTCGGCTTGCTTTTCACCATTCAGGGTGTAATCAATAACGCTTATTTCGGCAGACCCGCCGACTTTGGAAAAACGCTCGTCAGTTGGCTTTCCTGCGCCTATCTCTGGGCGTTGCTCACGCCTTTCGTCGCAGCTTTGGCGAATAGATTTCCGCTCGAAAGAAAAACGATTTGGCGCAATTTATCAATTCATTTGACGATTGCCGTTTTGCTTTCCTTTGTTCAATTAGCGATTTATGTCGGCGTTCGTCAGCAGCTTCCCGGCGGCGCGTTGACTTCGCTGACTTCGTGGCAATGGTTTCAATATCTGCTGATCTCCGGGTTTCACGAAAATCTTTTGATATACGCGGCGATTATCGGCTTGGCGCATGCAGCGAATTATTACCGCCGTTTTCGGGAGCGCGAGCAGCGGGCGGCGCAGCTCGAACTCGAATCGGCGCAGCTCGAAACGCAGCTCGCCCGTGCTCAGCTCGACGCGCTGAAAATGCAGATTCACCCGCATTTTCTTTTTAACACGCTCAATTCGATTTCCGTTTTGATGCAGGAAGACGTATCCGCCGCCAACGAAATGCTTTTGCGTCTGAGTGATCTGCTGCGACTCGCTCTGAAAAACACCGACGCGCACGAAATTCCGCTCAAACAGGAATTGGATTTCCTGCGAAGCTATCTGGAAATTGAACAGACCAGATTTCAAGACCGTTTGAACGTGAAAATCGAAGCCAACGCGGAAACTCTGGACGCGCGAGTTCCGAATTTGATTTTGCAGCCGCTCGTCGAAAACTGCATTCGCCACGCGGTCGCACCAAAAGCCGGAGCCAGCACGATTGAAATTTTCGCCGCCCGGAACAACGGTCATCTCAAACTCGTCGTGCGCGACGACGGCACGGGATTGACGGAAATGAGCCGCCGCGACGGCGTGGAAGGCATTGGGCTGGCGAACACGCGCGCCAGGCTCGAAAAACTTTACGGCGCGAATCACGAATTTGAACTCGCTCCGGCAACAGGCGGCGGCTTGCAGGCGACGATCTCGATTCCCTTTCAAATCGTCAAAGAAAACGATGAATGATTCGCCCGCAAAAATTCACGTTCTTGTAGTTGACGACGAGCCGCTTGCCCGTCGCGGAATCCGCCAGCAATTGAAAAACGCGCCGGATATCGAAATCGTCGGCGAAGCCGGCAACGGGCAGGAAGCGACCTTATTGATTGAAAAGCACAAGCCCGACCTCGTTTTTCTCGACATTCAGATGCCGCTTGCCGACGGCTTTTCGGTCATCGAAAAAATAGGCTTGCCGAATCTGCCGGAAATCGTCTTTGTGACGGCGTTTGACGAACACGCGATTCGCGCTTTCGAAATTAACGCGCTCGATTATCTGCTCAAGCCGATTGCCCCGGAACGCTTTCAAAAAACTCTGGAGCGCGTGAGAGAAAAATTAAAAAACCGGCAAAGCGATAGAATTGACGAGAAACTATCCGCACTGCTGCAAAGCCTCAAGCGCACCGAATCGAATGCGGAAAATACTTTTCTTGAGCGCGTCGTCATCAAAGATGCCGGACGTATTTTCTTTGTTGAAGCGAACGAAGTCGTTTGGATTTCGTCCGAAGGAAATTACGTGAGATTGCACACGACATGCCACGGAACTCATCTCTTGCGGGAGACAATGGACGCGCTCGAAAGCAAACTCGACCCGCACAGATTTCTGCGCCTGCGCCGCTCGACGATTGTCCGCATCGCCGAAATCAAAGAACTGCACCCGCTTTTCAACGGCGAATACGTCATCCTGCTCAAAGACAACACAAGACTATCTTCGAGCCGAAGATACCGGAAAAATCTCGCAGTATTGCTCAGGAGTTAGAATTTATTAGCAGGCAGCAGCGGAACAAAATCGTCCCATTATTCTTTGTTTTCTCGGGAAGGTCATAAACAAACAGAAAAGATGTGGGGTAAAAAAGCGGCATATCAACAAGAAGAATTTAACGACCGGACTAACGAAATTCTGGTTCATGGTGACCGCCCCTGGGAATTCGTTCATATAGACCATACGTGGATTCTTCTAGTTTTAGTAAGCGTTTTCAAAACTGAATTAGCCCAAGCTAGGACCTTTTATAATCTGATTCGAAACGCCGAAGCGATTACCGTCGCGCTCGAACCGACATACGTTCTCGGCGAGCGGATAAGCAGCGAAACTATCACAAGCGAGTTTCTTCTTTCATGCCTGCAGCAGTATCTGCGTTCCGCTTTAAGCGGTCGTGTGAAAGGGCGCGTTTCTGAAGATGAACTTTGAAAATTTCCTGCCGGTCACCGGCGTTCGGCAAATCAACAAAATGAATGTAAGAAAATCTCCCGATGCGGAATTGCTCCGACTCCAAATCGCGCACGTCGTTGGCGGTCGCAAAAACCAGTACGTCGCGGTTGTAAAGATATTGACCGGGCAGAAAAAAGCGCGCGCCGAGCGCGTCCGGCGGCGCGGTTAAATGTGATTTCATTTGTTTTGGAATTTATTGAACGGATTTTAGACTTCCGTTTCAGCCTGCAAAATGTCCAGATAGCTTTGATAAGAAAAAAGCCGATCCCTTTTCTTGCCCGTTATTTCTTTGACTAAACCGATTTCCTTGAGTTTATCAATCGAATTTCTGACCGTCGGCGCAGAGAGATTTAGTTCCTTACTTGCCATCGGAACTGAAATAATCGGTTTTTTTTGCAGAAGTTCGTGAATCCGCAGAGCGGAAGCCGCCGCCCTGCCCAGTCCTTCAATTTTTTGACGGTCTGCCGCGAAAACCGTGAGAATTTTACTTGCCGAACTGACAGCTTCCTCGGCGGTTATTTGGACGCCTTCCAAAAAGAATTCGAGCCACTCTTCCCATTTGCCTTCCGTCCGCACTGTTTGCAATAGTTCATAATAAATTTCCCGATGCCTTTTGAAATATAAACTCAGATAAAGCGTCGGCGCGGCAATCGCGTTTTCCGCGCATAAAATCAAAATTATCAAGAGTCTTCCGAGTCGCCCGTTGCCGTCTAAAAACGGGTGAATCGTTTCAAACTGAACATGTGACAGCGCGGCTTTAATCAAAGTCGGCGTTCTTTCGGGAATATCGTGCAGAAATTTCTCTAAATCACTCAGCAGATCTAAAATATTTTCCGGCGGCGGCGGAACAAATCGTGCATTACCGGGACGAGTTCCGCCGATCCAATTCTGCGAACGCCGAAAGTCGCCTGGGCTTTTAGTGCTGCCCCTGCCGGTTGAAAGCAGAACTTCGTGAATCTCTTTTATCAAACGGAGCGACATCGGAAAACCGTCATTTAATCTTTTCAGCCCATATTGCACCGCCGCGACATATTGCGAAACCTCTTCAACGTCTTCAATCGGAACGCTTGGAACTTCTTTTTCTTCATAGAGCAATAAGTCGGAAAGCGAGCTTTGCGTTCCCTCAATCTGCGATGACAAAACCGCTTCTTTGCGGACATACCAATAAATAAACAAAGAAACATTCGGTAAAAGCTGCGAAAGAGAGTCGAGTTTGCCCAACGCCCGATTCGCTTTCTCCAATAAGTCGAAATGAATTTGGCTCAAAGTAAAATCTTTCGGCGGCAGTCGATGCGGCATAAACGAATAAAACGATTCGCCGACCGTCGCCCTTTCAATCAAATAACCTGTGCGCGTCGATTTGAGTTCCAACATAGTAAAAAAGTTTTCTTAGTAAAACCAACTAAGAAAGAATAAGCCATTAAACTTTCTTAGTGTAGCATAAAACCTCCGAAAATGAGATTTGATTTCAACCGATTTCGTTCTTTAAAGGCAGTTTTCCCGTGTTCCAAAGCGAAATCATCTCCGACAAAATTTCATTCGGATTAGCTTCAAGTAGTTCGTTGAGCAAAACCGTTTTTTCCAGCATATTTTGCGCTTCTTTGTAGCTTTCGGTGAGAAGCGCAACTGTTTTTTCATCCCACGAATAAGTTTCGCCCGTATGGCAGTGCGTCGTATCGAGCCAGGGGTTTCCCGTCGAATGATCAACGACTTCAAAAATATCGAGATAAAGCCCGATTCTGCCCGTCTTTTCCAGATTCCAGATTTTATCGAACGAATAGCGGTTTATTTCGGGAAAATCTTCGCGCTTGATTTTGTAATTCACAGTCAAAAAATCCCAGATTTCTTCCTTCTGACTAAAAATCAGCAATGCCGCGAGATAAGAAATGCTTAAATACTCATACTCTGGACAATCGCAGCAGAAATCTACATTGAGCGAAAAAATATTGAGGTTATCGAAGTCAGTTTCCGGGTCTTCGTTCCAGCCGTTCAGTATCGGCAAAATCGAAGACTTCCGCCATTCCTTTCAGCATTAATTCCTCTGCCGGCAAAATCGCGGGATTTATTTGTTCATCCGCCGCGCATAATATTTCAAACGGCGATTCGATGCGAGCTGCGCTTTTAAGCTCAGAAGCAACCTTTGTGCTGCGCTCGTTTGAAGAAAAATTTTGAAGATAAATATGTAATTTTGTTTTGAAGCGTAGTATAAATCTCCTAAACGTTCAGAAATCCGATTTTATGTTACCTGTTTTTTAAACAAACAGATTCCGGTATTCTTTGATTGGAACCACGTCCTTTTTTCTGAGATAACACGGACAGTTGAGTTTCCGGTAATGAACTAAAAGTAGTGCTGAACAAGTCGCCGCTCGGAAGCCATCTCAAAAACTCAAGCTGATCGAATGTCTTTACGGGTTGCTTTGCCGCTTTGCTGCTACAGCGGGAGGAAAAGAAAGTCTCCCGCAAAGTCGCAAAATCGCTAAGTAAGCCGCAAAGTTTTTTTAGATAAGTTGTAAGCATTACTTTTAGTTCACTGCCGAATTTCCTTCGTATTTACGGATGCGCTTTATATTCTTATTATCGCCGGATGGGTATTCCTTCCAGAAAAGCGAGCGAAACATTTTACAGATTCCGCGCGATATTCGTAAAGTCAGCCTCTCTTTCGGGAGCCGCTTAATTTCAACCGGCTCCATTTTTCGCCGCCGCAGCACTTCATTCGCCGCCCGCAACCCCGAAACGACAGCTCTCTCCATCATCCAGACGCTCCAATCCGCGTCAGTCCAATCGCCGGCGAGATACAGTCCGTTAACTCCGCTTTCGGCTCTTGGACGGAAAATCGCCTTGCCCGGGGCATACTTGGTAAATAATTCGCGATGACGCAGAATTTTATAGAAGTTTAGATTGGCGGCGGCAGCCTCTGGGCAAAATGTCGAGAGGTCTTTTAGAACAACATCCAGAACTTCCTCATCGGAGCGTTCCAACCAGTTTGCGACCCGATACGACTGAACTTCTAAAACAACGCCTTCGGCGTCGTAGCTACGCGAAAAAGCATTGAGAAAAAAGAAGTTGTCGATAAATTCCGCATCGGGCGTCAGTCCTGATTCAAGATCGCCGGGAATTTCGACGCCTTCTTTGAACCATAAACGAACGACCATCACGGGGGTTGTATCTAACTTCTCCATGTCTTCGAGAAGAGCCGAGTCAATTCCCTCGCTGTTATGAAGTATTTCCTGCGCGGCGCGTGTGTCGGTAGCCAGAATGACGTCGCGGAAACGCAGCGAATCCGATTGACGAGCGCCTAATATCTCTACCGAGTCTCCCTGCAGTCGCGCCTGAAGCCGGTCGAGCGATTTGGGCGGCGGACCGGCAGTTACGTTGCCGTCGGAATCGTATTCGCCGCCGTGACACGGACACCGAAACTTGCGCGCGGTTTCAAGCCAGTCGACCGGGCAGCCCTGATGAGTGCAAGTCGCGCTTAAGACGTTGAAGACGCCATTCCGCCGATTAATCCAGAACCTTTCTCCGAGCGAGGATTGAACGCTCTTGTATGACTCGCTGGTTATTTCCGCGCTGGGAATTCGCGCCAGCACCGAAGACGGTTCGCCCGGATGTGACTCTTCCAGTTTTTCATAAACTACGGCGCTGATTTCTCCGTTCTCGACCGAAACGCTCTTTACCGACGATCTTAACAGTAGATTGCCGCCTGACCGCAACAGGTAATTAACCATCGGACCGAAGATCTTTTCAGCAGGAAGCCCGCGCGTCCAGCGCGTTAGAATAGAGCGCTGGTCATGCAGCACGTAAAACTGCGATGCGCTAAGACCGGCGGAAGCGGAGATCTGTTCGGGAACGTCAAAGTCGAATGATAGTATAAACGGTCTCAGAATGAGGTGCTGAATGCGCTCCGGCACGCGCATATCGTCCATAAGCTGCTGAAACGAGATGTGATCGTAGCGCAGATAATCGCGCTCGTGACGAAACGCGAGCAGGTGAATTCCGAATCTCACATAACCGAACACGTCCGTCCAGCGCAAATAGCGCGCCTGTAAGCTCTGTAACAAAAGGTGTATCGGGCTTGGAATATCCCAACGAAAGTTCCTGAGCTTATAGACGCCTTTGTTCTCCCCGCTATTAATTACCAGACTGGTTCCGTCAGCCTGCTTAAGCGCGGATTCGAGCGAAACGCCGGCTTCCTCCAGCAGCCGGTTAAAGTTCAGGTAATTAACCCACCAGCCGTGAACGCCGTGCTCGAAGCTGCGCCCGTCCTTGCCGCGATAGCTATGCACTTTTCCGCCGACAATGTCGGATTGTTCAACTAGGTAAACCGGAATTCCCTTCGCCGCAAGCGTGCAGGCGGCGGCTAGTCCTGCCGGACCTGAACCGATTACGGCGACCGCATTAGACGGGACGTGCTTTAATCGCTTATAACGGTCTAAAGCTTCAAGCGAGCTTTCCGCCTGTTGCAGGCATTGTTCAGCCAGTCGGGGATTTTTGATCTGCCGGCTTTGCTCGCGTGCCTCGGCAAGCAGCAACGCGAGAAAATCGTCCCCGTCCGTGGCTTTATCCTGAACGTATCCGAGGCTTAGGGGATCGAACGGCATTCCAAACCCGAAAGCGGTCATTTCAAGACACAGCGGATAAAGGGCATTCATCATGTGCCCGACGGCGATGCTCGCTAGCTCCGCGCCATGTTCGGATGAATAAGACCTATGCAATAGGCTCAATATAATCCAGTAATGAGTATTTCCGAGTCTGGCTAAGGCGAGCATCTCTTCATCGGTGATCTGATTGCCATGTCCCATCAGGGCGGTTGGATTTTCTGGGAGAGGAATTACCGGGTAATCTTCCGAATGCGGATCGGACCAAGGATTGGAAATGTTTTTTAAGCTGCCGGCAGTTCCCAGAAACAATTCTTTGAAAAATTGAAAGTGACCCTGTTCGCCTTCGTGTTTGATGCGATTGAGCGTTTCCCGAACCGAAGCAATATCAGAGAGATGCTCCGGCGCCGGAATCTCGTCAATTAAGTCTAAAACTTTCTGATAAAGCGTTCCGATATGGTTATAACGTGCATCGCTTCTGAGTTTATCGAGAACCTGCCGCGCAAATTTTTGGTCGTCCGGGTCAGTCAGCGTTTCCTCGTCCAGAGCTTTTGCCGGAGCTTCGGCGTAAACATACTTAGCCAGCGAGGATAGCGACAAAGGCTCCAGGCGCATCTCAAACGGGTAAATTTGAGATTCATAAGGGAAGTCCTGTCGCTCCATGTTCGGTTGTCCACCGAATTTCACCAAAAGCTTATTAACGTCGCGAAAATGCGCCATTTCCTGAACTGCTATGCCCAGTAAACAATCGCTTCTCTTCGGGTCTGGTAAGCCTCTAAGGTCTTCGTAACGCGGCTTAATAGAAAAAGCCGCGTACATGTATTGAATCATCAACGAATGTTCAATTTCACAGGCTTCGTGAAGCAGACGAAGAATTTCCAGCCGCGGATGATCGAATTCTCTCGCTATAGTAACTGCGACGTCCGAACCGACAGGTGATAAATCGGATTCTAAGTTATCATTATTGGTTTTGATGAGCCTGAGCATAATCGTTACAGTTTAAAAGTATAACTAATCAATTAACAGAATATGTGACGTAATTAATTGCAAAGTTCAGAAAAAGCAATCAAATACTGTTAATGAACATTGATACTTATGCTAACTATATATAGTCGCTGGACTTCAACTATTATTTGTATCTCTGCTGACTTGAATTTGTTTCAAATCTGGAAATGTACAACCATTTTTGCTTACAACGCATAATTTATGAAAGCCTATTTTCCTCACTTAATTGCAAAGCTATTGTTCCATAAAAATTAAATGCAATTTCAAAACTAACCCGCTTATTTGAACGTAAATTATTCCAATCAAAATTTTGCCTTAAGGTTGAACTTGCTCCCTCATAAAATTTGATGAAAGGCGGTAAATTTATAAATCGTCGGAAAAGCGTTTTCAATAGCAGATAAATTTTTATCTGCTTTTTTCTCATATGCGAATCAGTAGTTGAAAAGACAGACAAACAGGTTGATTGGTAGAATTTTCTTACCATGGAAAATAAACTAATCGAACTTTATCTGTTTGTCTGTCAGATTTACGATACTCGTTCCGCCACTTGTTTTCAACGCTTGAGTAACAATTGCACGCCTCGATTGACCGACCAGGAACTCGTCACAATCTGGTTTTTTGCACATTTCAACGAAAAATATGAAAAGAAGCAAATCCATCGTTTTATTCTCTGCTATTGGAAACAGTGGTTTCCTCACCTGCCGAGTTATCAAACCTTTTGTTACCGCCTGAATCTGTTAGAGAGCCGACCTTTCAAACGAGCGGTGCCGCGTTGTTCGCGCACTTGCGCGCCGCGCAAACTCCCGAATTCGACCGCCTCATTGATTCATTTCCCGTGATGCTCGCCCAAAACGGTCACGCTTACACGGCGCGTGTTGCCCACCAATTAGCCGACTGTCGGATTTTGTGCGGCGAAAAAGACGTATTTTCACGGCGTGCGTCTCCACTGTCTTGCCGTCAGACGCTTTGCCCGCCTGCCGAATCCTTCACAAATCTGGCTGTGCGAAGCGTCGCATCACGACTCGACCGCCGCTCGCGAGCAATATCTCGAATTGCCGAACACGACCTTGATCGCCGATCTCGCCTATCCTGAAGCAGAGTTTAAAGCGGCGCTCAAGCAACAAAACACGCGACTCTACACCAGCATAAAAAAAACCAAAGGCAAAGACCTCACTAAATTTGAAAAATATCACAACCGCTTAATCAGTAAATTTCGCCAACCCATCGAAAGCCTTTTTAACTGGATTGACGAGAAAACTCATCTTCAAACCGCTTCCAAAGTTCGTTCTGCCGATGCCTTGCTGTTACACTGTTGGGGAAAACTGGCAGTTGCTTTCTATTTGCTCGTTTTCAACTACTGATTCGCATTCATATTTTTTCAAAACCTTTATTCAAAATTTCTTGTTGAGAAATTTTGAAGTAATGCACTCAAAATTAATTTAATCTTTGACAATTTAGCAAACGATATGACGAAATTTAGCAATCAATGTGAAAATTTACAGGAATGGTAATTACCAATTTGTAATAAATCGTGTTCGCGCCGGTTAAAGCGTCGGTGAACAAAACCTGCGGAGGCTCTAAGCTACGAACCGAAAGAGCTTTCAAGTCTTCCAGCCCGTCGTCAATTTTGCCTTTGGCTTTGAGATGCTCGATGGTTTCAAGAAAAGTTTGATAAAAATAATCGAACAGCGCGTTTTGTCTTTCAACTTCGAGCGATAACAGACGATTTAGAAAACGCGGAATATTGGGTCTCTCCGACGGCGTTATCTCGGCTTGTTCGCCGCCCGTTTTGAGAAGTCCCATATCAATCAGAGTTTGTTTCGGATTCTCCAAACCGATAATTTCTTCACCGTTCAAGATTCTTGTGAAAACGACGTTCAGAGCCGCTCTGCCCTCGCGCGATTCGAGATTGTATTTATCCAAGTTTCCGGCTTTTTCCGCCCGCCTATCACCTTTGGTCAGTGCGCCCATATTTTCTAAACGACGGGCGATGGTTGCCAAAAACCTTTTCTCGCCGCCGAGCTCGGTAAAAACAAGCGCGTAAATCGGCGGGAAGCATTGGTCAGTGCGATGCGTCCTGCCGAAATCCTGCACCTGTTTGTCGACTGACCATTTGAGTTCGGCGGCGATGTGATAACGCCTTTGCTGATTCCGTGCTTTGCGGCTGGCGTGAAGTGAGTCTCCTGTCGAAGCAACTTCCGACATAATCGCAATCCGCTTGTCCTTGTTTTGAAAGCAATTCTTCTCGTGCAGATTAATCAGGCGGTTCGGCACACCCGGAATCTGGCGGGCGCGATATTCAAGCCGTCCCGAAAGCGTTTTGATGAGCCGTTTTTTGCGCCCGGTCATCTCCGCGACGTTTTCCGTCCCGAAATAATTAACGAGTTGATCGAGCGGATGTTCGGGAATCTCCAGAACCGAAAGCCGGTCGAGCAATTCCCTTTTGAGTTCCAGCGCGACGCGGCTTTCAAGCTGTTGTCCTCTTTCATCTAAAACCGGAACGTAAACAGTCGTGCCGCAATTGTTGTCGGTTTCCTCTTGAAAAATTTTAGTCGGAAAACAATTTTCGACGAGCCGGACGAGCGTTTCGCGGGGACTAAAGTCCAAATCGTCAATCGCTTCGTCTTCGTCGGTGGCGCGGCTGATTTGCTTTTTCGTTTGGGCTTCGCCCGTGCCGGTTATCGAAACGACAATAGATTGCAGTTGTGCGAGGGCATTTTCGATTTCACGGATAATGGTCGGAACTTTGAAAGCCCTTATCAGATTACGGAAACACCGCTGATGCTCCGCCCAGAACTGCCCGACGACATAACGGCGCGCTGGTTTGCTCGAATTCGTGATGTCGAGTGCGCGATTGAAATTTTTCAGAACTTCAATCCACGCCCGCGCCATATTGTTATACATTTCGCGTTGTTTGGGCGTTAAAGGATGAATGACTTCGCGGTATTCGACCGCCAATCCCGAATCGGGATCAATTCCGTAACTCAAATTGCCGCAGAAATATCTGCCCATCGCTTTCAGGTCGCGGCAAACCATCTCCATCGCGCCGACTCCGCCCGCTTCGATTTCTTCGGCGAATTGCGCGAAGCCGAGCGGAAAGCTCGTTCCTTCGCCCCACAAACCCAACCGAATTTGATAAGCTAGATGGCGGACTTCGCTCGCCGCTGTCGCCGACGAATAAACAACGCGCACTTCCGGGTATTTGATCGGGTCCTGGACTTCCAAAACCGCTGCGCCGGTTTGCGTCGCTTTACCGTTTTCGTCGGCAAAAGCGTGCTTGGCACGATGACCTTCGTCGAAGATTTCCAAGCCGTTGTTCCCCAGCCAGCGCATTATCTGGTCAATGCGTCTTTCGCCCGTTTTTGATTTGGCGCTCGGCGATTTGTAGGTGCAGAAGATAATTCCTTCGCGCAAGAGGATGTTTTGTTCAGGCGCGAAATCGTTGATGAGCCGAATCGGAATTCTAAAATTCAAACGCTCGAATTCTTCGCGAACGGCTTCGATTAAATCGGTTTTGACGGAAAACCAGACGGTTTTTCTTAGCCCGCGAAACCAGTTGTCCAAAATGATTCCCGCAAGCGTCGAGGTCTTCCCCGCTCCCGTTCCGTCGCCGATGGAATTTCTGCTCGCGCACCGTTCGGAAGTCTCGATTCGTGAGCTTGCCCGGCGTAAATGACGCGCTCGAACTGAAACGAAGAAATCAATCCGAGGTCGTTCAATCGGTGCGGCAAATGCGGACGATACGTGATTGGCGGTGGCGTGACGTGTCCCAGTCCCTGCGTTTCAACAATCAAGCCGGGATGTTTCGCTCCGCCCGTGATCCAGTGCGGCTGATATTTTAACGGCTCGTTTTCCCCCGTCTTTCTGTCCCCGCGATTGGTTTCCGCCGTTTGAATGTCTGTTGGCGCAACCGCCGCCGGAGCATAGTTCGCCGCTTCAAACGCCGGAATTTGCGTCTGCGTTGAATTTGTTTGCATTTCGGTTTGGATTATCGGTTTGGAGATAGGTTAAATTTGTCCACTTTAGCGAAGGCTTCTTTGGCTGTATTGGCGGAAAAACAAGTGATTTTATTTAACGCCTGATTCCAGTCCGTTTTTTGAAGCTCGAAAAATTTCCTGCCGATGATAAGGTTTATATCTACGGTCGTGCCGTAACGGGCGTATTCCCGCCCGTCAATCTTAATGACAGTGCTGACTTCGATGCGGTCGGGGAGTTTGCACCAGAAATCGTTTCCGGTTTTGGTATCGAGTCCGCCGCCAGCGCCCAAAATAATGCCGAACTTGCCGCCTTTTTTCAGTCTTTCGAGTGCCGAGCGGGCGTGCCGGAAACCGAATTTACTTGAATTGTTTTTGGTGCGCCCTCCGCTGGACGAAAACGGCGGATTCATTAAAACGCAGTCGGGCGCGCAGTCGGGCGGGAGAAAATCGTTGATAAACTGGGCATTAAATGAGGTCGGCGCGAAACCGATTTGCTCGAGCAGAAAACACCGGCGCGAATCAATTTCGTTCGTATGTGTTTTAATTCCGTTGCCGCTTGTCCAAACGGCTAAATTGCCCGTTCCGGCAGACGGCTCAAGCACTTGTTCGCCTCCATTTAAGTTCAATAAATAAACCAAAAGATAAGCTACGACCGGCGGCGTGGAAAACTGTTGACGCGCTGCCATCTCCCGGCTTCGCCAGGTCTGCGTCGGCAGGCGCGTAGACAAGGGCTTAATTAAACTACTGACAATATCCGACGGCTTTCCTTCATTAAATAGATTTTTAGCGTATTTTCTTTGAATCAGAAGGTTGAGTGCGGTTTCGGCGATTTCGTGACAAAAATGCGGATTTATCTCTCCATTTAGAAAATCGGCAACTTCACGGGTAATTTCGAGTAAATCTCGATTTGTGAGCGTTTTTGTTTCGTTATCAATTCGGTCAATTATTGCTTCAAAACAAGACTGGTATTTTAGCTGCGGGTTTTGATTAATCGGTTTCATCAGCGGTTAACTCATTTTTATTTCAGAGCTTTACTAACCGCTTGTTTTTTCGGAATATTCAGACCTTCAAACTAAAATTTGAACTTATTGAACTGATCCTTTAGCCTGACCGGATTCATGTATTTTTATTGTAATTCTTTATGTTTTTAGACCTTAATTACTTGCTAATTCCCTATCTACTCGAAATACTTAAGTTTTTCATAAGCTGCTTCAAGAAAGGATTTATTTTCCGCCTTCTTGAAATATAATTCCAACGCCTCAACGACTACATCGTCTTCTGTAATTTTTTTTGACTTTATAATTTTACTTGCAATATTGCGGCGTTCTTTAACTTCTTTGATGGCAAGATCCAGAACCAGGGGGAGGGCTGTTGTTTTTCGCGTGGTTGGTATTTCATTCGACTGCATTTGGGGGTTACCCGATTCTTTTTTAGATGGGCTTGCAGGCTGCTCTGTTACCACCTTTGTATTATCCGGCGGCAGTTCATTTTGAACAATCCTTTGCTCGGTTTCAGCCCCGGATTCTTCTTCCACTTTTGCTCCCATTTGTTTCGCGATGTCGGAAAATCTATTTGCCATTTGCTTTACCTCTCATGCTAAAACTTGATTTCAAATCTTTTATTACCTGTGCTGCGATTCGATCGTACTTATCGACTATTTCCCTTGCGCCGCTAATTTCCCTAATGGTTTTACCGTAATCCGTCGCATCTACAATTTTCGATGACCGAGGTATTATTTCATCAAAAACCGGCACGTTCTCGCTTGTGAAATATTCTTTGAGTTGATTTCCCCGAGCGTAATTTCCAAATGCATCATTGATCAATACCCGGAATCTTACCCCCTTTTCAATAAAATTATTTGCCATTTTCAGAGTTGGCGTGAAATTTAATGCGTCGGTTTTGGTCGGCAGGATGAAATAATGACAGAATTTCAATAAATCCTTTATTTCTTCGTCGGCAATTCCCCCTGCCGTGTCGAAAATCACAATATCACGCGGTTGTGAATAGGTGACGGCTTCACGGACGTTCAAAACCGCAAAATCCGTCGGTTTGTTCCTCGCCTGCGACCAGTTGCGCGTTGCCGCGAGCTTATCCCCGTCTATTACAACAACTTTGTTTTCATCAGAAAAACTCTGTGCCAGGTTAATTACGGTTGTCGTTTTACCGACCCCCCCTTTTTCATTGCAAACGGCTATGAATATAATTTCAGGTATCATGATAAAAATTCAGGAATTACATAACTCTGTTTTTATGATAATTCGAAATACCATAAAAACATAAATACAGAAATTTGTAAAATCATTTTATTGCACTTTCAGAATTGCTAAATAACACAATTCCGTTTCTCTGTAATTCTGTATTTATGATTTTATGATTTTCTGGTAAAACAGAAAGTCAAATATTTGTAATCATGGAATTCTGACAAATCAGAATAACAAATTTATGGATAATTGGATTTACAAACAGAATTAGAAACGGACTTAAAGTAAGTCCGAAATTCTTCCTTACAACTTGCGCTGAGGGAGTTAAACCATTCGAAAGGGGATATAGGTATAATTGAAATATTCTGGATAAGGGCTTCGTCAATTCCCTTGATTTTCGTATCCCAGGTAAGAATTTTAATTCGTGGCTGAGAATTGATTAAAAAGGCATCTTCATAAATCAAATTGAAAAGTCCGGCAAACGCCCGCGCAACATGAATATTCTCATGATAATCAGAATCAAAGGCAACAAAAAGAGGACGAAAGCGTGCCGCAGAAACGATTTCCTGATGCAAACAGGTGACGCCAGCGTTCGCCAAAACGTCATATTCTTCTCTAAATTTTTTAACTGTTCCGGCTTTTAATGCGCCTTCAGTAACTATTATCGGTTTGTTTCTTTGATTGCTGTAAGAAGTAAAGTGAAGAGGAGAACCACTGCCGGCAGTGTTGTTCTTATCGGGAACCGACATCCAAACGTAGCGAAAGCCTTTGACAACCGGGGCGCGAGACATAAAGCGAATCTGGCATGCCTGAATTAAACCGCTCGCGTCACGATAGGGAATTATCATCAATGGGCAGGAATAATCCTTCTCGGACCAAAGCTGAATTTTACCTGTTT
>DASWRC010000082.1:0-3583 GCA_036403375.1 Pyrinomonadaceae bacterium
CGGTCGGTTCGCCGGTCGTCATAAACGGAAACGTTTCGGCGTTTGTAATGGCGGTCGTTTCGCTGCGCGAGATTTCGCGGATTATGGCGGAAACCAAACCGACGAGCGAAGAAGAGCTCTGGAAAGCCGGTCTGCCGATAATTTTTGTCGTGGACGAAAAAGGCAACGCGGTTTTTCATCCTGACGCCAAGATCGTCGCCAATCAGAAATCGCTTTTGAACCTGAAAATCGTGCAGGAATGGCAGGAAGCCAACCTGCAGATTCAATCGGCGCTCGTACCGTTTACGGCGGAATACGACGGCGCGCAGCACGAGATGATTGGCGCTTATTCGACCGCGAATTTTCACAACGAGCTGCGCTTCGGCGTCATTGCGATGCAGGACGAATCGAAAGCGCTCGCGTCGGTCGGCGAGATGCGCCGCCAGACGTGGTTAATTTGCCTGGCGTTTGCCATGTTTGCGCTCGTTACCGGCTTTCTGCTGAGCCGGAAAATGACGAATCCGCTGCTGAAACTCTCTGCCGCCGCGCAGAAGATTGCGGCTGGAGATTTCTCGACGCGCGTTGACGCGAAAGGCATTTCGGAAATCGGAAGTTTAGGCGAAGCGTTCAATTCGATGAGCGACAACGTCGAGGAATACATTGCCAAATTAGCGAAGGCGGCGGAAGAAAACCGCGAGCTTTTCGTCGGCACGGTAAAGGCTCTGGCGGCGGCGATTGACGGTAAAGACAAATACACGCGCGGTCATTCGGAGCGCGTCGCGCGCATCTCGGTCGCCATCGGAAAACGGCTTGAAATGGACGAAGCCGAGCTTGAAACCTTGCGCATCAGCGCGCTCCTGCACGATGTCGGCAAGATTGCGATTGACGATTCGATTCTGAAAAAGCCCGCCGCACTGACGGACGAAGAGTTCGCGATTATGAAAACCCATCCGCAGCGCGGCTATAAGATTATGTCGCAGATTCCGGCAATGAAAGACTTTTTACCCGGAATGTACATGCATCACGAGATGGTTAACGGTCAGGGCTATCCGCAGGGCTTGACTGACAAAGACATTCCGCTGCAAGCAAAAATCGTTTCGGTCGCCGATACTTTCGACGCGATGACAATCGACAGACCGTATTCGAAAGGCATGACATTGAAGGATTCGCTCGATCGCATCGCCAGTCTTGTCGGCACGCGCTACGACGGGCGCGTCGTTCAAGCGCTGATTGAATCCTGTAACGACGGGCAAATCGGCATCGGCATCGTCAAGCTCCGCGAAGAAGCGCGAAACACCGACCGCAAACTCGTTTCGGCGAGACCCCAGCAGCCGCAGCAAGCGGCTTAACAAAAATACAAAGTTCAAGTTGTAAGATTTCAAGTTAAAACGGCATTAAACCCTGAACTTTGAACCTTGAATTTAAAGCATGAACGTTACCGATTTACAGGAAATCTGGCAGGTTGATACCGGCGGACAAATTTTTGAAGGCAAATTTGAAGAGCTGGCGCAGTGGATTTTTGAAGATTCGCTGCTGCCGCAGGATTATGTCCGGCGCAGGAACCTGCGCTGGATTGAAGCGCGCCGGGTTCCGGGGCTAATGCAGTTTTTCGACGCTAAAGAACGCGGTCTGCCGCCGCCCGTTTTTGCTTCGACATCCGACGCCCAAACGGCGTTCGAAAATCCATCGACGCAGCCGCAAAACTTTGCTCCAACGCAGACTTTTGCTTCTAATGGATTTGAAACAAATATTCATCGACCGGCTGAAAATAGCTTTCAAGCGTCGCAAAATCCGTTTGAAACAGCAGCGACAGCGCAGAATTTTCAAAACGAGACGGCGCGGCATGAACCGCAATTCACAAACGTGGCGCTGCCGAACGAGCCGCCGCCGCATGAGTTTAACGTCATGCCGACCGCCGATTTTTGCAGTATGCACCCGGATATGCCGACCGCTTTTTTGTGCGGCACGTGCGGCAACGGTTTTTGTCCGGCGTGTCCGAAATCCTACGGCGGAAATGTGAAAATCTGTCCTTTTTGCGGCGCATTGTGCAAATCGGTGAAGGAAGTCGTCGAAAAAGTAAATGCCGCGATGCGGTACGAGTACGACATCTCGTACGGATTCGGGATGAAGGATTTCTTCAACGCGCTCGCCTATCCGTTCAAATACAAAACCAGCCTGTTTGTCGGCGCGATAATGTTTATGCTGTTCACGCTCGGGCAAGGCGCGGGTTCTATGGGCAGTATTTTTATGGCGGGCGCGGGATTGATTTGCTGGATGTCGGCAAATATGCTGACCTTCGGCGTGATGGCAAACACGGTCGAAAACTTTGCGCAGGGCAAAATCGGCGGCAATTTTATGCCGAGTTTTGACGATTTTTCCCTCTGGGAGGATGTCGTCCACCCGTTTTTTCTGAGCATCGGCGTTTATCTGGTCAGCTTCGGGCTGGTGATTTTGATTCTTGTCGGAAGCATCATCTGGGGATTGAATCAGGTTTCAAACTCGATTTCAGATTCCTATAAAAGCTCGGAAAAAGCCGATATTATCAAGCAAAGAGACGAAATATTAAAGGGCAATCCGAACATTCAGAAACAAAACGAGTTCTATGGCGACAAGGAAATGCCGGACGAAAGCCGCATCAGCCGTTCGCAAAACTATCCTCCGCAAAGCGCCGATGAACAGGAATTTGAAAAGGCGAATAAAACGCTTCGAGAAGCGCGCGAGCAACAGTACGAATCGGCAAGAAAAGAGCTTGAAACGGGAGCCGGAAAACCGCCCGAAACCGAACACCGGGAAAAAGAACAAGCGCTAAGAAATTTATTCGGCATGGCGTTTCCGATTGTGATTTTGCTGATTATCGGGTTGCTCTGGGGAATTTTCTATTTTCCGGCGGCGTGCTGCGTTGCGGGCTACACGCGCTCGTTCGTCGCGACGCTTAATCCGACAATCGGTCTTGAAACAATCAGGCTGCTCGGCTGGGATTATCTGAAAATCTGGGGTATGGGCTTTTTGATTGTCATTATGTCAGTGGTCGTCAGCTTTATTTTAGCGCTGGTTTTTAGGGCATTCGATATGCCGACGGTCGGAAATGTTCCCGCCAAAATAGTCGGCGCTTTGTTTACATTTTACTTCTCGGTCGTCTTTTCGGTCGTTCTCGGCTTCGCGCTCCACAAAAACGCCGACAAGATGAATTTATTTAAGGGATAGAGCTCAAAATTTATGAAGTGCTTCAATCATCGCAGTTCGGACGCTATCGGAGTTTGGCGGCAACTGTAATAAATCGGTTTGTGATGACTGAATGTTTTGGCACGAACAGCCAATCGGCATCGTTTGCAGCGATGCATTCCGCGTCGCTGCAACTGTCGGCAGCACTTAAAAAATTTGCGTCCGACGACGAATAAACCCGTCATATATTTAGCCGAATAATAGCGCGCGTTGTTTGACGCGCGCTATTTCTTTATAATCAATCCTTTGATTTAATGTGAAATTTTATACAAGAGGCAATAATAATCAGATTTGAAGCTCGGCAGACAAAATCCGAAGTCCCAACTCCGAAATCCGAAATCGATATATGGCATTTTTTTGGCGAAGAAAGAAAGACGAAGAC
>DASWRC010000083.1:0-14549 GCA_036403375.1 Pyrinomonadaceae bacterium
TGTTCAGGTAAACGAAACGGCAGTCGTTTCGCCTTCGGAAAAAACGTCAACCGGCAAAGGAGCAGTTGTCGCCGTCCTCGCGGCGGTCGTTTTGATTTCGACATTTTTTTACTTTCGCCGGCAGTTTTTGCCGCCGGTCGAAACGCGTTCGAGCGCCAAAAACGAATTGACGTTTCTGCGCCTGACCAACGGCAGCGCGCCGATGGGCGCGACTATTTCGTCGAACGGCGATTACTTCGTTTATCACGAGCAGGACGGCGCGACGGCGCATCTCTTTCTTCAGCAAACCGGACAATCGAGCCGTCTTGAAATCACCGCGCCGACCGAAAAAACAATGTTCGGCAAAACGTTTTCGCCCGACGGCAGGTTTATCTATTTCGTCGCGCAGGACAACCCCGACGCGCCGCCCGCGCTCTACCGCGTGCCGACCCTCGGCGGCGAACCGGTTCGCATTTTAGAGGACGTTAATTTGCACGTTTCGTTCTCGCCCGGCGGCAATCGGATGGTTTTTCAGCGCGTGTCGCAAAAAACGGGCGAAACGTCTTTGGTAATTGCCGATTTGAAGGGCGGCGAAAAAGTTCTGCTGAGCTGGGCGAAAGAGCAGGGACTTCTTGGACTTCCGGCATGGTCGCCGGACGGCAATCGAATTGCCTTTAGCGCCGATTACAACGGCGGCAAAATATTGATACAGACCATCGACCTGCAAACGGGCGCGGTCGAAACGCTGTCGCCGGAAAAATGGGATAATTGTTACCAGATGGCTTGGACGCGCGACGCCGCCGGACTCGTCTTCGTCGGAACAAAAGAGGGCGACGGCAATACAACGCGCCGCGACCAGATTTACTACCTTTCGACCGCGACCGGCGAAGCGCATCGCCTGACGACCGACGGCAACCGGTATCAGATTACAAGCCTCGCCGTCACGGACGCGGACGAGATTCTCGCCGTGCCGTATAATCGCTCGTCGCAAATCTGGGAGATGAATCCGAACGGCGAAGCACGCACCGCCGAGCAGATTACAAGCGGACTGGCGGACGGTCGCGCCGGGCTCACGACGCTGCCCGACGGGCGAATCGCATACGTCGCGCGGGTCGGCGACAATCTCAACGTCTGGACGGCAAACCCGGACGGCACGAATCAGAAACAACTGACCTATGACCCGCCGGTGACGGAAGAAGTGCGCGCTTCGCCCGGCGGGCGCTTTTTAGTTTTTTCCGCGCCGCAGGAAGCCGGCAGTCATCTTTTTCGAATCGACGCCGACGGCACAAACCTTCGCCAATTGACTTTCGGCGACGCGCGCGATGTTGATTCGGCGATTTCGCCGGACGAACATTGGATAGTTTACGCTTCCAGCAATTTCCTGAAAACTTCGCTTTATAAAATTCCGGCAGCCGGCGGCGAGCCGGTTTCACTAACTGATTTCGAATGCCGGTCGCCGAATTATTCGCCCGACGGCAGGTTTATTTCGTGCGTTTTCGACCAAAACAAATTCGCCGTCATTTCGGCACAGGACGGCTCGCTTGTGAAAACCTTCGAGCCGGTTCAAGTGCCGTATTTTAACATCGGCGCGCGCTGGTCGCCGGACGGACGCGCGCTTGTTTATATCGCTCGCCGGAAAAACTTCTCGAATCTCTGGCGGCAGCCCGTTGATGGCGGCACGGCGCAGCTTTTAACCGATTTTACGAGCGGCGAGCTTCACAATTTCGCGTTTTCGACGGACGCCTCGCGCCTTTACGTGGCACGCGGCTTTGAGGTCAGAGACGTGATGCTCATCAAAAATTTCAGATAATCTTTAGAGCAATTCCTGAGTGAATAAATTACAGGAAAGTTTCCCGCTTGAGAAGCAAAGGAGCAAAGAGGCAAAGTTTTTGTTTTCTTATGCGCCTTTGCTCCTCAAGCGGGAAATTGTCTTTCTTTTACCTTAGAGCAAATTTCAGAGTATTGCGAAACGACCTTCGGAATAACTGAGAGCTGATAGCGAAGAGCTGATAATTGGCTATCAGTTCTGAGTTATTCGCTTTCAGTTATTCCGAAAGTTATTTCGTGTTTCAGTAAATTGAAATCCGCTATAGATTTGCTCTAATTCTTTACTTCTGATAGTTCGGAAAGCCTCCTTTAACCGGCTTCCGAGCAGGATTTCTTTTGATTTCGGCTAATGTTACTTCGACCGCCTTTTCGAGCTGCGGGTCGCGTCCCGCGCGCCAGATTTTCGGGTCGAGATCGACATCGACGTCCGGCGCGACGCCTTTATTCTCGACATCCAATTCGCCCTGCGCATTGCGAAAAGCGACGCGCGGCGCGGAAACCTGCCCGCCGTCCATCAGCACCGGATAATTGTAAATCCCGACGAGCCCGCCCCACGTCCGCCTGCCGACGAGCGCGCCGACTTTATTGAGCCGGAACAGGAACGGCAAAAGGTCGCCGCCCGAGCTCGAATATTCGTTGATGAGCATCGTTTTCGGACCGTAGATTGCGCTGACGGGCGTCGTAAAATCTTCGCCCTCGCGCGTTGACCAGTAATTCATCAGCGGGCGGTTCATATACGCAATCATATAGTCGGCGGCAGAACCGCCGCCGTTGAAGCGTTCATCGATGACGGCGCCTTCGCGGTCAATCTGCGCGAAATAATAACGGTTGAAATTCGTGTAGCCCGCGCCGCCCGTGTTCGGCAGGTAAACGTACGCCAATTTTCCGCCCGAAAGCTCCGAAACCTTGCGCCGGTTGTCTTCAATCCAGGCGAGATTTCTCAATCCTCCTTCGTTCGCGACCGGCACGACCGTCACCTGGCGCGCGTCTTTGCCGTCGGGACTCGCGCCGACTTTTATGATGATTTGCTTGCCGGCGGTTTCCTGGAAGAACGAGTAAATGTTGTCTGCCGAGCGCACTTCGCGACCGTTAACGGCAATTAAATATTCCCCTTCTCTGACATTGACGCCGGGCTGCGTGAGCGGCGCGAAAAGCCCCGGATTCCAGTTTTCGCCGTCGTAAATACGCGCGAAACGATAGCGCCCGTTTTCGATGCGGTAATCAGCGCCGAGCAGTCCGCCGGTGTAGCGCGTCGGCTGCGGCAGGTCGCCGCCGCCGGAATTGTGGTGTCCGACCGACATATTACCGAGCATTTCCTGAAACAGGTAATTCAAATCGGCGCGGCTCGCCAAGCCGTCGAGAAACGGGCGGTATTTTTCTTCCGCCGTCTTTAGATTAAGCCCGTGAAAGCCGGGATCGTAGAAAAAATCGCGCTGTACGCGCCACGCTTCCGCGAACATCTGCCGCCACTCGGCGCGCGGGTCAACGTAGACTTCCATATCGCCGACATTCAAAACGCCCTCGCCCGGTTTCAACGGCTGGACGGTCGAAGCAATCGTGAAACGTCCCGGCGGCTGCCCGAACAGCATCTTTTCGCCGTTCGCCGAAACGTCGAACTGTGTCACGCCGTCGAGAATTTTCTCGGCGCGCCGTTTGTCCATGTCGAAGCGGTGAATCGTCACGCCGATCTGCGGCGCCGTGCCCGTACCGGTCGCCGGAATGTTTTCCACCAGAAAGAACGTTCCCGCTTTGCCCGTCACGAGTCCCTGATAATCGCGCGCCGGAAGCGGCAAGGCGACGACGCGCTGACCGATTTTGTCTAAATCGATGGCGACGACGACCGGTTCGGGTTTGGCGGACGGCGGACGCGGCGGTTTCTGATTCTCGTCCTGCGGCTTTTCCTCGTCGCTTTCCGGCGCGAGCGGCGACGGGTCGGTCGCTTTCAAGACGACCGCGTAAACGCTGCGCGAGGTTTGAAACGGATAGCTCGACATATCGAGCCAGCCGTTCGTCATGCCGTTATTCGTGCTGGCGGCGAAATAGAGATACTTGCCGTTTTTATCGAACGCCGCATAGCGGGCGTCGCTCATCCCGTCGGTGACCTGCGTCCGTGCGCCCGTTTCGAGCGAGTAAACGTGCACCGCGCAGAGACGGTTTTTGAGCTGTTTCGTGTACGTAATCCAACGGCTGTCCGGCGACCAGCTCGGGTCGAGAACCGGAAACGGGTTTTCGTAGGTGTTCGTATCGACTTTGACCGGAGTTGCTTTTTCAACGTCCAGGTACCAAACGTTGAGGCGTTTGTCCGTGAACAGAATCTTTTTGCTGTCGGGCGAAAATTTCGGCGAATAAAAATACGACGAAGGATTGCCCAGAGAGATTTTTTTAACGTCGCCCATGCCGGTCTGGTCGCGCAGGTGCAGGGCGTATTCGCCGCCTTCATCGGAAAAATACGCAATCCACTTCCCGTCCGGCGACCATGCCGGGTCGCGCTCCATGACGCCCGGCGTATTCGTCAGATTGCGCGCATTGCCCTTTTCCGCCGGCACGCTCAAAATCTCGCCGCGCGCTTCAAAGACGGCACGCGCGCCGGTCGCCGAAATCGCCGCGCTCTGCACGCGCTGGGCGACTCGTTCGTAACGCGGGCGCACCTGCGGCAAATCGCCGTTAAGGATAATGTCGACCTTACCGGCTTTGCCCGAATCCGGATTGTAGATGTTGATTGAACCGAATTGCTCATAAACAATCGCGTCCGGTCCGGCGGAGACGTTTTTCAAATCGAACCCGTCGTTGCTGACTGCCGGCGCGACCTTTTTCGTTTTCGTATCGAACGAATAAAGCGTCACGTTTCGCCCGTTACGGTCTGAGAGGAAATAAATTTTGTCGCCCATCCAGACCGGCGTGTAGTCGTTCGAATTCTGACGCGGAATTTCTTCGACGCTCGAATCCGCGAGATTGCCGATCCAGATTTTCGTCGTTCGCCCGCCGCGGTATTTTTTCCACTGCGTAAAAGCCGGCGCGAGCGGCATATACGCGATGCGCGAGCCATCGGGCGAAAACGACGCGCCGCCGCCCGCCATCGGAAACGGCAATTCAACGGGAAGCCCGCCGCCGGTGACGGGCATCGTGTACATTTTCGGCGTCGGCATCCCCGAAGAGCGCCCCGAAAGAAATAAAACGGATTTCCCGTCCGGCGTCCAGCCGATGACCTGGTCGGCGCCGGCGTGATATGTGACGCGCTGCGGCTCGCCGCCGGTCGCCGGAATGACGTAGGCGTCAATATTGCCGTCGTATTCGCCGGTAAACGCCACCTGGTTGCCATCGGGCGAAAACACCGGATTCGTTTCCGTGCCGGTTCCGCTCGTCAAACGTTCCGCCGCGCCGCCCGTCCGCGAAACTTTCCATAAATCCCCGGCGAAAACAAAAACGATGTGCGTCTTATTCATCGTCGGCTGGCGAAACAGCATCGACACTCCGCTGCTCTGCGCGAAAGCGGCGATTGCGGCGGACATTAAAATTAAACAGCCCAAAAATATTCTTCTCATTGATTCTCCTATTTCGATTTCGGATTTCGGATTTCGGATTGGTTTTGTTTATGAACCGATTCGTTCATTTTCGAATCGCTTTTCGACCGGAAACGTTTTGGAAAAAGTCACGCCCATCGGCGTGAGTCTTTTTCCAAAACCCGAATCCAAAATCATTACGGTTTACCCAAACCCGATTCTTTGTGCAAATTCGGGTAAGGCGGGCGTTGATATTCTTTCGGCGGATTCTTTTCGAGCTCGGCGAGCAGCCATTCGACCGCCTTTTCGAGCTGCGGGTCGCGCCCCGCGCGCCATAGCGCCGGGTCGTATTCGACTTCGATGTCGGGCGCAACCCCGACGTTTTCAACTTCCCATTCGCCGCTTAAGCCATAAACCGCGCCGTTCGGAGCGCGGATGCTGCCGCCGTCCATTAGTGTCGGAATGCCCGAAGCGCGCACCAGTCCGCCCCATGTGCGTTTGCCGACGAGCGGACCGACTTTGAGTTTTTTAAAGAACCACGGCATCGCGTCGCCGCCCGAACCGGCAAGCTCGTTAATGAGCATCACTTTCGGTCCGTAAATCGCGCCCGCCGGAACGTTCCAGTCCTTGCCGTCGCGAAAGGCGATTTTCGCGAGCTGCTGGCGGTTCAGATACTCGACGACGTAATCGGCGAGCAGACCGCCGCCGTTGAAGCGTTCATCGACGACCGCGCCGTATTTATTCGTCTGCGCGAAGAAATAGCGGTTAAAGCTCGCATAACCCGGTCCGCCCGTGTTCGGGATGTAAATATAAGCGAGCCGCCCGCCGCTCAGTTGATCGACTTTGCGCCGGTTGTCTTCGATCCAGGCGAGATTTCGCAAGCCCTGTTCGCTCCCGACCGGCACGACCGTCACCTGGCGCGCGTCTTTGCCGTCGGGACTCGCGCCGACTTTTATGACGATTTGTTTGTTCGCCGTGCTTTCGAACATTTGATAAACATTGTCCGCGGCTTTTACTTCACGCCCGTTGACCGCAATCAGGTATTCACCCTGACGGACGTTCACGCCCGGCGCGGTCAGCGGCGCGCGGAGCTGCGGATTCCAGTTTTCGCCGTTGTAAACGCGGGCGAAACGATAGCGCCCGTTTTCGATGCGGTAATCCGCGCCGAGCAGTCCGCCGGAAACCGCGTTCGGACGCGGCTGGTCGCCGCCGCCGATGAACATGTGACCGACGCCGATTTGATTGAGCATTTCGCGGAAAAGGTAATTCAAATCGTCGCGGTGCGCGATTGCATCGACGTACGGCGCGTACAGTTTTTTGGCTTTTTCGATGTCAAGCCCGTGCGTGTTCGGGTCGTAGAAAAAGTCGCGCTCGCCGCGCCAGATTTCGTTGAACATCTGCCGCCACTCGACGCGCGGATCGACGTAAACTTCCATCTCGGCGGTTTTGACGATGCCTTCGCCGGGACGCGCCGGCTGCGTCGTCGAAATCAAATTCCACACCGGACCCTGCAGGAAAAGCATCTTTTCGCCGTTTGCCGAAACGCGAAAATTCGTCACGCCGGTTTTTACTTCCTCGAACTTGCGTTTTTCGAGGTCGAATTTATGCAGCGTCAAACCCGGCGCTCCGGTGGGCGGCGGCGCAACCGGAATTTCCGTAACGTACAGAGTTCCCGCTTTGCCCGCGTAGAGCCCGTTAAAATTACGCGCCGGAATCTGCGGGATGGAAATCACGCGCTGGTCGATGCCTTCGAGGTCGATGCGCGTCGGTTCCGCCGGTTTCGGCGTCGGCGAGGTCGCCGGTTTCGGTTGTTCGGCGGGGGTCGGCGTCGCTGCCGGTGTTTCACTCGTTGTCGGCGCGGGCGTCGTGGCGGCGGAAGGCGCAGGCGTCGGCGACGCGGAAGGAAGCGTCACCGGCACGTCGTCCCGTTTTTCGGGCTGCACTTTTTCCTCGTCGCTTTCCGGCGCGAGCGGCGACGCGATGTCGCTCCGCAGAACAATCGCGTAAACGCTGCGCGACGTTTGATGCGCGATGCCGGAAAGGTCGGCGAAGCTGATCGTCGGACCGACATTCGTGCTCGCCGTAAAGTACAGGTATTTTCCGCTCTTGTCGAAAGTCACGTGGCGCGCATCGCCGAGCCCGTCGGTGATTTGATTCGTCTGGTTTTTATCGACCGAATATAAATAAACGGCGCGCAGGCGATTGTCGAGCTGCCGGGCGTAAGCAAGCCACTTGCCGTCGGGCGACCAGGAAGGTTCCATCACGTCGCCGAAATCGCCGAACGTATTTTTGTCGACGCGCGTGTTCGTGCCTTTTTCGACATCGACGTACCAGAGACTTATATCGTGTCTCTGATAAGCGATTTTCTTGCTGTCGGGCGACCAGACGGGCGAGGAGTAAAATCCGGGCAAGCCATCGCCGAGCCTAATTTTTTTAACGTCGCCCATGCCGGTCTGGTCGCGCAGGTGCAGGGCGTATTCGCCGCCTTCATCGGAAAAATACGCAATCCACTTCCCGTCCGGCGACCATGCCGGGTCGCGCTCCATGACGTTCGTCGTGTTCGTCAGGTTGCGCGCGTCGCCTTTGTCCGCCGGGGCGGTGATGATTTCGCCGCGCGCTTCGAAGACGGCGCGCACGCCGGTCGGCGAAATCGCGACGTTTGCGATGCGCCCGCCGACTTTTTCATAACGCGGTCGCACGCCGGGAAAATCTCCGGCGACGCGGATGTTTACTTTTTGGGGATTTTCAGAGCCGGCATCGAGCGTGTAAATCGCTCCGAATTGTTCATAAACAATCGCGCCGGCGCCGGCGGAAGCATATTTGATGTCGAGACCTTTATTTGCGACTATCTGCTCGACCTGCCTGGATTTCGTATCGAACGAGAAAAGCGAAACCGTGCCGCCGCTGCGGTCCGACAGAAAGTAGATTTTATCGCCCATCCACATCGGGCATTTATCGTTCGAGTTGTCGCGCGGCACTTTTTCGATTGAAGAATCCGAAAGACGCGCCACCCAAATCGGCTGCGTCTGCCCGCCTTTATAACGCTTCCAGTCGCCCTGCCATTGCGAGAGCGGTTCGTAGGCGACGTGCGTGCCGTCGGGCGAAAGCCAGCCGCGCCTCGCCATCGGCAAAGGAATTTCGGTCGGCAGCCCGCCGCCGTCAGCCGGGAAAGTATAAAGCCGCGAAAAACCGGCGCTGCTGTCGCGCGTCGATGAAAACAGAACGCTTCTGCCGTCCGGTGTCCATCCTGAAACCTCATCGACCGCCGGGTGATATGTCAGGCGTTTCGGAACGCCGCCCGCCGCCGGTATCACATAAACGTCAACGTTGCCGTCGTATTCGCCGGTGAAAGCGACTTGCGTTCCGTCCGGCGAAAAATACGGGTTCGCTTCGATTCCGACGCCGGTCGTGAGCCGTCGGGCATCGCCGCCGCGGCGCGCGACGCTCCATAAATCGCCGCCGTACGAGAAAACGATGTCCGTCCGGCTGATGGTCGGCTGACGAAACAACGTCGGTTTTTCGTCCTGCGCAAACGACGAGGCGAAAGCCTCAAGCAGAACCAGAACGACTAAAAAGATTTTTTTCACTTAGATTGTCTCCTGTGCTTTTTCTTTTTTATTAAAAATTGCTGGTAGATATTGAAGTACAAAGCTTATCCGAATTGCGAATTGCTGTTCTTTACATAGCGCGGGTCTTAAATCAAATTCTTTAACCCGGCAAGATAGCTGAACTTAAGCTTCGAAATAAAATCTTCGGATGCTTTTATAGAGTTTTCAGATAATACCACAATCCGAATTCCGGCGCTAAAATTCCGCTCTGATTCGACAATCGCGGCGTTGTTTATTCCGGCGTCGATTTGTTTACGTAAAATCCGGGTAAAGGTTACAGATAAAATTAGCTTGAGACGATTTTTTTCAGCGTTTAAATTGAAGTCGCCGCAACGGACGAGAAAAGATACCTGTTGAGAATCCGGCGAAAGGAAAGCCTTAAAGTTTCTGTCTGGTAATAAAGGCTGATTAATGAAAGTTTCCGGGACTGTTGAATTATAAAACTAACCGCCCTGACCAAATATCCCGGATTACGAGGCATGCCAATCAGGAACACGAATCGTATATATTTTGGAATATATACGATTCGCAATCCTCATTACAAAATCATCACGCAAATTACGGCAGAAAAGCGTTTTCCATCGGAATATCGGTCGCTGTGCCAAATTGGACTGCGCCGAAACCGGCGGTCGTTTCGAGCAGATACCAGGTTCCGGTCGATGGACGAAACACACCAATATCGGCTTTCCCGTCGCCGTCGTAATCCGCCGCCACCGGTTTATCGCCGACCGTGCCGAACGTTGCAATCGTGTAACTTCCCGTACTGTAGAGAATATACCAGCCGCCGTCGGTCGGGCGGAAAACGACGAAATCGGTTTTTGAGTCGCCGTCGTAATCTCCGGGAACGGGAATGTCGCCCGATGCGCCCCAATGAACGGTGATGAACTGCCCGCTCTGGGAAGACGCGTACCACCAATCGCCCGAAGAAGGACGAAACACGGCAGGCTCGGTCTTGCCGTCGCCGTCGAAATCGCCGACGAGCGGTTTATCTTCGGCGATACCGAACGCGATGACTGATGTAACTCCCGTACTGCCTAATCGATACCACGCGCTGTTTGACGGGCGATAAACGACGAAATCGGTTTTGCCGTCGCCGTCAAAATCCGACGGTCTCGGAACATCACCGGATTGTCCCCAATGAACATTTATCTGCGCATTATCGATGCTTGATTGATACCACCAATCGCCCGAAGACGGGCGGAAAATGGCAACGTCGGCTTTGCCGTCGCCGTCGTAATCAGCCGGGACGGGCACATCGCCCGCGATGGCGAAAATCGGTTGCGTAATCTGCGAATCGGACGAGCGCAGGATAAACCATTTATTCTCGGACGGTCGAAACACGGAAATGTCGGCTTTACCGTCGCCGTCGTAGTCGAATAAAGTGCGCGGTTGCGCGGTTGTGTTTAGAAGGCGCGCGATTCTGACTGCCGACAGTTGATTTATTTTGGTAAAATCGCCGCCGATTAAAATCTTGCCGTCCGTCTGTAGATTAATATCCTGCACAGCCATATTGGCGAACGTGTTGAAAGAAGTATCGAGCGCGCCGTCCGGGTTGAGTCGTGCAATGCCGTTATGCGGCGCGCCCTGCACTGCCGACATCGCGCCGCCGATGAGAATTTTTCCGTCCGGCTGGATTTTGACCGCGCTGATCGTACCGTTTGTGCCCTGGACAAAGCTTGTGTCCAAAGTGCCGTCGGCGTTGAGCCTGCCGATTCGACTATGGTTACTGTTTCCGTTGAGCGAGGTAAAACCGCCGCCGATAACAATCCTGCCGTCCGTTTGCACGTCTATATCGTAAATCGCATCGAAAATTCCGCCGTTTGTGCTCGCCGGAGTAAATGAAGCGTCGAGTGAGCCGTCCGCGTTGAGCCGCGCGATTTTGCTGGAAACAGACTGATTTCCGACTTGTGTAAATTCGCCGGCAATGAGAACTTTTCCGTCCGATAGAACAAATATTTTACGAATAAAGCCGGTCGTAGTCTGGGGCGAAAAACTATTATCAGAGGTTCCGTTCGAATTAAGTCGGCGGATGTTCCCGCAGACCGAGCCGCACGTATCCGCCAGTAAAAATTTTCCGTTTGGAAGATAAACAATCTCGGTATAGTCGCCGCCGGAGTTGATAAAAGTCGTATCCTGCGAGCCGTCCGCATTCAATCTTCTCAAACCCGTTCCGCCGATGCCGACCACGATTTTTCCGTCCGGCTGCACGGCAAAGGCATTAATCGTCGGATTCGGAATAGCATTGAAATAAGGCACGAACGAGGTATCGACCGTGCCGTTCGTATTAAAGCGCGCCAGCGAATTTCCGGTCGCTCCGCTGGCAAAAACAAATTTTCCGGCGGCAAGAATTTTGCCGTCCGGAAGCGGTTGAATTTTGTGGACGACCGATGTCGGGTACCGGCTGAAAAACGGTCTGGAAAAGCTCGAATCGACGCTGCCGTCCGTATTGAATCTGGTCAAAGGCAGACTGCCCGCTTGAAATCCGGCGACAACTTTTCCGTCCGGCTGAACCGCCGAACCGAGAACCGCCCCTAAACCTGCCGGCGTGCTGAATTGAACGGAAGTATCGAGCGACCCGCCGGCATTAACCTGCGCGAGCCCGTTTCGCGAGTTTCCGTTGAATGCCGTAAACGAGCCGCCGATTATAATTTTCCCGTCGGGTTTGAGAAAGACATCGTTAACTAAGCCGTCCAACGTAGTGGCGCTAAAAGTCGTGTCGAGAACTCCGTTTGCATCTATTAAAGCAAGTTTTTTATATCGGTTACTGCTTCCGGCGTTAAAACCGCCGCCGATTAAAATCTTGCCGTCGGGTCTTATTTTTACGGCTTCGACAGAACCTGAAACAGAAAGCGACGAAAAGGACGAATCAGCGCTTCCGTCACTATTTAAGCGTCGCAGAAATCCGGTAACAGCACCGCCGCCGATTAAGATTTTTCCGTCCGCTTGAAGCTCTATATCCTTAAGCGGAGAATTAGTCGTCGAATCGACGCTTGAAGAAAATGAATTGTCGGGTGTCCCGTCGGAATTTAAGCGGAAGAGCCGAAAAGTCCCGCCGACTAAAATTTTACCGTCCGGCTGAACTTCAATCTCATAAACGGTCGAACTGTTTTGAAGTTCCGTAACCGGAAACGAGGCGTCGAGCGTTCCGTCCGTGTTAAGTCTTCGGACACCGGGTTTGAATTCGCTCCCCGCGCCTTGAAAGCTGCCGCCGACCAGAATTTTACCGTCCGCCTGCAAAGCGACGGCATAAACCTGCTGCCCGATTAGCGGTCCGAAAAAATCCGGCGCCCTGAACGAAACATCGACGCTTCCGTCCGGGTTCAGCCGCGTAATTGCGCTGGCGGCAACTCCGTCGGCATCGTTAAAATATCCGCCCGCCAGAATCTTACCGTCGGGCTGAATTTTGACGACGTTGATAATGCCGCCCGAATTCCCGGCGACGGAACCCGCAAAAGTCGAGTCCAGCTCGCCCGCCCCGCAAACAATGAAATTAAAGCCTGCCAGATAAATAAATAAGACGAAAAATAGAATATTTCGCTTGTTGCAGAATTTACCCCCAAAATACATATTTCTCCCCTAAAATGAATAATTAATCCCCGCCAAAGCTGTTTTAAGTATCAATCTTCAGATAATCGGACTTGGAAACATTTAAGCTCCAAGCCTGGTTATTAATCATCTGCGATTACGGCAAAAAAGCGTTTCAATCAAACTATCTCCTGCAGAGAGTGCCCCATTGCACCGCGCCGACCGTTAAATTAATGCCGCCCATAACATTAAACCCGGCAAATATTTAATTCAATGCAGTTTATTGCATAAAAATGATTTGTCGTCCGCCTCTAAAGCATTCGTTAACTCCCGGCATAAAGATTTTCCTCTGAGTCTTAAAAAGTTTTGAGTTAATCGGATATAAAACTGCAAATATTATCCTAATAAGAAGTTGCCGCCAAAAGAGCGAAGGTTACTAATTTATTTTTATAAAAACCGACCGCTGAAGTTCTTATAATCTCACGGCTTTATGCGGCGCGCGATTGGTTGCGACGTCGTACAGGCTCAAGTCCGGAAGCGGCTGCAATAATTCATCCAGCCGCTTCCGGAGCGTCTTTAAGATTTGCCGCTTTTTTACCATTGCAACAACATTAAGCAGTTTTGAGACAAGTTTCAAAAGTCGAAAAAGAGCGTTGGTTAATATAAGTTTTGTTGTCCGGATAACAAACGAAAATTTGAAGATTATGGTAGGATTTAGTCGCACCCGAAAAAAGTGCGAGCGCGGAGGTCAGCTAGGGTAGCATCCGGCTCACAAGTCAGGATAACGTCCCAACTGAACATTCGCGCGAAAATAATAGATGTAAATTTTATACCGGTAAACTTGTATCTATTTAAGGCACACTTATTTCTTTCCAAAAATCAGGCTTTACGCCAAACTCAATACTGAGGCGGTCTAATAAAAGTGGAATGAAAACTCTCTTTGGATAAAATAGAGAGTTATGAAATACGATGATGAATTTAAGCGTCAGACCGTCCGGAAAGTTCTTGACGGTCAATCCGTCAGATCAGTATCGCGGGAATTAGGCGTGACCGAATCGCAGATTCACAAGTGGCGGCGAGCTGCCTTAAACAATGGTGACGGCATCAAATCCGGCAGCCGAATTAGCGGAAACTGCGGCTTTGAAGAAACGCATCCGAGAGCTGGAGATGGAGAACGAAATCCTAAAAAAGGCAGCACTGATTTTCGGCAGAGGAAGTTAAAACGTTATGCTTTTATTGAAAAGGAAAAAGCGAATTATCCGTTAAAAATGCTTTGCCGGGTGATGCGGGTTTCGGTGAGTGGTTATTATCAATGGCGCCAACGATTGACTAAAGCGCCGTCGCGCCGCCGGCAAAGTTTGGCGTCTTTAGTGCGCAATTGTTATGCGCGAGAATCGGCGGCGCGACGGCACACGACGCATTAAAGCTTCATTGCAAAAGTCCGGTATCGAGGTCGGACGTGCCGTCATTGGACGATTGATGCGTGAGCAAGGCTTAAAGGCAATTGCGCCAAAGAGTTTTAAGCCGAAAACGACTGATTCAAAAGGGACAAAAGCCTCACTGAATTTATTGGCAGAGATAAAAGTCGAGGAATGTGTGATCGGAAAAATCATTGTCGGCGATATTACATATGTGCCTTTACGCCACGGCAAATGGTGTTATTTAGCAATGTGGCAGGATAAGGTAACGCGGGCGCATCATTGGCTGGAATTTGCCAAAAACAATGACGGCACAGTTGGTCATTTCTGCTTTGCGAAAAGCAATCAGAAAAGGGTTGATTAAAGCCGGAGCGATCATTCATTCGGATCGCGGAAGTCAGTATGCAGCGACGGCTTTTCGAGAATTATTAAGAATCAATTGTCTCCGGCAATCAATGAGCGGACGAGGCAATTGCTACGATAATGCTCAGGCGGAGAGTTTTTTTTCACGCTTCAAAACTGAACTATTCGAAGGCGGAGTTTTTGAAGATGTCGAACAAGCTCGAACAGAAATCTTCAGTTACATCGAAGGCTATTACAACCCCTGTCAGATTACATTCAGGTTTAGGTTATAAAAGCCCACTTGAATTTGAGTTAGAATTGAAAACTAAAAATGGAGGAAGAAAAGAGAG
>DASWRC010000084.1:0-8451 GCA_036403375.1 Pyrinomonadaceae bacterium
TCATGTAATTGTTTCGTACCGCACCCTTCAGTGTACCGAGTTGAGGTCCTAAGTCCTTTTCGCCTCTCCAAATCGGGTTGTAGTCAAACTGGAACAAGCGAACGTCTAAATTCTTCACGAGTTTGAAGTCGACGCCGCCGCCGAACTTCATCGCGAAGTCGTTGGAATTCAGATCAATCAGCTGGGATGGAGTCGGCGAAGTTTCTTCGAGCGTAAATTTCTGGTGCGCGATACCCGCCAGAACATGAGCGAACGGTTTAAAGCGCGGAGCCTCTTTGCTGTTGTTCTTGTACTGAATGCCGCCCATGTACTGGTAGTCACTCTGGCTGGATTTAAAGGAACCACCGATGATCGGAGGATTAACCGCCACGTTGGAAGTGAAATCTTCGCCGAACGTGTGCAGAGAGATGTCAAACTTTGCACCCCACTTGCGGGTAAAGTTATAGGTCACGGAACCGTTAAAGCCATGCGAGTTGACACGGTTTTTTCCGAATTCGCTGAAATCATCAAGATCGAGTCCGCGGTCCAGATTCATGTACGCATAACCGCCAAATCCCTCAATTTTATAGTAGTCATCCTGCGCTGAGACCAATGACGAGGCGAAAATTAATGTAATTGCCAAAGTCATAGTTTTAATAAATGTATTCATAAGTTTAAATCTCCTCGAGTTAAAAGTGTTTTTTAATGTGAACAGCCACCGAAATTAGGGGGTTGCCTACGCCAATTCGATGTTCTCATCGGCGATTATTAATAATTATGAACGTTACTCGGAAGTGTTTAACTGTCAATTTTTACAGGTGGATAACCCATTTCGTGCGACCCCGAAATTGCGGGCTGCCGCTTCCGACGGGTTCGAGCGATTGGTTTATTGTCAGGCGCGGCTTGCCGCTTAGATTGTTGGGTTTGATTTATTATTTGCGGGTTTATGAAACGGAACCGAAAGCGAAGAAATCGGCGGTTGCGGCACAGGCTTCGATTTTTGTACCGGCTCCGATTTTTGAATTGATTTTTAATGTTCCGTTGACCGCCCGAACACGCTCCTGGATGCTGATTAAACCGAGCGCGTCCTTTGCTTTTACGGCTTCGGTATCGAA
The DNA here is from genome assembly GCA_036403375.1 of Pyrinomonadaceae bacterium. Taxonomy (GTDB): domain Bacteria; phylum Acidobacteriota; class Blastocatellia; order Pyrinomonadales; family Pyrinomonadaceae; genus JAFDVJ01. The sequence goes on from DASWRC010000084.1 coordinate 1,095, forward strand.
TCCGCAACCGTTATCGGAAATTAAAAGACAATAATTGTCGTCTTTAATATTTATACGCACAGTGACCAAAGAAGCGCCGCTGTGCTTGATGGCGTTTTGCACCGCTTCCTGGGTTATCCGGTACAGACATAATGAAACGTCTTCATTCAAAAACGGCGGCAGTTCTTTGTTTTCGATGAATTCGATTTTAATCGAATGATGTTTCGACATTTCGCGGCAAAAACCGCGCAGCGCCGCCGCTAATCCGAGTTGACCGAGTTTTGCCGGATGAATGTCGTGCGAAATCCGGTGTATGTCGGCGGCGAAGTGCTCGATTGTCGAACTAAGCGAGTCAAGCTTTTCGTGCAGAGCAGAGGGCATTTCGGCGTGGCGAATCTCGGCAATATCGAATGATAAAAGGGCAACTCTCTGACTGAGGTCGTCGTGCAGGTCGCGCGCCAGCCGTTTGCGTTCCTCCTCCTGTAAGTTGAGGAGGCGCCCCGACATTTGTCGAAGTTCTTCTTCATTCTGCTTAATGTCCGTGATGTTCTGCACCAGCACCAATACGGCGTAAGTGTATTCGTCTTGAGCGCGCAGGGGGGCGGCACACACTCCGTAAACCTGCCCGAAAGCCTCTAGTTGGAATTGTACCGTTTCGCCCTCGAAGACCCGGTCGTAAAAAGGAAGGCAGTATTCGATCATCTCCTTTGGATAAACATCCCAAATCGTTTTGCCCTTCAGGAATTCGTTTGACAACCCCAGCTTTTCCAGCTCGGTGCCTTCGCCCAGAAGGTAACGGAAATTTCTGTCAAAAACGTTCACCGAGCCGTTCGGCAAATTCTGTACTAACCGTCGTAATAGTTCTTCCTGTTCGCGTAAACTTTCGTCCGCCAGCTTGCGCTGGGTAATATCGGTCATCGCGCCGCGAATTAATTTCGGCTTGCCGTCGACAAATTCTCCCTTTCCGCGCGCGCCGATCCATCGGGTCGTCCCATTTTCGAGTAAAACACGATATTCGGTTTGATACTCCTTATTTAAGGTTTCAGAAATATTCAGGATGTCCAAAAAAACTTGCCGGTCGTCAGGATGAACCTTTTGAACAAATTGATTTAAAGTAATCGGCTGCGAGCCGGGCAATTCGAAAAGCTCGCGCATCTTACCGCTCACCCAAAAAGAATCATCGGCGAAGTTTTTCATCCACATTCCGACGCTTGCCGCCTCCGCCGAGAGGTTAAACATCTGCAGCATTTCGGTCAGCTCCTGTTCTTTGACGCGTAAACTGCCGGTTAGCATCGCCGATTGGTGTAAATCGTTATTTAACTTCGAAAGCATAATGCCAATCAACACAAAGACCGCAGGCGTTGAGAAAAATGTCACTTTTAAGATTCCGAAGATGACGATTAAAGGCGAAAACAGCGCCACGAGCCCAAAAAAACAGACTCCCGAACTAACGATGACCGTCGAGCGCCAGTCGTCGCGGCGCCATGCTCGAAGACTCGCGTCGATGCTGTAGATAATCAGCAGAACAAACGTGCTGGTGGCGATGAGCGTCCACGGATTCGGCACTCCTATCGCATAAGAGAGCGTCTCGCCGAAAACCTGAGTTTGCTGGATTGATTTAATCTCGCGGAAATTAATGCCGTTCGGGAACACGTAATTCAGCGTCAGCGTCAAGAGCCGGACTACGCAGATGGTAAAAAAGAGCCAGCGTCGCCCGGCAAGCGCGAGATGCGCGAACCAGGCTATCGAAATTACCGCGCCGGCGCTCGGAATGTGGCTGCTTCGCGCCCAAAAAATAAATTCTTCCGGTGTCGAAGAATGCAGCATTCCCAGCTCGCACCAGGAAAAGAGCATGGCTGAAAGGCAAATGAAGAGAAAGGCAAGGTAATCGCGCCGCCTATGCTCGGTAAACCAGAAACGCAGGTAAATCAAACCGAGCGTCAAACAGCCTGCGGAAACCATCAAGTATGCGTTAGTAATAATTCTCATGAACTTCGTAAAAAAAAACGGCTCCCTTGTTCACTTTGAAGCTTTTAAAGGCGTCTATTACCTTACTCTCTATTTCCCTGGTTCGATTTAATGAGAGTTTTCCCGATTCACATAACTTGATTTAGAAGTCATGCAAACCTTCGCTTTACCCTAAACTTATCAACGAAGCAGATTATTCAGACCGAGTGGCAACGTTATTAGGCGGTTTCTTATTTATTCCGGTGGGGCGTTTTCCGCTGGGAGCTCTTTATAATTTTTTGACGAGAAGCTTTTCGAATATGTCTTCTCCAACCATGAATCCGATTTCGACAGTTCGCGTAATCGCCAAATTAACTCGCGCCTTCAATCGAAGCCGGACTGTTTTCGCCGCCGGACTTGACGGGTCGCAGTCTTCGCTAATCGAATCGGATTTGAATTGCTTGCTTCAGAAAGCCGCGTATTTAAATATCCAACCTTTTTACTTTTCGTCTTTATGCCGGGCAGGTTAAGAAACTAAGCCAACCGGAGCCAAAATTAACAGAAAAGTCAAAAACCGTGTTGGTTTGAATTTGTTCTTCCCGGCTACTTTCTTCTGTCTATTATTTAGATTACTGCTTTCAAAGGGCGGTGTAAATAAAAATCTTTAATATTCGGAATCTTGTAAATTGTATTGACCATTTTTTTTGCCGGGCGTCCGAACTGTAAGTTTTGACAGTTCTGATGCCCGTTGCGGCTGAATATAATCGTGGCGTTAAACAACCACGCAAAAATCAGACGGAGGGAAGGATGTCAGGTAAGTTTTTCCGTAAAGTCGCCCTGTGCGGCAGAGGCGAACAAGTCATTTAGAATCAGGCGAGACAGCGCGACCCGGCAGGAAGAAAAATTGCCGGTCGGGGCGTAAGAGTTCGACGCTAACAAAAAATGACCTCGTAAATTCAGTTGCATACATTCTCAAAATTTAAGGAAAATCCGCGCCGTGAAAAATCCGCCAGCAGCTTATTAAGGAGTATCGAGATGTTATCCAAACGGGCATTAAAGTCACGGTGCAGCTCCCCAAACACCAGCTTACAAAAATCGATTTACCGCTTTTTCCGGTTTGCACTTCGGTGCCGGACGAGCAGAGCAAATCTCGCCCGGATAGTGGCGGCTGCCGTTTTTATGGCAGCAATTTCGCTGCCTGTAACTGCACAGTATTGGAATTCCTGTAACTGTGAATCAACGACCGATAAAAAAACGGACGTGTCGCCGGTGCATCTCGTCGAGCGGATTCCGGACCGCTACCGCGAAAGATACAATCGCTGGAAAACGATGCTGCGGTCGGTCGAATCCGGGCGTCAGCTATGGACAAAATACGCTGAAAACCCTGCATTCCGGCTGACGATTGTCGTCTCAAAAAGCAAAAAGCAGGGAGCGAATGTTAACAACTATCAATGGGAGAACAGAAAGCTCGTCGGAATTACCATTAATCTCGGTTCTCAGCTCGATTACGGCATTCCCGGCGATGTCCTTTATTATCCGGTTCTCGGCTCGCTCGGGTCGGTTAAAGAAGATTGGGTCAACAACGGCAGCGACATTTTGGCAGCGGCTAAATTCGCTCACGAGTTTGGACACATCGAACACGCCGACCAGACGGACGGAGCAGTCTTTCAATTGCAGAACGACCTCTCGCAAATCTTCACCGACCGCTTTTTGAAGAACGGACATAACGCCGCTGACCCGGTACTGGCGGAATTGGCGGGAAGAATGGGCGGCATCCCGACGCAAATCAAGCTGGAACGCGAAAACTGGGCGGAAACATACGCTCTGCGGTATCTGATGGATAAACTTGAAACCAAAAAAATTCCCGTATTATTGAAGCAGGTTCGGCAATCCATACAATCAAAATTCGGTCTTTATTCGCCGCCGCTCAGAGCAAGCTGGAGTAATCTGACCTCATATGCGGGGGAATTGGCTAGTTCGGACAGATACAAGTGAATTTCATTTCCCGGACTTCACCGCCCTGCAAAAAAATAAAGCAGACCGGACTTAATCACGCGGGTCATCCCGTATTTTACATTCTTCATTATTTTTCAATCGATAACTGCGTGTTTTTATGAACAATGTAGAATTATTCAATTTCGGATTCAGCCTTTCGCCTAATTTTCATGTAAAGCTCTCTGCGCTTCCCGCAAAAATGCCGTAATTTCACTTGAACCAGGTGTGCTGCCAGCCGACGGCAATAGTAGTCAAATTGCCCCCGAAGCGCGTCGTCACTCCGCGAAAACCGGAAATCTTTAATGAATTACTCTTACCCAGCGGATAGGAAAACGTCGCCCCGAAGCGCACGTTGTTCTGTATGTCGGCGTTTAAAACCTTATTGAGTTCGGTGCGCCCGCCGTTAAAATAAGTGCCGCCGACCGCCACCCACATGCGCGGTCGAATTGTGTAGCTGACATGTGCCTGAAGCGAAAGCAGAGGCTTCTGCACGCGCCGGTTTCCGCCAAAAAAATCATTGTTCGGCGTAAACAGCCAGGCACCGGCGGCGAGTTCCAGCGTCCAGCGTTTGAAGGGTTTCGATATTCCGATCTCCGGCTTGAACGCCCAGCGGTTCGAGCCGATATTGACGAGCCGGCGCGGGTCGTATTGTCCCGTCGGAACAATTACCGAGAGGCTTGCTCCGATAAGCGTTTTGCGCTTGAAAGAAGCGAATTCCTTCGGTTTCAGCGCCGGACTGCCGGTCAGCATATGGGTTATTCTGAGTCGCATGTCGCCAAGCCCGGAACGCGTAACTTCCTGCCGCTGTTCGAAGACGTTGCCGCTTACTTTGCCGTAGACGTAAGGAATAAAAACCCCGACGTTGGTTTGCCGTCCAGCCAGACCGAACGTTCGCGCATAACCTATCGAAGCCAAATTGAGATTGACGCTGACATCGCTCAATGGAAGTGCCGAGTCCGTGAAAACGTCGCCGCTCTGGTAGGCATATGTGAAGATGACGGTCTGCGTTGAGACCGGCGCGCGCGAATACGCGCGCGGCTCTACTTCCTGCGCGAGGGCGGCGCAACCGAGCACGACAATCAGGATCGGCATCGACAAAAAATGCCGGAAGATTGTCCTCCTGCCTTGAACTTTATCGCTCATGTCGGTTTGAAGAGGCGGCAATCGAAGTAAAAAAGTTTAGCTGCATGTTTTTGCAAAAGCGCCGGTGACGAAAATTGCTATGGACAAACAGCTCGCAACCGCGTCAATGTTTTAAGCGCAGAAGCGAGCTGTCATCCCGGGGGTAATCAAGTCGAAGTTGTTCGGCAGTCTTTTTTGACGACCTGCGGTTACTATTCAATATCGTCGAATGTCGGGCTCCAGCTCAAATCCGGGCTAAAGGTGTCAATCGCCGCGGCAAGCGTCGCCGTGTCCGGACCGAGGTCTTTTTCATAAACCACCCCGTCGTGGCTGACCATGAAAGTTTTGACTCCCGTGCTGCGATAAACGGCAGGATATGCTAAAAGAGCGAATCCGCCGATCATCACACCGTTTTGGACATAATCAATTGCGCCGACATGACCTATCGGAGCTTGTTTTGTGAGAATCTTAAAATAATAACCGTGAAAAGGAGCCGGTTTTCCGGTGTAGGATTTCTCAATCTCTTTGGCGGCTCGCTCGCCGACCGTTCCGCCCCATTTTCCGTCCGCGTTCTGCCATGCCAGCCCGTCTTGTTTGCCCGGCGAGCTGATGATGCGCTGGGCAAACTGGTTGACCAGCGCGCCGTCGTGCTTTGTCAACGCATATTCATGCTGGGCTTCGACATAGCCGCGACAAACGTCGATGGCGTCCAGCTCGTTTCTGCCGATTCGCCGGTACAGAATCTCCTGGCGTCCGGCTTGCGTGTCGAAATACCATGTTTTGCCTTTCCTGACGATTGGTATCGGAAACTGCCAGCCGTCCTCGCCGACCGACATATAGGAAAGGTTGCGATTCCGCTTATCGTAAACGATTTTCGTTGATTTGCGGGCGAGTCCGGCAAACTGGCTCCCAACATCCTTGTCATACACGGCGTCTCCCGAATGAATGATGTCGTAGCTGTTCTGACCCAATATCTCCAGCAGAACCGGCTCGTCGAATTTTTCGATGGCGGAAACCAATGCCTCTGCCGCTTCTTCGGGCTTGGCGAATGTCGTCTGTTTTTCCTTTGAAACTGTCCCTTTTTCCTGCGCCCTCGTCGTCAACCCGGCGCCGAGGATGAGCAAACAGGCAAATCCCGCCATGCTGACACTGAATAAAATTCCCGAAAGCGTAAGTTTCAATAATGCTGTTTTCAAAATTATTTTCCGTTTCATAACTATTTACCTCCGTCGTCCGCCACCGCCGCCGCCTCTGCTGCCGCCGCCACCGCCGCCGCCGCGACTCATACCGCCACCGCCGCCGCGACTCATGCTGGACGAACCGCGAGAACTGTTCTGGCTCGATCTGCCGCCGCTGAAGCCGTCGGAACGCCCGCCGCCAAAACCGCCGCCGCCGCCGCTGCTCCTGTTCGAGCTGCTCGAACTTCGATTGCCGACGCGGTCGGAACTGCTGCCGCCGCCCAGGCTCGAACGATTGTTTCCGCCGCCGCCGCTTGAGCGGTCTGAAACCTTGCCCTTGCCGTTGTTAAAGCCGCCCTGGTTGCGGTCGCCGAGTCCTTGATTGCGGTTACCCGCTCCGTTATTGCGATCGCCCACTCCGTTATTACGGTCGCCTACGCCATTATTACGGTTACCGGCTCCATTATTACGGTCGCCCACGCCATTGTTGCGGTCGCCTACTCCATTGTTGCGGTTGCCGAGTCCGTCATTGCGATTGCTTAAACCGTTATTGCGATTGCCGAGGTCGCTCTTAGCGTTCCTTTGCCGGTTTTGCAGCGAATCTCCGCGCGTCGTGCCGCCGAACTTATCTGCCGTTTTTCGGTTTCCGTACGGCGTGCCGCCGCGATGCGAAGGGTTGTGCTGCCATTTACCGCCGCCGCCGCCGTTGACGCGGTTGCCGCCGTTAATTTGGTTGCGGTTTCCGCCGTTGATGTTGGTGTTGCGGTTGAAATTGTTATTATTGTTAATGTTAATATCACCGCCGCCCCAGCCGGCGCCCCAGCCCCAGCCGCCGCCCCACGCCGCGCCCATGGCAACGCCGAGACCGAATCCGATAAGTCCCGCCGCGACATAACCGCCAGCCGGATACGGCGGGTAGTAAATCGGCGGATACGGGTAAACCGGCGGACCGTAAACGACTACCGGGTCGTATGACGGCACGTACACGACTTGCGGATTCGACTGTTCGATGATAATTACCGATTGGCTGTCGACCGTCTGAGTTTCAACCTTCATTTGCTCGTTCGACTTTAAAGCGCCTTTTTCAGAAGCCTTCGACCGCATTCGTTGGATGGCGTCCATCACGCCTTTCTGCT
>DASWRC010000085.1:0-37762 GCA_036403375.1 Pyrinomonadaceae bacterium
TGCCCGGACAGAAAGCCTCTTCCCAAAGGCGAATAAGCGACGAAACCGATGCCTAATTCGCGGCAGGTCGCGAGCACGTCGTTGTCTTCCGGGTCGCGCGTCCACAAGCTGTATTCTGATTGCAGAGCCGTGATTTTGTGAACTTTCGACGCGCGGCGCAGAGTTTCCGGGCTGGCTTCGGAAAGTCCAAGGAATCTGACCTTTCCTTCTTCGACCAGCTTCGCCATGGCGCCGACCGTCTCTTCAATCGGCGTGTCCGGGTCGATTCGGTGCTGGTAATAGAGGTCAATCGTGTCAATTCCCAAACGCTTCAAACTGCCTTCGACCGATTGGCGAACAACTTCCGGTTTGCCGGTAATTATTCGATTATTCGGGTCGTTCGGGTCAGGCTGAATACCGAATTTCGTCGCAATCACAAACTGTTCGCGCTTGCCCCTGATGGCTTTGCCGACTAATTCTTCGTTCGTAAACGGTCCGTACATTTCCGCCGTATCGAGAAAATTAATGCCGAGTTCGAGCGCGCGGTGAATCGTCGCAATCGATTCCGCGTTGTCGCGTCCCGAATAAAACGCCGACATTCCCATACAGCCCAAACCGATTTCCGATACTTCCAAATCGCTTCCCAATGTTCGTGTTTTCATAATTCCTCCCCTTGATATTTAACCTTTTATTTGCCCGAATTTAAGAACTCCGGAATTTCGTTTGAACCGCATTTCGGACAAATTCCGTTTCTCATAGTTTTTTACGATGCCGACGCCGCTTCGTCCGGAAAATCCGCGCCTTCCGAAGTTTGCGCCCAATCGTCAAAATCCTTTTTCAGAGCGTCGAGCCGCAGACGCGCATTTTTCAGAGCGGCGCGACCCAAAAGCAGATTAAACGGCGGATTATCGGATTCAACCGCCCCGACAATCGCTTTTGCCGCGCGCACCGGATCACCCGGCTGATTGCCGCTGTAACCGCGAATCGCCGACTGATTCGCGCCCGCCGTTTCCGCGTAATCCGCAATCGTGTGCGGCGCGTCGTTTGCCGAGCGCCCCGCCCAATCGGTGCGAAACCCCGACGGCTGCACGACAATCACTTTTATGCCGAGCGGCGCGACTTCTTTCTGCAATGCTTCGGAAAATCCGTTGACCGCAAATTTCGTCGCGTTGTAATAACCGACGCCCGGAAAACCGACAAAACCGCCGATTGACGAAATATTGACGATTGTGCCGCTGCGCTGCGCGCGCATTCCCGGTAAAACGGCGCGCGTCATTTCCGCCAAGCCCCAAAAGTTTGTCTCGAACATCGCGCGGACTTCCTGTTCTTCGGATTCTTCGATAGCGCCGAAATAACCGAAACCGGCGTTGTTGACCAAAACATCAATTTTGCCGAAATGCTCTTCCGCCTTCGCGACGATATGCTGAACCTGCGCTTTGTCGGTCACGTCCAGATTAAACGAGACGGCGTTTGCGGGATTGATTTCAACCAAATCCTGAACCTTGTCGGCGTTGCGCGCCGTCACGACCACACGATAATTGTTTTCGAGCAGGTGTTTTGCGAGCTCGCGCCCGAACCCGGTCGAGCAGCCCGTGATAAACCAAACCTGTTTTTTACTCATTTTATTTCCCCCTTTATTATTGCCTTAATTTTATGTACGAACCGTTTTCGATGTCGTCCAAAATCGTTTTACCCGAGCTTGTTTTCCAGCCGAGCTCGCGTTGTGCCTTGCCGGCGTCCAGTTGATTGCTGATGGAAAGAAAATCAAACAGCGCGCCGAACTGCGTTTTTGCCTCTTCCCCGGTAATACTTTTCGCTTTAACGCCCACCAGCCGCGCGACCGATTCGCTCAAATCCCGAAACGAAACATTTTCCGCCGCGACGTTGTAAAGCCCTTTCGCCGTGCTGGTTTCGAGCGCCCGAACATACAAATCCGCCGCGTCTTCGACGTGCACGGCAGAAACGCGTTTGCCGCCCGATTCGATATAATTCGCCGCGCCCTTTTCGCGCGCCTGATTAATCAAAAACGGCACGAACGAGCTGCCCGCGCGCCCGTAAACAAAAAGCGGCAGACGCAGGACAATGCTCCGAATGCCTTTCTGCGACAACGCGAGCGCATCCTGTTCGGCTTCGGCGCGCGAGAAAAAAGGCGAATTTCGGTCGTACGGGAAATTTTCGTCCGCCACCGTCTCGCCCGTGTCGCCCAGAAATGCCGCGCCGGTCGTTGTGATAAAAGGTTTGTTCGTTCCCCCTAAAACTTCCGCGAAAGCGCGCGTCGCCGCGCGGTCGGTCTCGACCGCCGATGCGTAACCGCCGAAATCGTGAATAAACGCCGTGTGAATCACCGCGTCCGCCTCTTTCGCGCCGCGTTTTAATGATTCAATGTCTTTCAAATCGCCGCTGAGCGGTTCGATGCCTTTTTCGCGCAGCTTTGCTTCCGACTCTTCATTACGCGCCAGTCCCGTTATTTCGTAACCTTTGTTCAACAATTTTTCGGCGACCACCGAACCGATGTAACCCGTCGCACCCGTTAAAAAAATTTTCATAAATCAGTGGTTTAGGATTTTATCAATCCAAAATCTAAAATCCAAAATCGTTAGTAGCCTTCCGAGCCTAAGATTGCCGCCGCTTCCGCCAAAGTTATGTCACGGTTATAAATCGCCGTCCCGGGCTGCTGGCTGCGTCCGCCGTCCGCCAGACTTCCCGTATCGTAGGCGGCAAAACCGATTTCTTCAATCAATCCGGCGACCGCCCGTTTGGCTTCCGCATCGTCGCCCGCGATAAAAATGACGCGGCGCTCGGCGGGCGGCAAATCCTTATTGCCCTCGGTTTTCAGATGCTCGAACCAAATCGTATTAAAGCCTTTAACGATTTTCGCACCCGCAAGATGTTCCTGCAAAAGCTCGCTCGAAGTTGTTTCGTCCCGGTCGAGCGCGGCAATCTGCCCGTCGCGTTCCGGGTAATAATTATTCGAATCAATCACGATTTTTCCCGCGAAAGCGTCCGCCGGCAATTCCTTGTATTTGCCTAAAGGTATCGAAACAAATACGATTTCGCCGAAACTTGCCGCTTCCTGCGCGCCGACCGCTTTCGCGTTTTCGCCCAGCCCGGCGACTAAATCCGTTAAAGTTTCCGCGCCGCGCGAATTGGCAATCGCGACTTCGTGACCTGCTTCGGTAAAAAGCCTTGCGGCATTCGCGCCGATATGACCCGCGCCGATAATTCCGATTTTCATTAAAAAAATTTCCCTCCTAAAATATTTTCCGGCAATTGCGTTAAATTTATCTTAACGCAATTGCCGGAAAAATTTCTTACCACGCAAGCTGTTCGCCCAAATAGACGAATTTGCCCGTGTAGCCGTCCGCCGGAAGCGTCGCCAGCGCGACCGAAGTTTTCGCGCCTTCTTCGACCGGAATCTGCCCGTTGGCATTCATATCCGTCACAACCGAACCCGGATGCGCCGCGTTGACCTTTACCGGCGTGTCTTTCAGTTCATACGCGAGATGCACCGCGTAACCGTTCAGAGCGGTTTTCGAAATGTTGTACGCCGGAGTTTTCCAGTTATAAATCGGCGATTCGGGATTGCTGTGCTCGGTCAGAGAGCCTAAAAGACTCGACAGAAACACGATGCGCCCGGCGTCCGATTTTTTGACGAGCGGAATCAGGGTTTGCGTCAGACCGATGATATTGAAAAAGTTCGTCTCGAAAGTTTTGCGAAAAATGTCCGCCGACGTGCGGCTTGCCTGGACCGGCGCGCCGTTTTCGCTTTCGTCGAGGTAAATTCCCGCGTTGTTGACCAGAATATCGAGCCGCCCGAAAGTGTCTTCGATATATTTCGCCGCCGATTTATGCGTTGCCGCATCGTCCACGTCCAGCAAAATGAACTCGACATCGAAGCCTTCCGATTTCAATTTCGATTCGGCTTCCTTTCCCTTTTCCGCGTTTCGCGCGCCCAACAGAACTTTAATGTCCTGCGCGCCAAGCTGTCTGGCAGTTTCAAACCCGATTCCGCGATTCGCACCCGTTATTAATGCAATTTTCTTTTCACTCATTTTATTTCTTCCTCCCCGTTTTTATTCGATTCCAGGGGCAGTCAAAGATTATTTTTTGCCTGCCTTTCATATTCCTTTCCCGTTTCCTTATTTGTCGACGACCATCACGAAAGGCGACGCCATCACGGACAACAATCCTAAGCTCTCGCCGACTCCGGCGGAGAAAAACCCGAAGTATAACCCCGAGAACATCATGACCAATCCCAACATCAACCTTAACTTTTCGATAGCCGTCGCAAAATTTGTTTTGCTTGTTTTTTCAGCTCCGTAATTCATATTTCACCCTCCCAAATATTAATGATTTTGTTTTTGTACATCTTTGCATATATACAACTATCTATATATCAGGCAAAAATTTTTTGTTTTTATTCGACCCGCAAGCGCGACTTTAATTCGGCAACATATTCGTTAATCGTGTCGTAATTGACCGCGAAAAACTTAAATTGCCCTTCGCTGTTCGGCGTAATCAAATCGGCTTCCGTCAGTTCTTTCAAATGATGCGAGACGGTTGCCTGCGCGACCGAAACGGTTTCGCAGATATTGCCCGAGCAGATTTTTTCCGCATTGCTCGTCGCGATAGTCTGCAAAATACCGAACCGACGCGGGTCAGCCAATGCCTTTGCTACCTTTTGAAATTTACGTTCGTCCATAACTCCTCGACTGTTAGATATATTGACATTCATCTATATATTTGTCAAGCAAAAATTCAAATATTTTTTGCGCTCAAAATTGCCGCGCGAATTTTCCGCAGTGAATGCAGCCAGCGGTCGCGGTTTTCTGCCTTTTTGACGATATAATCGGCAACTTCCCGGTGCGGCAGAATCAGGAAAGTTTCTCGTTCCAAAGCTTTCACAACCGCTTCGGCGCATTCTTCCGCCGAAATCGCTTCGGGCAGCAAAAAACTGTTCGGCTTGCCTTCGTCGCCGGTAATGAGCCGCGTTTTGACGCCTTGCGGGCAGAGACACGAAACATAAATTCCTTTTTCCGCAAACTCGATCGCCAGATTTTCCGCCAATGCAACCGCCGCGTGTTTCGTCGCCGCGTACGGCGCAGCCAGCGGATGCGTCAGAAGTCCGGCAGCCGAAGACGTAATCAAAAACGCGCCCGCGCCGCGCCCGACCATCGAAGGAAACGCGGCGCGCGCCAGATAAATATGCGACAGAACATTGATTTCGTAAATCTTCTGCCAGACTTCGTTAGCGACTTCGAGGCTGCCCTCGGCGCCGCCGATTCCGGCATTCGAGCAGATAAAATCAATTCGTCCGGCTTCGGTTAAAATCTCCGCGACGACCGTTTTACAATTCGCTTCGTCCGAAACGTCCAATCGAAAAGCCTTTCCTTTAACGGCTCGCGCAACGAGTTCGGCGTTATCAAAATCAATGTCGGCGACAAAGATTTCGGCGGCGCCTTCCGCGTGAAATCTTTCGCACAAAGCCTTGCCGATGCCGTGTGCGCCGCCTGTCACGAGAATAATTTTGTCTTTTATATTCATTCTTTGCTTTCTTTGCGCCTTTGCGGGAAAAAGAAAGTTTCCCGCAAAGGCGCAAAGTAAAAACCGCTAACCTACTTTCAAAACAACTTTGCCGGTCGTCTTGCGGTTTTCAATCGCTTCGTGCGCTTCGCGTGCCTGTTCGAGCGGAAATTCCGTGACCTGAATTTTCAGGCGTCCGGCGGCGAGATGTTCCAGTAATTGACGGGTGAATTTTATGCGGTTTTCGACCGATTCGTTCATCAGCCAGTAACCGCGAATCGTGTGATTTTTTTCCATCAGACTCAGCACCGAAACCTTAAAATCTTCACCCGACGCCGCGCCGTAAATCCACATCGTGCCGTGTTTGGCAAGGACTTTCAGGTTTTTCCCGACAATCGCGCCGCCGACCATTTCGATAATCCAATCGACGCCGCGCCCGTCGGTCGCCTTTAAAACCTCGTCCGTCCAATCTTCTTCCGTATAATTTACCGCTTTATCCGCGCCGAGGTTTGCAACGAGCTGTAATTTCTGGTCACTCGAAGCCGTGCCGATAACTTTTAAGCCTTTGTGTTTTGCAAGCTGCACGAGCAAAGTTCCAACGCCGCCCGCCGCCGCGTGAACCAGAATCGACTGCCCCTCGCGCGCTTCGTTCAAAAGCCCGAGCGCCGTCAAGCCCTGCACGAGCAGCGCGGTTGCTTCGCCGAATCCTAATTCATCGGGAATCGGCATCGTCAAAGCCGCGCGAGCGGTCGCAAATTCGGCGTAACCGCCGCTCGACACGGTTGCCAAAACGCGCTGACCGATTTGAAGATTTGTCACGCTTTCGCCGAGCGCTTCGATTGTTCCGGCGGCTTCGTAACCGAGCGTGAACGGCAAATCGGGTTTCGTCAGGTAATTGCCCGCGCGCATCATCGTATCGGCGTAATTTATCCCGGCAGCTGCGACCTTGATTAAAACCTCATCGGCGCGCGGCGTCGGTCTTTCGACTTCTTCCAATAGAAGCTTTTCCGCGCCGCCAAGTTCGTGAACTCTGATTGCTTTCATATTTTTAATTTTAGTCCCGGATAAACCAGGGATTTCGCTGATTTAATTAAAGGAAATTGTTGTTTTGTAGTTTATATTTATTCCTTTAAATCTACAAAAATCCGCGTCCATCCCCGGTTTATTTCGCGGCTAATCATTCTTTTTATGCCGCCGACTTCGCGGTGTTTTCGCCAAAAATTTCCGCGATGATTTCATACGAGCGCAGGCGTTTCCGGTGGTCGTAAATCATCGTGTTGACCATAATCTCGTCGGCGCGCGTTCGTTCCAGATACTCTTCCAGTTTTCTCGTCACCGTTTCGCGGCTGCCGATAATCGAGCCGCCGGTGCGCGAGGCGACAAGCGCTTTTTCCTGCTCGCTCCAAATCGCGTTCATATCTTTTACGGGAAGCGGGATTTTGCCCGGCTTTTGACGAATCAGATTCAGAAACGATTGATACTGCGAAGTCGCCAAAAACTCGGCTTCTTCGTCCGTGTCCGCCGCGACGATATTCAGCGCAACCATCGCATACGGCTTTTCGAGCGCGGCGGAAGGCTGAAAAACCTTGCGGTAAAGCTCAAGCGAAGGCAGCGTGTATTCGGGCGAAAAATGAGCGGCGAAAGCAAACGGCAAACCTAAAACCCCGGCTAAGTGCGCCGAAAAACCACTCGAACTTAAAAGCCAGATCGGAATATCGAGCCCCGCGCCGGGAACCGCCCGAACCTTTTGATTTTCGACCGTTTCACGAAAGAAAAGCCTCAGTTCTTCCAGCTCTTCGGGAAATTCTTCACCGTCATTTATCAGAATGCGGCGCAGGGCGAGCGTCGCCGGTCGGTCGGTGCCGGGCGCGCGTCCCAAACCCAAATCGATGCGTCCCGGATAGAGACTTTCGAGCGTTCCGAACTGTTCGGCAATCACGAGCGGCGCGTGATTCGAAAGCATAATGCCGCCCGCCCCGACGCGAATCACGGAAGTTCCGCCCGCGACATAACCGATAACGACCGAGGTCGCCGCGCTCGCGATGCCCGGCATATTGTGGTGCTCGGCGAGCCAGAATCTTTTATAATCTAAACGTTCAACGTGCTGCGCCAGGCTCAGCGTATTGCGCAGCGCGTCCGTCGCGGTTTCGCCTTCAAAAACCGGCGATAAATCCAAAACCGAGAACGGAATTTTTGTAATTCTGCTCATAATTCCTCTAAAAGTTAATGATAAAATTTTCTATAAATCTCGTCTTTTTTCACTTTCCTGCCTTTAACTTTTCAACGCGATGCGCGCTTTGCGGTTCGCGGATTTCAATCGCGCGCCCGTATTGTTTCGGAACGTAAGCGATATTTTCGCCTAATTCCTTTGCTGCCGTGAACGGAAAATACGGGTCCCGCAAAAATTCGCGGGCGATTAAAATCGCGTCCGCCGCGCCGGTTTGCAGAATTTCTTCAGCCTGCGCGGCTTCGGTAATCATTCCGACCGCGCCGGCTGCGATGCCGACCTGCCGGCGAATTTCCGCCGCGAACGACACTTGATAGCCGGGCGCAACCGGAATTTTTGCATTCGGAACGTTGCCGCCGGTCGAAACGTCGATTAAATCGATGCCGATTTCTTTGAGCGCGCGGCAAAATTCATTCGATTGCTCTAAATCCCAGCCGCCTTCCATCCAATCGGTTGCCGAGATTCGCACGAAAACCGGCAGATTTTCCGGCACGGCGGCGCGCACCCGTCGTGCCGTTTCGAGCGGAAAACGCATCCGGTTTGCCAGACGTCCGCCGTATTCGTCAGCGCGTTTATTGGAAAGCGGCGAAAGAAACTCGTGAAACAGATAACCGTGCGCGGCGTGAATTTCGATGACTTCAAATCCGGCTTCGACCGCCCGCCGCGCCGCCGCGACGAAATCTTCGGTCGCCTTTTCGATATCTTCCTTCGACATTTCGCGGGGCTGCGGATAATCGTCCGAGAAGGCAATCGCGCTCGGCGCGACCGTCTCCCAGCCGCCGTCGCCTTCGTTAACCAGCTTGCCGCCGTTCCAGGGCTCGGCGGTCGAAGCCTTGCGACCGGCGTGCGCGATTTGAATTCCGGCAATTGCGCCTTGTTCCCTGATAAATTTCGTAATTCTCTTGTAGCTTTGGGCGTGTGCGTCCGACCAGATTCCGGCGTCGGACGGCGAAATTCTGCCCTCGGGCGAAACGGCGGTCGCTTCCATAATCACTAATCCGGCACCGCCGACCGCGCGGCTTCCTAAATGAACCAGATGCCAATCGGTCGGCATTCCGTCGGTGCTCGAATATTGACACATCGGCGAAACCCACAGACGGTTGCGAAATTCCAGCCCGCGAATCTTATATTTTTCAAATAACCTGCTGCTCATAAACTTCCCTCTTGTTCTAATTTCTTTGTTTCATCCATTCAACACAATCGACTAAATGTCGCCGCATTTCCGCTTTCGGACGATTTGCGATGCGTCCGTGCCCGGGCAAAACCCATTCAAAATCGTAAGCTGTGAGTCGCTCCATCGAGCGAATCTGCTCAGCCCAGGAATACCAGCACGCGCCGCGAAAAGCGATTAGAGATTTTCTATTCGGAGACCACGCAAGATGGTCGCCCGAAAACAAAAATCTATTTTTATAAAGCAAAACCTGCGAGCCGCGTGTGTGTCCGGGCTGCGGAATCACGGTCAGCCGGTCGTCTAACTCGACCGCCGCTTCGCCTTCGATAATCGTTTCGATTCCGAAACGCCGCGCGCCGTCCGCCAGGTGCATAATGCGCTCTGCACCGAATTTTTCGGCGAAACGCGCATGGTCGGCGATGTCGTCGCGGTGCGATAAAAACATCTTCGAGACGCCGCCCATGGCTTCGATTTTTTTGACGAGCGGCGCGGAAAATCGCGGCGAATCGACAAGCACATTTCCCTCCGGTCTGACAATCAGATAACTCCACGCGCCGAAGCTTTTTTCCGAATTAAAGCCGCAGTAATAAATATTTTCGGTAATCTGAAACGGAAAGGCGTCAATCGCCGCTTTCACGTCCGACTTATCGGCAGAACCGATTGAGCCGGTCGGACACGCGACAATCGCCATCGCGGCGAGGCGTTTTTCTTCCGCCGTTTCGGGTTGACGAAAAACACTCGATTGGTCGCCGTGGTCGCGAAACGTCGCGGGCGCTAATTGGCGGCAGGTGTCGCAATCGATACAGGTCGAATCGACAAAAAATTCGCCCGCCGCATTTTCCGCCAGTCTTAATTTCGGATTTGCCATAACTTCAAGCTTTTCCGTACAAAATCAAACCTAAATCCTAAATCCTAAATCCAAAATCCAAAATCGATTACGTCATCTGCACCCAATCATCGCCCGCGACTTCGCGCCAGCGGTCGCGGATGGCTTCGAATTCTTCGTCCGACAGATTTCCTTTCCCGACGTGGCGTGCGTTTTCTTCCCAGCGCCGCGGGCGCGTCGTGCCGACAATCATCGTGTCGATGCCCGGAATCGTCATCGTAAAACGCAAAGCGTTTGAGGTGGCTTCGGCGAGCGATTTATCCAGAAAATCGAATTTTAATTTTTGAATCCGCTCCCAGTATTCGTGATGATACGAATCCGCCGGTTTTGAGTCGTGCCGCCAGACGGCATTCGCAATCGGGCGTTTGGCGACGATGCCCAAGCCGCGTTCGACCGCGAGCGGAATATTACCGTCAATCGCCGCCTGGTCAGCGATGGAAACGGAAGTTTGCAGAGAATCAAAAACGTTCATTTCAATCGCGTATTTCGCGTGCTCGTTGTCGCCCGAATAGCCGATGTAGCGCGTGTAGCCTTTTTCCCGCGCGCGCTGTAAACCTTCGATGCAATCGCCTTGACGCAGGATTTCGGCTGAACAGCTATGCAGCTGCGCGATGTCTAAATAATCCGTTTGCAGCTTTCGCAGGCTTTGCTCGATTGTCTCCAGGACGCCTTTTTTCGACCAATCTTCGCGCGTAAAGCCGTCGAGGGAGCCGCACTTGGTCAGCAGAAAATATTCCTTGCGGCGGCGTCCGACCGCCTTGCCGATCAGCTCCTCCGAAGTTCGATAAGCCGCTGCCGTGTCGATGACGTTCAAACCGGCGTCGAGCGCGGAATTCAACAACTCTTCAACCGTTTCGAGCGCTTCATTGTTCCAGCCGATTTCCACGCCGCCGAAGCCGAGCACGGAAAATTCCATGTCCGTCTTGCCGAATTTTCTCGTTTCCATATAACACTCACTTTGTTTGTGATTACAGATTACAAATTTCAAACTTCTAATTATCTGTAATCTGTAATCTGTAATCTGTAATCTGTAATTTCTAAATTCTAAATGCATTCGCAGGCTGCCGTTATAATTTCGCTTCGATTTCCGCTGCTTCGGCATTCGACAGGCGAAATTCGCCCGCCGCGATAATGCCGTCGATTTGCTGCGGGCTGCGCGCGCCGACGATTGCCGCCGTCACCGCATCGCTGCGCAGAGTCCACGCAATCGCGACAACGCCTGCCGAAACGCCGTGCCGGGCGCCGATTTCGTTCAATAAATCCGCCAGTGCCAGGTTTTTCGTCAGATTCGGCTCCTGAAATTCCTTGTTGCCCTGCCGCCAATCGTCTGCCGGCATATTGGCGATACGCTCGCGCGTCATTTTGCCTGTCAGCAGCCCCGACTGCATCGGCGAATAGACAATCACGCCGATGTTGTGCGCTTTGGCATAGGGCAAAACTTCCGTCTCGATGCCGCGCCGGAGCATCGAATACGGCGGCTGGAGACTTGTCACGGGCGCAATTTTATTGATTCTCTCAAGCTGCGCGGCGTTAAAATTCGAGACGCCGATTTCACGCACTTTGCCTTCGTCTTTCAACGCTTTTAGAGTCTGCCAGCCTTCTTCGATGTCGGGCGCGTCGTCGTCGGGCGACCACGTTGCCCAGTGAATTTGATAAAGGTCGATAGTTTCACCGTTCAAGCGCCGCAGGCTGTCCTCGACTTCGCGGCGAATCGAATCCGACTTCAAGCTGTGCGAAACTTCGCCGCCCGTGTTCCAAACAAGACTGCATTTTGTAAAAACCAACGGGCGACGCGCCGAACCGATGTTTTTGAGCGCCCGCGCGACGACTTCTTCCGAGTGTCCAAGCCCGTAAACCGCCGCCGTGTCAATCCAGTTGATGCCCGAAGCGACGGCGTGTTCAATCGCCGCGACCGAATCGTCATCGTCCTGCGCGCCCCATGCAAAAACCCAATCGCCGCCCCCGATTGCCCACGCGCCGAAACCGACCGGCGTAATCTCCAAATCCGAATTTCCCAGTGTTCGCTTTTCCATTATTTTTTATTTGCCCGCGCGCGCACACGAAATTCACTAAAATTAAACCAAAAATTTTAAGACTTTTTTTAGATTTCTTTTTCGCGGCTTTCGTATTTTGCGCGTGGGCAAAATCTTATTTCTCTATCTCTTCTTCGACCTTTTCAATCAGACGCTCATCGTCCGGTGTCACGTCGGGCGCGAAACGCGCGGCAATACGCCCGTCTTTGCCGACCAGAAATTTCTCGAAATTCCATAAAACCTCGCCCGGCTTTGACCTTACTGAACCGTAGCCTTTGAGCTTTTCTTCAAAACCGCCGTCGTTGACGTCCGTGTCCGGCTTCGTCTCGGTCAGATAATGATAAAGCTGGTGCTGGTCGTCGCCCTTGACGGAGATTTTACTGAAAAGCGGAAACTCGACGCTGTAATTTGTCGAACAAAAATCCTTAATTTCCTCTTCCGTGCCCGGTTCCTGTCCCATAAAATTGTTCGCCGGAAAGCCGAGGATTTCAAAACCGCGCCCGCGGTAATTTTCGTAAAGCCGTTCGAGTCCTTCATACTGCGGCGTCAGACCGCATTTCGACGCGACGTTGACGACGAGCAAAACCTTGTCTTTATATTCGCCCAAATTTGTTTCCTGCCCGTCAATCGTTTTCACGGGAATTTCGTAAATTTCGTTTGCCATAATTTTTATTTTTCAGCCCTCTCGACTGATTCTTTGATTAGTTTTTTCAAAACATTTTCGTCAACGTCCGCGAGACGCTTGACGTATAAACAGCCCATTCCGGTTTTGTGTTTGCCGAGCCGGGATAAAAGCTCGTCGTTCCAAGCTTCGCCGGTTCCCAAATAAAGCGTCAGATTTGCCTTGCGCGGCGAAAAGCCGACAATCAGCCAATCGAGCTCTCGACCGGAAGCGTATTTCATCTTACGCGAGCCGAAGCCGACGATATTCGCGCCCCACATTTTCGGCGGCGCGCCCGTTGCGCCGGACATCAACTCGACAATTTTGCGGCAATCAGCGCGAACGTTTTCACCCTCGACGCCGTTTATAAAATCTTCGACGCTTGCCTCATTCTCTTTCGTTTTCAGTTCCGATTTTGCCATTTCGTTTATTGTTTTTTTCGAGCGTGGAAGTCAATTCGTCATAAAAAGCGCTGACCGGCGTAATCGACGTGATGATGTCTTCAGCTTTTACAAGCTCGCCTTTTTCGTTCAGTTTTTCGTCAATCATGCCCCAGATAACGCCGAGAAACAAGTATTCGCCGCCGGTTTCGGCGCTGCTGACTTTCTCGCGGTAAAAAAGCCCGCCGCTGCCGCCGTAGGTCGAGAAACAACTGGCGTCGATGCGGTTGTTAGAACTTGTTTCGGGAATTATTTTGACATTCCGGCTGATGGTCATCAGCAAACCGCCGCCGCCGAGTTCTTTGTCGCCGTTAAAGGCGGCGCACCCGAGACGGCTTTCATCGGAACGCAGTTCATCGAATGTCGCGCCGGAAATTTTTAACGGCTTGATAACGCTTTCGGGAATTTTTTTGCTGAGCCGGACAATCGCGTAATCGGGATTCATTTTCGCCGATAAAACCTGGCTGACATGAACGTCGTCTATTTTCGCGTTCCCGTCGGGCTTAAAAATAACGCTGGTAAAAGCCGGGTTCAGGTCTTTTTTTAAATCGAATTTAACGTTCGCCTTCAGAAAACAATGACCGGCAGTGACGGCGATGTCATCGGCGACCAGAATTATCGAACACCAGCTCTGACCGATAAAATTGATTCTGCCGACCGCCGTTAAAGCCGGATATTTCGCGGCGTCGAAGACTTCTCTTGTAACTTTGGAACTATTTTCGGGCGAATTAGTGTCGAGCGGCGTCGATTCGATAGTTTTCTGTCCCCACGCCGAAAACGTGAAAACCAGCCAAAGACAGATTAAAGCGGGCACGCTCGATTTCATTCTCAATCTTTTTCTTTTCTAATCACCATAACACCGTCGCGCACGGCAAACAAAATGTTGCTGACGCGCTCGTCCGCCTGGATTTTTTTGCTAAATTCAGCGAGCGCAACCGTGCTTTCGTCATTGTTGGCGGCGGTATCCAGAACTTTGCCGCTCCATAAAACATTGTCCGCCAGGATAATGCCGCCGATTCTCAAATGCGGAAGAATCAAATCGTAATAATTCGCGTAATTCGGCTTGTCGGCGTCGATGAAAACCAAATCGAATGTTTCATTAAGCATCGGGATAATTTCCAGCGCGTTACCCAAGTAAGATTCGATTTTGCTGTAAAGCGGTGTCCGCGCCCAAAATTCTTTGGCGATTTCGTTGGTTTCCGCATTCATGTCGAGCGTGATAATTTTTCCCTCAACGGTCAATCCTTCCGCCAGACAGAGCGCCGAATACCCCATATAGGTTCCGATTTCAAGGATGCGGCGCGGGTTCAGCATTTTGCTGAACATGGCAAGCAGCCGACCTTGATAAAACCCGGAAAGCATCGATTTATCGTCACGCTCGCGGTAGGTTTTCTCTAAAAGCTCGGTCAGCAAATCGCTCTCGGCTGACGTGTGCTGCTCGGCATAAACCTGAATTTTTTCGTCAATCATAGATTTTATAAAGGTGAAAAGGAAAAAAGGGAAAAAGTTATTACGGCGAACCGACAAATTACCTTTTACGCTTTTATCCTTTTTCCCTTTTACCCTTTTTACCTTTTAAGATACTCCGTCAATGCGCGATTCGAAGCGCAGGCTGACGAGCGTGTTTTCGTCGTCGGTGATTTCGAGCGCGTCTTCGCTGCCGTCGGTGTCATACTGGACGGCGATTCCGCGAACGTTTGTAATCGTATCGTGCGTTTTGCCGGCATCGCGGTTTGTACGGTCGATGCGAATGATTTCGACCGATTTTGAATTGTCCTCGGTTCTTAATCGAACATCTTCGAGATGCGCTTCCTGTCCTTCGTCTTCGGTCGTGCCGTCCGCGCGGTAAACGTCGAAACGCGCGCGGCGGTCGTTGTTCCGGTCGGCAAAATCGCGCAAAAACTCTTCCCAATTCGCCGGTTCAATCTGTTTAATTTCACTCATAATTTTCCTTATTCTTACAATTTTACGACAATTTTGCCGAAATGCGCGCCCGTTTCCATGTATCTAAGCGCCTCGCGGACTTCGCTGAATTCAAACGTTTTATCAATTATCGGCTTCAAATGATTGTGCTGGCAAAGCAGCAGATTCATCTGTTCGAACATCTGCCGCGAGCCGACGAAAATTCCGTGCAGCTTCACGGATTTCATAAAAATCGAAACCGGGCTGATGTCGCCCTGACCGCCCGAAAGCGCGCCGATGACGGCGATGTGACCACCCATTCTGACCGAGTTTAAGGATTTCTGGAAAGTTCCCGCGCCGCCGACTTCGACGACGTGGTCGACGCCGCGCCGCTTCGTTAATTCCACCACAGCTTTGTCCCAATCCGGCGTTTCGCGGTAATTGATTAAATCGGTCGCGCCGAGCTCGCGGGCGCGCTCCAGTTTTTCGTCTGCCGACGAGATAATAATAATTCGCTCGGCGTATGCGCTTGCCAGCAGCAGCGCGAAAATCGAAACGCCGCCCGTGCCCTGAAGCAAAACCGTATCTTCCGCCTTCAGATTTCCGGAAGCATAAAGCGCGTGATACGCCGTCACCGCCGCACACGGCAAAGTCGCTGCTTCTTCATACGAAAAATGGTCTGGAATCCGCACCAAACCGCTTTGGTCAAACGCGCCGAATTCGCGCAAACAGCCGTCGCGGTCGCCGCCGAGCGCGGTGCGCGCTTTTTCAAACGAAACTTCGCCGTCAAGCCAGTCCTGCATAAAAATCGGCGTCACCCGATCGCCCGGCTTCCATTTTGAAACCTTTTCGCCGACGGCGACAACTTCACCGGCGCCGTCGGAAAACGGCACGAGCGGGAACCGCAGACGCGGATTATATTTGCCTTCGACCATCATCAAATCGCGATAATTTAACGACGCCGCATGAAACTTCACCAGAACTTCCGTCTCGTTTATCTGTGGCTCGGCGCGCTCGATGATTGCCAGATTTTCGACTCCGAACTGCCGTATTTCGTATGCTTTCATAAAAAAACATTGCCCGCGAAAAACACAAAAAACACGAATAGAAGACAGGATTTATTTTTTCGTCCGTTTCGTGTGTTTCGTGGGCAAATTCTCTAAAAAACTCTTAAATTTTTGCCGTTCTTTCCTTAGATTCGCTCCAATCTTCAAGAAGTTTCTCAAATTCTTTCCGAATCGTCCGGTTTTCGTCGGCGATATACCAACGCTGTAAATTTTCCATTATCAAAGGCTTTTCCAAACCACGCTCGCGAAGCTCGATAAACAAATCCATCGATTCTTTCGGTCGCGGTCCCCAGGTTCCGATGACTGCGAGAGTCGCGGCGTCGAGCGCGATTAATTTCGGAATCGAACGCGCATTATTCGTCAAATACGCGTCCATCAATTCCAGATTTTCGTCGCGCAAAACGTAACGTGTTTCGATAAGCGCGCTTTCTGCGGCAATCTTTTCGATAATCGGAATATTCTGCGCGGCATCGCCGCACCAGCCTTCCGTAATTACCAGCCAAATCATCTTTCGCTTATTATTCTGCACCTTTTCGCGCAAAGATTCATCGAGCGAAACCGTTTTTTCCAAACGGTGCATTCGCCGGCGATTCAACTTGCCGTAACCGAACATCGCTTCCGATTGGTTCGTTCCGGTCGTCTTGCCGTCGAGCAGAAGGTCGTCAATCAACTTGATATACCCGGCAAACGTCATCCCTTTTTCGATATATTCTTTCATATTTTTTGAAAGAAAAATGTCATCTATCGAACGACATTTTTCTTTAAATCAAACCTTGCTCACGATAGAGAATCGTTTCCGCGGCGATTAAACAATAAATTATCGACGCTCCATGCGCCGCCGCCCGCGAAAAAGAAATACAGGAACACGAAACAATAAATCACTGCCAGCTCGCCGCCGTTCAAGAGCGGCAGAAAGCCTTTCCCGTTTGTCCCGTGCGCCATCCAGTAAGCGACCGCCATCATTCCGCATAAAATAAAAGCCGTCCAGCGCGTAAATAAGCCGATTAAAATCAGCAGCCCGCCGAAAAATTCCAAAATCCCGGCAAACGTCATAAACCCGCCGCCGCCACCGCCCGGCATCGGCGAAGGCGGAAAGTTAAAAAGTTTCTGGCTTCCGTGCCAGAGAAACAAAAATCCCGTAATAATCCGCAGAACGCTCAAAATGCGCGGCGACCAGCTATTTAAAAATCCATTCATACTCTTTTCTCCTTCAAAAAAAATTCAATGTTCCCCGTTACTGAACTAATCTTAATAAATAATTGCTGAATTGCAGAAACCATAAATAAACGCGGATGCCTTCCGAAGACATTTTCAGCAAAAATGTTGACATTTTCCCATTGGAAAGCATCCCGCGTTTATTTTCAAACTCCCTCGATTGCATAAAAACTTCCCTCGCCCGTTTTGAACTGTCCCCTGCTCGCCTCGAAAATCAGATTCTTTCAATTACTTCGCTTTCCGGCATTCGCACTTTCGGCAGATTTGCCAGCCAATCGCCTTCCGCAGTTCTAAACCCGAGTGCGGCGACAACCACCGCCGAATAATCCTTTAACCCGAGAATTTCGTTAAACTGCGCCGCGTCGAAACCCTCCATCGGCGTCGCGTCGATACCTAACAGTGCCGCCGATTCGAGCAAAAAGCCGAGCGCAATGTAAGCCTGCCGCGAATTCCACGTTTCGATATAGCCGCCGGCGGTGGCGCGCTGCGCCGTGCCCTTCATCACGTTCTCGTAATCGGCAAGCGATTCGCGCGCCTGTCCGCGAACTTCCACAATGCGCTCGACAAATCGCTCAACGTCCGCGTCCGTCAGATTCTTTTTATAGGCGAACACGACCAGCTGCGAAGCATCCGTAATCTGCGGCTGCCCGTAAGCCGCCGGTTTCAGTTTCTCCCTGATTTCGGGGTCGGTAATGACCAGCGCCTTGTACGGTTGAAGCCCGTAGCTCGACGGCGCTAAGAGAATCGATTGCTCCAGCGTTTTCCAGTCTTCGTCGGAAATCTTCCGCGTTTTATCATAAGCTTTGGTCGCGTAACGCCAGTTTAACTGCGCCAAAATCCCTTCGTTCGTTAATGTTTCTTTCCCTAATTCCGCTTTCATAATTAATCCTTTTGTAACCTCTTTTGATACAGTTTATAGTAAAATTTTTTTAGGCTCCATCGATGTGCTCAATTACGTCGCGCAATGTATACTGACGCAGTTTTTCATCGATTGTTTTGTCAATTTCCTTTTGCAAGCCGCACAAAAAAGCCGCCATATTCCTGCCTATCGGGCAATCCTGGTTCGGTTCTTTCGGATGCAGAGCAAAAACTTCGCCACACGGCAGCGCTTTATAGACTTCCGAGAGCCGGATGTCTTTCGGCTGCCGGGCGAGAATCGTCCCGCCTGCCGCGCCGACCTGCGATTGAACAAGACCGGCTTCCTGCAAATTGCTTAAAAGGCGGCGTATAACGACCGGATTGGTGTTGATGCTGCCCGCGACGCAGTCGGACTTCACGCGCTCGTCACCGGCTTTCGCCAGAATCGTTAAAACGTGAATCGCTACTGCAAATTGACTATTAGCCGCCATAACTGTAATCAGCTTAGTTACAATTGAAAATTTTGTCAAGCGAACCGTTAAAAAAGTACGAAAAACTTTATTTGGCTGCTCAAACTTCCGGGGAGCATTAGAGAATTCTCTAATGCGAAAGCCGGTTTCAGTTCGCTTTCCGCGTTTGCGGCTAAAACCGGCAATCTGACAGTTCATTTAATTTATTCACACAATTTCCGAAGGTTTGCGTTTTGGCTCGTCAATGTTGGCTTTTTCGGTGTCCGGCGGTTCTTCAACCGGCGCCGGTTTGAGTTCGGTCGGCGGCAGCGGAATATTTTCCGTATCGTTCGCGCCGCTGTCGTTTTCGCGTTCAATGTCTGAAGTGTTGCCGTAGCGGTCTTCTGTTTCGGTTGAATTTACATCCGGATTCGGAATATTTTGTACGTCCTGCATTTTTTCTCCTTTTATTTTGTTTTCCGGTCGCGGTCAAATCGCGTTTCGTTCAGTGGTCTGATGATTATCTCGCGTACTTTCTTCACTAATCTCGCGGTCTTTGTTTCCGCCCGATTATTTTCTTCGGTTCGTGAGACGCGCTCTTTCCCGTAGACTATGTCCTGTAAGTTTTCTTCAAAAATATTAAAATTCACGCTCTTAAACATCATAAATTTCACCTCCGCCGGCGCGGCTTTTGAAATTAAGAAATGCAATGCGCGTGCCGTAAAATAAATTAATGTTTATCGGGTTTTAAGAGCTGTTTGAATTGTCCGCGTAACGCTTTAACGCGTCAAAAATGCACGATTAGCGGACATTTTTACGCATTATTGAAGCCGCGCCAGCTCGTCGAGAGATTCGTCGGCGATGAGGCGAAAGATGCGGATATTTTGCAAATCCGGGAGATTTTTCGCGGTCAGCGAATCGCAGATTATCATCGAAGCGGCGCTCAAGCCTTTCTGCCAGTTTTCCTCGCGCGTCGAGCGAATCAGAAGACTTTCCGGCTCGATGTCGGCGGCGACGAGCATCGTTTTGGCGAGAATCAGAAATTTTTCCCAGCCCGAAACGACGGCGATTAAATCATCGGCGGTCGGACGCCGCTCGCCGGTCATCGAAGCGGCGGCGGAATTTGCTTTTAAAAAGAGACAGTTTTTTTCGGGCGGCAAAACCGCGCCGATTTTTGCCTTTTCGTCAAACATTGCGGCAAAGCGCGCGCCCGTTTTTGAAAGTTTTTGGTGAAATTCGTCAAAGCCTGCGCCCGCGACTTCGAGCGGCGCGGCGCGGCGAATTTCCTCAATCAAAATATCGCGTAAAGCAATGTCGTTTTCGACGACAAATAAGCGATTCGAATTTTGCGAATTAAAAAACCGCGCGAGGCGCTCCCTTATTTCCTCGATTGAAAACCCGGCGGTTTGCGCCGTCGTGACAAACTGCGCGATGAGCCGGTCGAGCGAATTGTCGCCCGGTGCAGCATTCGACCGGCGGACGTAAAAGCCGCTTCCCTTTTTAAATTCGAGCCAGCCCTGCTCGGCGAGAATCTGGTACGCGTTAGAAACCGTGTTGGCGTGAATTTTATACCGCCGCGCCATTTCGCTCGTACTCGGCAGGCGCGTCTCCGCCGGCAAATCGCCGCTCGCAATGCCGAGCGTGATTTGCGCGATTATCTGCTCGCGGACGGGAACCTCGGAGTTTTTCGACAACCAGATTTTCATAAGATTATAGCCGCGGCTAAATTATTCCAAAGCGTGTTTCAAAGCGTCTTCCAAATTCGGGAACTTAAACTCGAACCCATTGTGCTGCAACTTTTCGGGCAGAACTTTCTGTCCTTCGAGCAAAAGGCGTTCGCCCATCTCGCCGAATAACAATTTAACGGCGAATTCGGGAATCGGCAAAATCGTCGGGCGGTTAATGACTTTGCCGAGTGTTTTGGTAAATTCCTCGTTCGTCGCCGGGTTGGGCGCAGTCGTGTTGACCGCGCCGCTGATTGCCGTATTTTCGAGCGCGAAGTGATAAATCTCCAAAACGTCGTCGAGCGCAATCCACGGCATCCATTGTTTGCCCGAGCCTATCGTGCCGCCGACGCCGAGCTTAAACGGCATCAGCATTTTGTCGAGCGCGCCGCCGTCTTTTGCCAGCACGACGCCGGTGCGCAGCACGCAAACGCGCGCGCCGAAATCTTCCGCTTTTGCGGCTTGCTGTTCCCATTCCTCGCAAACGTCCGGAAGAAAGCCTTCGCCTTTCGGGCTGCTTTCGGTCAAATCCTCGTCGCCGCGATTGCCGTAAAAACCCGTGGCTGATGCGGAAAGGAAAACTTTCGGCGGATTGTCCGTTTTTCGCAGAGCGTCAACCAGCACGCGCGTTCCGGTCGTGCGGCTTTCGCGAATGCGGCGTTTCTTTTCCGCCGACCAGTTTTCCGACGCGACCGATTCGCCCGCGAGATGAATTACGGCGTCGAAATTTTCCAATTTTGCCGCCTCGGCATCAGAAAAACCTTTCCCGGCATCCCATCGAATTTCGTCCGCATCGCGCGGCGTTTTCCTTACAAGTTTAAAGATTTCGTGACCTTTCGCCCGTAACGTCGGAATCAAATGCGTCCCGATCAAACCGCTCGCGCCTGACAATAAGATTTTCATAGTTTCATTATGCTTATTATTTTAATTTCGGTAAAAAGGCGTCTTGCTTAATTTCCTGCCAAAAATTTACAACTAAATTTATAATTTGCCTTACCTCTTCCGTAGCCCGGACTGATTTCGATTTCATATCTGTCTTTCTTAAACTCAAAAGCCTCACCGGCGATTCTTTCAATGTCGGAGGTTTGCCAACCATTACCGGTAAAATATTTAAAGTAAAAGTTTTTTATGTCCTCACGGTCGCCTTCCAAATAATATTCGTGCCGGACAATCCTGCCTCTGCCTGGAATTATTTTACCAACGAGTTCAAAATGTCCGGGTTTCGGGATCTGGCTGCACAAATCATCCAATTCCTTATATGTCGGGGATTTTTCAATCATTGCTTCCGCTTGTTTCGTATCTTCGATTTGCTGTGCAACGTCAGACCGGCAGCCGATTAAGCTGAACAGTATGAAAATTGCCAGCCAAGCTTTTCGATTAAAAAATCTTCCTCTCTTCATTTTCAAATATTTTACACGATTCCGGCGGCGCGCAAATATTTTTTGTAGGTTTTGCTTCGCACTGTATAATTCAAAAAGCCTTTCGAATGATGAAAAAGAATAGTCTGCAAAAAACGCCGGTCGATGCTTTTACTTTGAGTCACAAATTCGTCGAAGACGCGTTCGACCGCGTGACGGGCGCGGAATTATTGACGGGCAACGAGGTCAAATTATTAATCGACGCGCGTGAAAATTACCCGGCGTGGCTGGCGGCGATTGAAGGCGCGCGGGAGAGAATCTTTTTTGAAAGCTACATCATTCACGAAGACGAGCAGGGCGAGCTGTTTGCCGACGCGCTGATAAAAAAGGCGCGCGCCGGGGTCGAAGTCAAACTGCTCTACGATTGGCTCGGCGGATTCGGTAAAACTTCGCGTAAATTCTGGCGGCGTTTGCGCCAAGGCGGCGTTGACGTGCGCTGTTACAATCCGCCGCGATTTTTAGACCCGCTGCTGGTTCTGGTGCGCGACCATCGAAAAAGCCTGGTGGTTGACGGGCGGATTGCGTTCGTGACGGGTCTTTGCGTCGGGCAGGATTGGGTCGGGCGTCCCGAAAAACAGATGCCCGCGTGGCGCGATACGGGCGTCGAGATTCGCGGCGCGGCGGTTGCCGACGTCGAGCACGCGTTTGCCAATATCTGGGCACAGGCGGGCGCCCCGATGGAAAGACAGGCGCTCGCCAAACGCGAGGATTTCCAAAAAAGCGGCAGCGTCGCGCTGCGCGTCGTCGAAGGCGTCCCGTCAAGCTCGCATATTTACCGCATCGACCAGCTTTTAGCCGCCGGAGTCCGCGAAACGATGTGGATTACGGACGCTTATTTCGTCGGCGTGCCCGCTTACCTGCAATCGATTAAAGATGCGGCGGCAGACGGCGTCGATGTGCGAATTCTCGTTCCGCAAAGCACCGACATCGGTTTGATTCGCGATACGACGCGCTCGACTTACCGCGCGATGCTCGAATCGGGCGTGCGCGTTTTTGAATGGAACGGCTCGATGATTCATGCGAAAACCGCCGTGTTCGACGGCAGATTTGCGCGCGTCGGCTCAACCAACCTGAACATCGCGAGCTGGTTCGGCAATTACGAGCTTGACGTTTTAATCGAAGACGAAGATTTCGCCAAAAAAATGCAGGAAATGTTTCTCAAAGATTTGGAAAATTCGACCGAAATCGTTTTGAATGAAGCCAATCGAACCGAGCGCGTCGGCAAAAAACAGCGGCTCAAAGGCAGGGGCGCGGGCAGTGTCCGCAAAGCGACTGCCGGAGCCATCAACGCCGCGACCGCGATTAGCGCGGTCATCACGAAACAAGCTGCCCTCGGCGCGGCGGAAGCCAGGCTTTTGGCAATTGTCGGCGGCGGACTGCTCATTCTCGCGCTGTTATTGATATTTTTTCCGCGCATCGCATCCATTCCGCTCGTCATCCTACTGCTTATACTGGCTTTGCCGACTTTGATGAAGGCTTTGAAAAATTACCGGAATAATTGAACCGCCGCCGCAGAGCGCAGAGATTTTATTTTTACAGGCAATTTATAGATAAGGCTTATCGGAAAATTAAAAATATCCGTTTATAAAATATCTTTAATTCCTCGCGGCGTCCTGCGGCGGTAAAAAGTATGAATAAAATTCGCATTGCGACCTACAACATTCACAAATGCGTCGGCATCGACCGGCGGTTTTCGCCCGAGCGAATTGCCGAAGTTTTGCAGGAAATCGACGCCGACGTTATCGCTTTGCAGGAAGTTTTGTGTCACAAAAACGCCGACCGGCGCACCCATCAAGCCGAATTTATCGCCGATGAATTAAACATGGACTTTTTCCTCGGCGAAAACCGGCGCATTCAGGGCGGCAGTTACGGCAACGCGGTTTTGACTCGCCTGCCCGTCCGGCATTCACAGAATTTCGACATCAGCATTAATAAATACGAGCCGCGCGGTTGTCTTTTGACGGAAATCGAACTCGGGCAGCACGATTCTTTGCAGTTTTTCAACGTCCATCTCGGCACGTCGTTTTTCGAGCGCCGAAGACAGGTTCACAGGCTTCTCCATGCGCACGTTCTGGAACACGCGCGCTTTACCGGAAAACGCATCGTCGCCGGCGATTTCAACGAATGGACGCACGGGCTGACGACCAAACTTTTCAAAACGAAATTTCAAGCCGTCGATGCCAAAGCGCATTTAGGCGTAACGCGCACGTTTCCCGGCATCCTGCCGATTTTTCATCTCGACCACATCTATTTCGACAAAAATTTCAGGCTCGCCAACGCCTTTCTGCACAAAAGCCGCACGGCGCGCTTCGCCTCAGACCATCTGCCGATTGTCGCCGAATTCGAGTTTTAATTTTAGCCACGAAAAAACACAAAATTTCACGAAAGATATTTTAAAAATTTTCGTGTTCTTTCGTGTTTGTTCGCGGCTAATTATCTTTCCCCTGCAAATCGCGGCGGACGAATTTGACCATGCGTTTTATCTCGTCGTCGGTCAATTGATTTTTGAAGGCGGGCATCGGGAGCTTGCCGTTACTGATTTGGTCGTAGATTTCCTGCTCGCTCTTTTTGGCGGCGTCGCCGTATCTTAATGATGGAATTATCGTGCCGTTCATTTCCTTGCCGTCGGCTTCCTGCCCGTGACAAATCGCGCAGTTCTGGCGAAACAGCGAGGCTTCGTAGGATTTACTGTCGGCGATAACAAAACCTTTGCGCGGTGCCGCCGCTTGATTGCAGGCGATTGCCGCCGCGATGAATGATAAAACAATTGAGATTTTCAAAAACTTCATTACTAATAGATAAGGTCTAAAATCCATATATAGAGAAACAAGCCGAACGCCGAAAAGACGATTGCGAAAGGTACAAACAAAACGCATCTTCTTTCTAAATCGGTCAATGCTAATGGATTTCTCGCGGGCAAACGTCCGCCGACGACGAACCGCAGCAGGTAGAGGCTGAATAAGCCGAGCGGAAAAACGGCAAAAACCAGAAGCGCGATGCCGTAATCTTCGAGCCATTCGCCGAAAGAGCGCGGGCGCATCTGTTTCGCGCGCATTTTTCCGGCTAAATCATCTTTTTCGGCGATTAATTTTGCTTTTTCCTCTTCGAGACGCTTTATTTTATCGGTTTTATTTTCCGCGACGCTCGCGACGTTTATATTGACCTCGCCCGTCGGGCTTTTACCCGTCTTCACCTCATCGAGTCTTTTTTGCGCTTCCTGCTTTCGGCGCTCAAATTCATCCATATCGGGAATTCGTTTTTCAAACTCGATGGATTGTTCCCTGGCTCGAATCTGCTGGTCGAGATACCGAAGCTGCCCGGATTCGCTGATGCCCGTCAGCTCCGGCGGCTCGCTGACGACTTCGATAACGCGGTTTTTCAGATAAACCGCCAGCAGAAGCGTGCAAAACATAATAAAAAACCCAAAAAAGACCAGCGCGTAACACAACGCCGAATTTGACCTTTTTTGCGGATTTGAAATCATTTTTTATCGCTTTTTTGTACTCACGGCGGCGTTGCGCAAAAATCAATTCGGAGTTTCAACGCGGAACGCACTTGGCTGTCTTTTAAGGAAAGCCGGATAAACCGGGAACTCCAAACGCTCGATTTTATTTGTCATATGCGCTTTTCTTAATTTTTGTGCAAAGCCACTCACGGCAGATTCTTTTGCAAACACACCCGAAAGTTTT
The DNA here is from genome assembly GCA_036403375.1 of Pyrinomonadaceae bacterium. Lineage (GTDB taxonomy): Bacteria > Acidobacteriota > Blastocatellia > Pyrinomonadales > Pyrinomonadaceae > JAFDVJ01. Next base: position 25,243 of record DASWRC010000085.1, read on the forward strand.
GCAGGCTGACCCGTTTGATTTGCGCGAACGATTCTCAACGAAAATACTGACCACCGTTTACTGACCGCCGACCACTATTTTATCGCGCCTTCAATCGGACTCGACGCGCTGGCATAGAGGCGTTTCGGCATTCTGCCCGAAAGATATGCGAGGCGACCCGCCTGCACCGCCAGTTTCATCGCCGTCGCCATCTGTTCGGCGCTGCGCGCTTCGGCAATCGCCGTATTCATCAAAATCGCGTCCGCGCCGAGTTCCATCGCAATCGCCGCATCTGACGGAACGCCGACTCCGGCATCGACGATAATCGTCGCGTCGGGCAATTGCTCGCGCATGATGCGCAAATTTGAAGGATTCTGCACGCCCATCCCCGAACCGATCGGCGCGGCGAGCGGCATCACGGCGGGACAGCCCGCGTCGAGCAGCTTTTTCGCCATAATCAAATCGTCCGTGAAATAGGGCAGCACGATAAAGCCTTCTTTAATTAAAACGCGCGCGGCTTCTAATGTTTGCTCGTTATCGGGAAGCAGCGTGACCTTGTCGCCGATAACTTCGAGCTTTATCCAGTCGGTTTCCAATGCTTCACGCGCCAGTCGCGCCGTGCGAATCGCGTGCTCGGCATCATAACACCCGGCAGTATTCGGCAAAATCTGCATCTCGGGCGCCAGGTAATCGAGAAACGACTCGGTCGCCCTGTCCAAAGGAACGCGATTGACCGCGACCGTCACCATCTCCGCGCCCGACGCGCGGTGCGCCGCCCGCATCTCGTCAAACGAACGGTATTTCCCCGTCCCGATAATCAGGCGCGAATTAAAAGTTTTTCCCGCCAATGTAAATGTGTCTGTCATAAAAATTACGAATTACGAATTACGAATTACGAATTATAAGATTAATCTTAACTAAAAAGCCTGCGCAAAAGAAACGCGGACTAAATTAGAAAAATTTAATCCGCCGTTCGTAATTCGTAATTCGTAATTGATTTCACCCGCCGCCGACGAAATGGACGATTTCGATTTTGTCCGCGTCGTTGACGAGGATGCTTTCCCAATCCTTTTTGCGGACGACTTGTTTGTTGAGTTCAATCGCGACGCGCTCGGACGGCAAAGCAAACTCCTGGAGAAGTTCGAGCAGATTGAACTGCTTGGCAATTTCTTTAGTTTCGCCGTTAATGAAGACTTTCATAATATTCACTAACGAATTTTACCAAACCAATCGAAAAACTAAAATTCAAAATCGCTTTAGCTTTGTCTGACGATTTGCCGAAGCTCGGCTTCTTCGCCGTCACTGATGGCGCGCACCAGAATCGCGCCGCGCCCCGACCGGAACTGCGGCAATTGCAGATGCACGACCGCCACGCCCTGCTCATTTGTTCGCGCATGAAAAATCAGAGGGCGAAAGCTCGAACCCAAAACCTTGACCATGACCTGCGCTTCGCGGATGAAGTTTTGGGAACTGCCGCGAAAGACGCGGATGTTGAGAGTTTTTCTTTCGCCGGCTTTGAAAATCGTTTCGTTTAAAAGCTCGATTTCAAGATTCGGTTTCTTAATTTTCGGCGCAGTGTTTAAATCGGTGATAACCTCGACCGCGTCCGCCGCGAGAATCGTTTCGGCTTCGATGATGTTGCCGACATCGACGATAAAATCGTCATCGATAATTTCGAGCGGCAAATCCCAGACCAATTCTTCTTTCGGCTGCGGAATCGCCGGCACAAAACTTTCCTTCGGCTGCGGAATGGCGGGCGGCGCGCTTTGGATAACTTCGCGCGGCGGCGCTTTTAATTCCGGCGTGACCGGCTGCGCTGCGGTGTTTACGATATTCTGCGCGGGCTGCGCCGCCATCGCGGGTTGTACTTCCGCTTGCGGCACGACTTGCGCTTGACCGGCAGCCGTCGCCGGAATGCCGCCTGCTTTTGCTTCCTTTTTCAGAGCCGCTTCTTTCGCCGTCATCTGCTTTAACTCTTCGATGCGACCGGCACGCACCGCCGCGCAGATGAGCTTGTGCTGTTTTTGCAGGCGGTCGGCAAGCAGCTGCTCGTCGAAACCGCTTTGCAGCAAATCGTTGTAGGGCGAACGTTTGCTAGCCAGAATTGTGCCGCGATTATAGACCAGAGACAAAATCAGAGGCGTTTCCACACCTTTGTCTTCGGTTTGAACGTGATAGGTCACGCCGCCGTGTTCGATGTCTGTATTAAATCCGGTTATCACAATGCGTTAGTATTAGGAGGTGTGTAAAGGCAGTAGAATTCAGGCAATAGCACCATTTAAGAAATTATCACAGCCGCTTGCGCGCGGTCAATAAAAATTAGTCGGAAGTCGCATCGCCGGCAAATACCGTCCGCCGACTCTCGACTCTCGACTCTTGACTCTCTTTCTAGCTTAACTTACGATTTAATTTGTGCAATAATTCTCAAATTTGACAGGTATTATTTACGCGTTAATTTGACGGCTAAAAGCTAAGGAAATTATAAAATTCGATGAACGATTTCAGCATTATGGATTACGCGCCGATTGGCATCATGTTTCTGGTCGCGGTGGGCTTTGCCGCCAGCCAGCTTTTGGTGACGCAGCTTATCGGACCGCGCAAGCGCACGGCGACCAAACTGATGCCCTACGAGTGCGGTAAAGACCCGATCGGCACGGCGCGCGATAAGTTTTCAATCAAATTCTACACGGTCGCCGTCATCTTCCTGCTTTTCGATATCGAAGTGCTCTTTATGGTGCCGTTCGCCGTCTCGTTCAAATATCTGATCGCCCAGGGCAAAACGGTCTTCGGCACGGTCGCGTTTATCGAAATTCTGGTTTTCGTCGCGACGCTGGTTGTCGGGTACATTTACGTCTGGAAAAAAGGCACGTTCGATTGGGGATTGCAGGCTCGCGCCGAAGCCCGCGCCGAGGCAAAAGCGATGGCAAATGCCCGCCGCCGGGAAGCATCTAACCTTCAAAAAGTAGCAGCTTAAAAATTTTAGGAGTTTACAAAATGGGTTTAGAAAATACACTTTGGGAATCACTGCCGGACGTCGTCACCGTCAAGCTCGATGCCGTCATCAACTGGGCGCGCAAATCTTCAATCTGGCCAGCCACGTTCGGCTTGGCGTGCTGTGCGATTGAAATGATGAACACCGTTTCGTCGCGTCACGACCTTTCGCGGTTCGGCGCGGAAACGTTCCGCGCTTCTCCGAGACAGGCGGACGTGATGATTGTTTCGGGACGAGTTTCGCGGAAAATGGCGCCGGTTTTGCGGCGCATTTACGACCAGATGCCCGAACCGAAATGGGTTATCTCGATGGGCGCGTGCGCCACTTCGGGCGGCGTTTTCGATAATTACGCGATTGTCCAGGGCGTTGACAAAATCGTGCCGGTCGACATTTACATTCCGGGCTGTCCGCCCCGCCCTGAAATGCTCGTTCATGCGATTATGATGCTTCAGGACAAAATCATGAAGGAATCGGTCAAAGACCGTTACGATACGTTCGAGGAAGAATCCCGCAAATCTATCGTGCCCGGAACATTGCCGGTGACCGAAGGCACGGCGCTTGAAAAGGAAACTGAAATTGAGGTCGCGCAGAATAAGGTTTCGCGTCCGTACACGATTCCGTCGCGTCACGAGCGACGAAAATCTTCGTAAAGATTTTACGGCGGCGGAAGTTTCTGAAAAATTCGCCGCCTTTTTATTAAGCTATGGCTGATACAGCAACACTTTTAGGATACGTCGAAAAACTGAAAGCGGAAAACCCCGAATGGGTCGCTAATTTCGCGGAAACGTTCGGCGAAGTCACGATTTTCGTGCCGCGCGAAGCGATTTCCGGCGTCTGCGCGGTTTTGAAGACGGCGCACGGCTTCGATATGCTCGCCGATTTGTGCGGCGCCGACCGCGGACCGGAAGAAGACCCGCGTTTCGAGGTCAATTATCATCTGCTCGGAACAGTGCATCACCAGCGCTTGCGTCTGAAAGTTTTATTGTCGGAAGACGACCCGCACGTCGAAACCGTTTCGAACGTCTGGAAAACCGCCAACTGGCACGAGCGCGAAACTTTCGATTTGTTCGGCGTGATTTTCGACAATCACCCGGATTTGCGCCGCATTCTGCTGCCGTCCGACTTCGACGGGCACGCGCTCAGGAAGGATTACCCGCTGCGCGGTTACGAGCCGTATAGTTTAAGCTAATTTAAGTGGTCGGTGGTCGGTGGTCAGAAAGTCAGGAAAGACAAAAACCGACCACCGACCACCGACCACCGACCACTATTTTATGAGTACAGCAGTAGAAAATTTACCGGGCGAAGTTGAATTTCTCGACCAATCACTTGAATCGCAGATGACGCTTTCGATGGGTCCGCAGCATCCTTCGACGCACGGCGTTTTGCGGCTCGATTTGCGGCTCGACGGCGAGCTTGTCGTCAAAGCCATTCCCGACATCGGCTATCTTCACACGGGCATGGAAAAGCTCTTCGAGTACAAAAAATACCAGCAGGGCATCGTCATCACCGACCGCATGGATTATCTCAATCCGCTCGGCAACAATCTCGTGTATGTGATGGCGGCGGAAAAGCTTTTGGGCTTGGAAATTCCCGAACGGGCGCAGATTATTCGCGTTCTGTTCTGCGAATTGCAGCGCATCGCGTCGCATATGGTCTGGCTCGGCACGGGCGCGCTCGATCTCGGCGCGATGAGCGTTTTCTTTTTCGCCTTTCGCCAGCGCGAGAAGATTTTGAATTTGATCGAAGCCGCTTCGGGCGGACGAATGACGCCTTCGTATTTCCGTATCGGCGGTTTGATGATGGATCTGCCCGCCGGGTTTGAACGCCGCTGCCGGCAGTTTCTTGAAGATTTTCCGGAGGCGCTCGACACTTTTGAAACGCTCGTCACGGGCAATACCATCTGGCATTCGCGCACGATGGGCGTCGGCGTTATTTCAAGAGAAGATGCGATCGATTACGGGTTGACCGGACCTTCCTTGCGCGCGAGCGGCGTCGATCTCGATTTGCGGCGCGACAATCCGTATTCGGGCTACGAAACCTACGATTTTGAAATTCCGGTCGAAACGGACGGCGATGTCTGGTCGCGTTTTCTCGTGCGGATGCGCGAGCTGCGCGAATCGTGGAAGATCGTTCGTCAGGCTTTGGACAGATTGAAACCGGGACCGATTAAAGCCGACGCGCCGAAAGTCGTTTTGCCCGACCGCGACGATATGCGCAAGCATATGGACTCGCTGATTCACCATTTCTTGATCGTCGCCGAAGGCTTCAACGTGCCGGAAGGCGAAGTTTATCACGCCATCGAAGGCTCGAAGGGCGAGCTTGGCGTTTATATGAAATCCGACGGCGGTCCGAAACCGAGCCGCGTTCACGTTCGCGGTCCGAGCTTTATTAATTTGCAGGCGCTGCCCATCATGAGCGAAGGCGAAATGGTCGCGGACGTGGTCGCGATTATCGGCTCGCTCGACATCGTTTTAGGCGAAATAGATAGATAAAAAGCGGTCAGTGGTCAGTGGTCGGTAGTCAGAATAAATCTGATTCAACTGGCGACCGGTCACTGACCACCGACCACCGAAATTATGGCATCAGCAGTTGCGACAGATTTTACGAATCAGATTGTTTATACGGACGAAGTGGCGGAATTTTCGCCGGCGGTCGTGGCAGAGATGCAGTCGCATCTCGTTAAATATCCGCCCGAGCGGAAGCGTTCGGCGTTGATTCCTTTGCTTTTCGTTATCCAGCGCGAGCGCGGCTGGGTCGATAATCCGGGCGTTAATTTTTTGGCGAAATTTCTGGATTTGGAAGTGACGGACGTTTGGGAGACGGCGACGTTTTATTCGATGTTCAATCTGCGTCCCGTCGGGCGACATCACATCCAAATCTGCAAAACGCTCTCGTGCAAGATTATGGGCGAGCCGGAAATTACCGAGCATATTTGCAGCCGCCTCGGAATTCACGCGGGCGAAACGACCGAAGACAAAAAATTCACCGTTTCATTGGTCGAATGCCTGGGGAGCTGCGGAACCGCGCCGATGATGCAGATAGGGTTTGATTATTACGAAGATTTAACGACCGAAAAGGTCGATAAAATCATGGATTCGCTCGACTAGGAATGGAAGTCAGATTCGAAATTTTTCGCGGCACTTTAAAGAGTTGGGACGATTTGTTTCAGCAGGCGGCAGAGTTTGCCAGTCGTATCGGCAAAGATAGGTTAATCGGAATCTCTCATTCGTGTGACAGCAACGACGGAGTTGTTACCGTTTGGTACTGGTTTTAAGCGGGATGCGCGCCTTTATTGTTTGCACCATTTTTGTTTTTTGCTGTTTGGCAATCGGCTGTAAAGGCTTTGCGTTCAGGACGCCTTCTAAAAACATGCAACCGGCAATCAATCCGGGCGATACTTGTATTGTTGACAGGTTTAGCGAAGTTAAAATTCAACGCTTCGACATCGTGGTATTTAGCGCGCCTGAAACGGCGAAAAAGATTTCAAGGGAAACGGGCGATGTTAAATACATGTCACGAATAATCGGACTGCCGAACGAAAAGATTGAAATTAAGGACAGCAAAGTATTTATAAATGATAAATTGCTGGAAGAACCGTTTGAAAAATTTACCGGAGACACTGACCAGAGAAAAAATGTTCCGGCGGCGGTCATTCCTGAGAACGAATATTTTGTAATGGGTGATAATCGCCCGTTTAGTTTTGACAGTCGCTCATGGAATCCGGCAACTATCAGGAAGGAAGACGTTTTAGGGAAAGTTATAGAAATTCTTCCGATAGATGTGAAGAAATAGTTTATGGAAATCAAAGCAATCGGATGTGAACCGTTACAGCTCAAGCTAATGCACGTTAAAGACGGGCATACGCTCAAAGTTTATCAGGACAACGGCGGCTATAAATCGTTGAAAAAAGCGATGTCGATGTCGCAGGACGATATTATTAACGAGGTCAAAGCTTCGGCGCTTCGCGGGCGCGGCGGCGCGGGATTTCCGACCGGCATGAAATGGTCGTTCGTACCGCGCCAATCGCCCAAGCCGAAATATATCGTCTGCAACGCCGACGAATCCGAGCCGGGAACCTTTAAAGACCGCTACCTGCTCGAACGCGACCCGCACGCCCTGATTGAAGGAATGCTGATTGCGGCTTTCGCGCTCGGCGCGGAAACCTGTTACATCTATTATCGCGGCGAATATAAATATTTAATCGACATTATGGACGCGGCGATTGAAGAAGCGCGCGCGGCGAATCTGGTCGGCGAAAACATCTTAGGCAGCGATTTTACGTGCAACGTCTGGACGCATACCGGCGCGGGCGCATACATCTGCGGCGAGGAAACCGCGCTTTTATCGAGTCTTGAAGGCTATCGCGGACATCCGCGCATGAAGCCGCCGTTTCCGGCAGTCGAAGGCGTTTACGCCTGCCCGACGGTCGTTAACAACGTCGAAACTTTGACGAGCGTGCCGCAGATTATCGAAATGGGCGGCGAGGTCTGGAAAAATCTCGGCACCGAAAAATCCGGCGGGACGAAGCTCTGGTCGGTTTCGGGACACGTTAAAAAGCCGGGCGTTTACGAGCTTCCGATGGGTTATAAGGATTTGGAAAAGTTCATCATGGATGACTGCGGCGGAATGCTGCACAACGATAAAAAATTAAAAGCGCTGATTCCCGGCGGCTCGTCCGTTTACATTATGAACGCCGGGCAGATTATCGGGAAAGGCGTGACGATGGATTACGAAGGTTTGGTCGAAGGCGGTTCGATGGTCGGTTCGGGCGGTTTTATCGTGATGGACGAAACGGTCGACGTCATGGAATCGACGAAAAACCTGACCGAGTTCTACAAGCACGAATCGTGCGGCTGGTGTACGCCGTGCCGCGAAGGAACCGATTGGTTAGTTAAAATTTTCAACCGCATCTCCATCGGCGAAGGTCGTCCCGAAGACGCGCAATTGCTGCTGGATATTTGCGACAACATCGAAGGAAAATCGTTTTGCCCGCTCGGCGACGCGGCAGCCTGGCCGATCCAAAGCGCGATAAAACGCTTTCCCGAAGATTTCAAAAAATGGCTTTTGCATAAAGCCAACGGTAACGAAATTACCGCAAACGTTTAAAATTAGTTTCAGGTTTCGGGTTAAATGAACCTGAAGCTTGAAACACGGAACTTAAAACTTAAAAAATTTAGAGAGGTTAAATAATTATGGGTAGAGGTGATAAAAGAACACGGCGCGGAAAGATTTTCGCAGGCAGCTACGGCAAAACTCGTCCGCAGTACAAAAAGAAAAACGCGGCGAACAAAAAACCGACCGAGACAAAAACGGAAGAATAAATCTTAGTTTCTAATATTCGAGTTAAAAATGTCAGAACTTATCAAAGTTACGATTAACGAGCAGGATTTCGAAGTCGAAAAAGGCGCGCGGCTGATTGACGTGTGTCACGAAAACGGCTTCGGAATTCCGTCGTTTTGTTATTACAAGGACCTCGCGCTGCAGGCGTCGTGCCGGATGTGTCTGGTGCGCATTGAAAAGATGCCGAAGCTCCAGACTTCGTGCACGATTACCTGCACGGACGGAATGGTCGTCACGACTCAATCTGAAGAAATCGAAAAAGCGCAGCGCTCGATGGGCGAGTTTCTGCTCGCCAATCACCCGCTCGATTGTCCGGTCTGCGACCGCGGCGGCGAGTGTGAGCTGCAGGAAGTCATCTTCGATTGGGGCGATGTCGAGGAGCGTTTTACCGAAAAGAAAAACGCGCAGCCCGAAAAATACCTGTCGCCGATTGTCGCCAACGACCCGCAGCGCTGCATCGTCTGCAAACGCTGCACAAGGGTTTGCGACGAATGGATGGGCGAAGAAGCCATCGAAGCCGGCAATCGCGGCGTCAACACGGTTATCGGCACATACGGCGGCTGGCTCGGCTGTTCGCAGTGCGGCAACTGTATCGAAGTCTGCCCGACCGGCACTTTACTGGACGGAACTTACCGGCACGAAACGCGTCCGTGGGAGCTTGACCAGACGATTTCGACCGACCCGTACGGCTCGGACGGAATGCAAATCAGCATCGGCGGGCGTGGAAACTACGTCCATCGAATCGTCGCGCGCGACCGTTATGTAAACGGTTTGAACGGCGAATTTCTGGACGTTAAGGCACGTTTCGGACACGGTTTCATCAATTCGGAAGACCGTCTCAGAACGCCTTTGATTCGCTATAAAAAGGGCGGAAAATTAATTCCCTCGACGTGGGACAATGCGATTAAGTTTGTTGCCGACAAATTAAAGGCAGCGGGAAACAGTGTCGGCGTCGTCGCTTCATCGCGGCTCACGAACGAAGCGGTTTTCACACTGAAACGCTTTGCGACCGAAGCTGCCGGCTCGGGTAATTACGCCCTCGCGGACGATTACGATTTGGCGGCGGTTTTTGATAATTTGTCCGTTCCGCTCGCGACGCACAAGGAAATTCGCTACGCGAAAACGATTCTGCTGATCGGCGGCGAGCCGGAAGAAGAACAAACCTTTACCGCGAAACAGATTCGTCAGGCGGTTCGCAACTCGGGCGCGAAATTTATCGTTGTCAACGACACGCCGATTCGGCTTGCGGCACAAGCCAGCCAGTTTATTCACGTCAATCCGAAATCCTACGATGCCCTGGCGCTCGCTTTTGCGGATGCGATAACCGACGATTTGGCGACACGGCTCGGCATCGAAACGTCCGCGTTTGACGATATGCTGAAAACTATCGGCGAAACCGAGGGCGATTTGGTCGTCATGTTCGGCGGCGATTTGTCGGCGCAGGCGCAGGCGGTGCTGGCAAATTCGCTCGGCGGTTTTGGGAGCGAGTCGCGCCGCGTGCTCATTCATCCTTTGCCGCGCCACAACAATTCGGTCGGCGCGAACGATATGATGGCGGGCAAAAAATCGCTCGCCGAGGTTTTGAAATCGTCGAAAGCGCTGCTTATCGGCGGAAGCCTGCAGGAAGCGGACGCCGAACTTCTGGCAGACAAAGATTTCGTCGTCGTCCAGGAGCTATTTGAAACCGCGACGACCGATTTCGCGGACGTCGTTCTGCCGGCGGCGAGCTATGCCGAAGTGGACGGAACTTTTACGAACAACACCGGATTTGTGCAGCGTGTTCGACAGGCAATCGAATTAATAAACCAGGCGAAACCCGATTGGATGATTACCTCGATGGTGGCGCGCGAGCTCGGCGTCGATTTCGGCTATAACTCGTCGGCGCCGATGGTTTTCAAGAAAATTGCCGATTCGGTTCCGGCTTACGCGGGACTTCGTTACCCGGATTTGAAAGACGAATCGCGCCCCGTTCAGGTCAAGCACGAAATTGCTGCGAAGAAAGATTTGGCGAAGGAATCGGACGTTTTGAAATCAAACGCCGACAAGCTTCCCGAAGACATTTCGAAATTTACGGAAACGCCGCGCGTCGGGCATAAACTGCACCGCGTAACGACGATGACCGGCAAAACGCCGCAGTTTCATCTGTTGGCGGCGGGAAATCCGAAACCCGAAAATCTGCTCGTTTCGCCGCTCGTGCAGTTTAACCTGGACGGCACGCCGCGCATCGAAGATTTAGCGGAAGCGGCGGCAGTCGGCGTCGGCGACCGCCTTGACGATAAGGAATCGGTCGCGAGTCGCACGGTGCTTAAATAGTTTAATTGTTCAGTCTTGAACGGCTGAAAAAATTTACAAAAATTGCGGCTTAAACGCCGCCTGCGGGCAGCTCGTAAACGGGCTGCACGGATAATCGTTTTTATGGAAAATGTAATAAAAACAGCTTTTCCTTTTGTGGTTTACGCCGTCGGGATTCTGATTGCGTTCCAGATGGTTTTGATGATTGTCGCCTACACGGTTCTGGCGGAACGCAAAGTCCTCGGCTGGATTCAGGGACGCATCGGACCGAATCGCGTCGGACCGTGGGGCATTTTGCAGCCGTTTGCGGATTTGCTGAAATTTATCTTCAAGGAAGACCTTGTCCCCGATAAATCGACGAAATTCATATACTTTCTCGCGCCGCTCGTCGCTTTGACGTGCGCGCTTTTGCCGATTGTCGTTTATCCTTTCGGTCCGGCGATTACGACCGTGGACTGGAGTTTTCTGCCGTACGGTCTAGGCGAAGGAATTCGCCAGTTGCCGCTGACGATTGCGCGGATTGACGTCGGCGTTTTGTATGTTCTCGGCATCACGTCGGTCGGCGTTTACGGCATCGCGCTGGCGGGCTGGTCGTCGAACAATAAATATTCTCTGATGGGCGGACTGCGCTCGTCGGCGCAGATGATTTCGTACGAACTGGCGATGGGCGCGTCCGTTTTGGGCGTCGTCATGTTGTCGGGAAGTCTTGATTTAACGCAGATTATTCAGGCGCAAATCACGTCGCCGTTCAGATGGTATATCATTCCGCAGTTTATCGGGTTCATCGTCTTTTTGATTGCGGCGTTTGCCGAAACCAACCGCGTGCCGTTCGATTTACCGGAAGCGGAAACCGAGCTGGTCGCGGGCTTTCACACCGAATATTCGGCGCTTAAATTCGCGCTCTTTTTTATGGCGGAATACGTGAACATGTTCACGGTTTCGGTAATGTGCACGGTTTTGTTTCTCGGCGGCTGGTACGTTCCCGGCTTGGGACACATCCTTGAACCGGGTTCGATTCCCTACGCCATCGTGAGCCACATCGCGTTTATCGGCAAAATCTGCGCGTTCCTGTTTTTGTACATCTGGATTCGCGGAACGCTGCCGCGTTTTCGTTTCGACCAACTGATGAATTTCGGCTGGAAATTTCTTCTGCCGCTCGCGTTGGTGAATGTGTTTTTGACGATTGTTATCGTCTATTTTTTGAACAGCTAGGAGCAGTGGTCGGTGGTCGGTGGTCAGAAAGAGTCTGATTTCAACTGACTACCGACCACCGACCACTAAAAAAATGGCTACAACAGTTTTATTTTTCGTTTTCGCCGGACTCGCCATCGCGTGCGCGCTTTCTACCGTTTATCATCGCAACCCGCTTTACAGCGCGGTTTCGCTGATCGGCGTGTTCGTTTCGCTCTCGTGCATTTACGTGACGCTGGCAGCGCCGTTTATCGCCGCCGTCCAGATTTTGATTTATGCCGGCGCGATTATGGTTTTGGTGATTTTCGTCATCATGCTTTTGAATTTGGACGAAGAAAAACCTTATCGACGGCTGAATTATCTGTACGCGCTCGGCGGATTTTTAGGAATCGTCCTGCTCGCGCAGACGTTCTTTATCTTTTTCGCCGTCAATAAAGCGCCGAAAACGCCGGTTAAAACGGACGAAACGGTCGGGAAAACCCTGAGCATCGGCGCCAATATGTATACCGAATATCTTCTGCCGGTCGAAATCGTCGGCATCCTGCTGCTGATGGCAATCATCGGCGGCGTGATGTTGGCAAGACGCTTGAGCCAGCCGGAATTAAAATTGGTCGTTGACCGCGAACTGGAACTCCGCAACGAAGCGGACGAAAAAGACGATTACAGAATAGCTCTTTGAAGTGGTCGGCGGTCGGTGGACAGAAAAATCCAACTGACCACCGACCG
>DASWRC010000086.1:0-35371 GCA_036403375.1 Pyrinomonadaceae bacterium
AGCAGAAAATTATCGGTGTCCGTCCAGCCGTCGCGCATCGCAAAATAACCGCCTTCGGCAAAAAATTTGGAAGCCTGCCGCGGCTCGAACGCGCGCAGATTGTCGAAGCTTTTGACGCCATCAGCGCCCAAAAGCCAGAGCGTTTCTTCTCGTAATTGACCGGCGGCGAACTTGTAATCGCCGCGCCCGAAAACAATTGCGGCGGTAGCGAGCACGCCGCCGAAATCGTCCGGCTGAGCGGCACTTAAAGGCAGACTGCGCCCGCCGTCGTCGTCGCCGATAAGCGGCGTCGTCCCGTCGGGCTGCGTGATGTACATCTGAAAATCGAGCATCGATTGGAGTTTTGATTCGAGCTTTTCCTGTAATAACGGGGCGGTGTCGTCGGTGTCGAAAGTTTTCAGGATTAAAAAATGCGTGTAAAAATCCGCCGTGTAGCGCCCGTACCACGTTGACTGTTCGAAATAAACGCCGTCCGCGTGGATTTGCCGGTCAAGCTCGGCGAAGAGAATTTCTTCGCCGAGCGCGCGCCAGTGACGCGCGCGTTCAAAAATTTCGAGCTGCGAACCCAAATAATAAAGCCCGAGCGCTTCGCCCGTCAGATGCGTGTTCGGGCTGTAATAAACGGAAAGATATTTTTCGATGTGTCGCCCGTGCAGGTAAAGATATTTCAGCGCTTTTTGAAAAAGCGCGGGCGTAAAACTATCCGAATCTTTGAAAAAATGAAACGCCCAAATCCACGAAATCGCCCTCAAAGCGACTTCGAGACTGCTGAACCAGTTTATTCCCATGCCGGGCGGATTCTGCTCCATCCAGCTGTCGATATGCCGTGCGAACGCGGCGGCGTAGCGTTCTTCGCCGGTCAGCCGAAAGGCAAGTCCGAGCGTAAAAAAATGCTGGTGGCGATTGAGTTCCCAAACGATTTTTTTGTCGCCGGTTTCCGTCGTGTCGAGCTCGTCAAACCGTTTCCAGTGTTTTAAAGGCAAATGTTTTCCTGAAAGCGGCTCGAAATGCCAGTCAATCGGAAGGTTCCCGAAATCGAGATTCGTGTAGCCGAGTAAATCGAATTTGCCTTCAGTAATTTTTTCCGCGCGTTCGAGAACCTGCTCGATTGGCTTGCCTTTAAATTTCTGCCGGAATATTTCGATTGTTTCGCCGGTATTTCTAAACGCCGGGAAAAACGTTTCCGCCGCAAGCTCGAAAAAACGGTCGAATATTATGTCCGTCGTGATTCGCCCTTTGCCGAAAACCGCCTTGTTCAAAAGCTGCGGCAATTCGTCATCGGTCGGCAGTTTCCCGCCCAAGCCGATTTGCTCGGTGTAGACGGAAAGCGCCTGTTCGCCGCGCGCGCGAATTTCCGTCCAACTGCGACCTTTCAGCTTTTTGAGTTTATCCAGCGGATTCATAATTCAGCGAGTCTCACATAGAAACCTTTAAAGCGCGTCGAATTTTAGTTTTTCGCCGTATTGCGGTCTTAAAAACTAAAATTTAATTATTTTCAGCCGCGCATAAATCAGGGATGCACGCAGATTAAATCTAAAAAAATATCCGCGAAATCCCTGGTTTATCTGCAGCTAAAAGTAATCTCAACTGCTCTGAATCGTTTTCAGACGATAATCACGATATTCGCCCGGCGCGCCGCGTCTGCCGTCAACCGCCGCGAAAACCATGTTCGCCGCTTCGCGCGCCGACGCGAAATAAACTTTATAATCGCCCGTTTTTTCGCCGTTTTCGATGATTTCGCTGAAAAACCGGCGCGCGTCCTCGCCGATGCACGCCCGCTGGTCGCGGTCGAAAAATCCGTGACAGTAAAGTTTAACGAAAACCCAGTCGGTGCGTCCTTTGACCGTGATGTTGGCATTTTTCCAGCGATTAAACCGCGCTAAATTCATCGGCTGATTGTGAACGAGCGCGCCGTCTTCGAGTCGCGGCACGGGCACGCCTTTTATCGTCCGCGTCCAATTGAAAACGAGCGGTCCGGTGAAAATCACCGGCAATTGCGTATGATTTCTTCCGACTTCAAGCGATTTTCCGCGCCGGTGCGGAACCTTCTCCGTTAAAGGATGTCCGCATTCGTAGATTTTATTTATCATCGCGACCTGCGACTGGTCGGGCGCAGACGCAAGCGTCATATCGGCGTAACAGCCCGTTTCAAAGAGAATCTGCATTTCCTCGTCAACGCCGCAAAACCTTCCGCCGCATGAGTTTGCTAAAGCCAGGTTGCCGTGAACAAAAGCATATTTCGGCTCGCCCGCGCCGTTGAAACGTGAAAGAAGTTTATGTCTTTCGGCGAGACAATCGCGAAAATCCAGCAAAACTTTCCGCAGATTTTCCGCCGTGTCCGCCCGTTCGACTCCGTGATGCAGGTGAATTTCGGTTTCGCCCAAACCTTCCGCCTGAAGCTCCGCCATTTTGTCCAGAATTTCCGGGAAATACTGCTCCGCCGGATAAAAATTCGTGTGTCGAAATTTCGTACCTTCCGAATCGCGCACCGCTTCGCCGGCGGCGCGCGCCATTTCGCGCCACTCGTCGAGGCGGCGCAGCTGCGTGTTCAAATCCAGTAAACCGTTCGCGCTCCAGCTCGGTTCGAAATGATTGGCGATGGTGAAAATTATGTGTTTTTTCTCGAACGCATTCTGCTGAAGACGATTTGCCGCGCGCTCGAACGGGTAGCGCACAAGCCACGGCAAATTCCATTTCAGTTTCGTCATAAAGCTGTTTTCTCGGGCTGACATTTTTTATAAAAAATCGGCGGCAAAACCGTTCTTCTCCTTTTCAATTTCCGGCGTCAACAAATCTTCGATGCCAGAGTTCGAGCATCCATAAAATCCACAGCGCGTGCGAATGGTCGCGGCGATTTTTCGAGTGTTCGTCCAGTAAAACTTTGATATATTTCGGCTCGAAATATCCGCGTTCCTGCGTTTTCTTTTCGCTCAAAATGCCGTGAATCCGCTCGCGGAGCTGCGAATTTATCCATTCGTTTATCGGCACGCCGAAGCCTTGTTTCTCGCGGTAGAGAATTTCTCGCGGGACGATGCCTTCCATCGCTTTTTTGAAAATATACTTGGTTTCCAAGCCCTTCAATTTCAAACCGGCGGGGATTTTCTGGACAAATTCGATAAGCTCGTGGTCGAGCAGCGGGACGCGCGCTTCGAGCGAAACCGCCATCGTCATCCGGTCGACTTTTGTCAGAATATCGCCGGGCAGATAAGTTTTGCTGTCGAGATAAAGCAGCTTATCGGTGGCGTCCGCCGAAGAGGCGCTTTCGGCAGTCCGGCGAAAAACCGTTTCGGCTCTGCCGAGCTCGCCGTTCAGATTCGTCCTTAAAACGCTTGAATAAAGCCCCTGTTTTTTTAAGGCTCCGAAATGCGAAACGCTGTCGATGTAGCGACCGACGGCGTCGAGACTCGTGTTGTAAAGAAAATTTCGCCCGCGCGCGCCGTGCGGCAGCGCTTCGCTCAAAGGTTTCAGCAAATTTTCGCGGATGGCGCGCGGCAGCTTTTCCAAACCGCTGCGCCGCTTGTCCTTCGCGTAGCGCGTGTAACCGGCAAAAAGCTCGTCGCCGCCGTCACCCGAGAGCACGACGGTTACAAAATCGCGCGCCATTTTTGAAACCATAAAGGTCGGCAGCGCCGACGAGTCGGCAAAAGGCTCGTCGAAATGCCAGGCGAGCTCATCGACGGTTTCGACCAAATCGGGCGTCGCGATAAATTCGTGATGCTCGGTGTTAAAATGCTTCGCGGCGAGGCGCGCGAATTTCAGCTCGTTGAAAGTGTCTTCATTAAAGCCGATGGAAAAAGTCTTGACCGGCGACGCGGAAATTTGCGACATCATTCCGACGACTGCGGAAGAATCGACGCCGCCCGACAAAAACGCGCCGAGCGGAACTTCACTGATTAAGCGAATCCGCACGGCTTCCCGGATTTTTTCGCGCAAAACTTCCGTGTATTCGGCTTCCGTTTTGATTTCCGAAGCTTCGGAATAATCGAAATCCCAGTATTTCTGGGTCCGTATCGTACCGTTTTTGAAAAGCAAAAAATGCCCCGGCGCGAGCTTGTGAACGCCTTTGAAAATGCAGAATTCTTCGGGTACGTAGCCGAATGTCAGGTAAGCGTCGAGTGCCGCGAAATCAATTTCGCGCGCCATTTCGCCGTGTTCGATTAAAACTTTCAGTTCCGAGCCGAAAACGAAATTGCCGCCGGCGGTCAAGCTGTAAAAAAGCGGTTTCTTGCCGACGCGGTCGCGAGCGATAAACAGGCTTTCGGCGGAAAAATCGTAAATCGCAAACGCGAACATTCCGCGCAGATGCGCCACACAATCCGTGCCGAATTCTTCGTAAGCGTGAACGATTGTTTCGGTGTCGGAGTTGGTTTTAAAGCGATGCCCGCGCGCTTCCAAATCTTTTTTCAGGGCTTGGTAATTGTAAATTTCGCCGTTGAAAACAATCGCCAAATCTCCCGAACAATCGAAAATCGGCTGCTGACCGCTCTTTAAATCAATAATCGAAAGCCGCCGCATCCCGAGCGCCGCGCGGTCTTTGACGATTGTGCCCTGCTCGTCCGGTCCGCGATGCGTGATAATTTTGCACATCCGGTCGAGCAGGCGGGCGCGCTCACCGGGCGGCGCGCTTTTTTCTTTTGAGATGAATCCGGCAATTCCGCACATAAAATCAGTGGTCAGCGGTCAGCGGTCGGTGGTCAGTTTTCGGTTCAGACTTTTTAAAGATTTTTCTGACCACTGACCACTGACCGCTGACCGCTTTTTTTTCTTCCGTGTCAACGATACCGAAAAAGTTTGCGCTTAAAAGATAAACCGGCGCGAAAATGATAAAACTTAAACCTAAAACCAACGCGCCCGAAACGAAATCTATGATGCCGGTTTTCGAAAACCCGAAAACGTTTTGCGCAAAATCCGCGCCGAAAGCGGCGATTTTTTCGCTTGCGCTGCGGTAAAACAGAAACGTCAGAACTCCGCCGAGCAAAGCGCAGACGGCGGTTTTCGCGACATTTTTGAGAAGATGAACGTCAGCGCGCCGGACTTCGAGCTTGCGCAGAACGGCGACGGACGAAATGAATTTTTCGGTCAAAACGGCGACGACGACGATTGCAATCATGCCGCGCAAATCGAAATTTTTAATGCCGAAATAAAGCGCCGAGACGAGCGCGCTGAAAATAAAAATCCTTAAAATGAGCAAAAATCTGCCGAGCTCTTTGTAAGACCGCACAATCGGGTCGACAACCCAGATGTAAAACGGCATCAGCGTGATGTTGATGAGAAAAATCGGCACGCTCGCCGCGTAGTTTTTGGTAAAAAGCGTGGTCATAAACGTCTGCGCCGTGATGAGCAGAAAGACGTAAACCGGAAAATAGAAAAACGCGAGCTTCTGCATTGCCCGCGCGGTCAGCCGAATCATCTCCGGCTTGTCGTTTTCCGCCTGCAGACGGCTCATGCGCGGAATCAGAACGGACGTCACCGATTCGGAAATCATCGCAATCAGCGGCAGCTCAAAACAGCCGTAAGCGTAAATCGCGTATTCGGACGCGCTGAACCGATAACCGACAAAATAATTGTGAATGTCGGTTTGCAGCGTCCATAAAAGTCCGGCAAACCCGAACGGCAGCGCGTAAACGAGATGCTCGCCGAAGAATTTGAAATCAAAGCTCGCCCAGAAACGCGGGAAGCGTGAATTGAGATAAACGAATAAAACAATCGTCTGCAAAGCGGCTTGAATCATCGCCGCGTAAACAAACGCCTCGACCGATGCAAACAACACGACCGCGCTCGTCATTAAAAGCGTTTTCGTAAACTGCGCGAGAATTATAAAGACGGTCGCCATCCGCGCTTCCTGGTTGGCGATGGCGACGGTTTCGAGAAACGAGGAAAATATCCAGAGCCAGATGACGACGCCGATTCGCGGCGCGAGCCTGGTTAGCTCCTCGTTATGAAAAATATTGCCCAGGCTTTGCGGGTAAAGAAAGAGCGCGAGACACGCCGCGCCGCCGACCGCGAAGTTGAAAATCAGGATATTCAGCACAACCGCCGCGCGCCGCGCGGTTTCACGCGAGAGAAAATAATACGCGCTTATCGAAACGCCGAGCGGTAAAATCGCCGCGCACGTCGCAATCACCTGAAAAACCTGCCGGTAAGTGCCGACTTTTTCCTGCGTCAGAAAGCGCACGACCAGCAGCGGCAGCAGAAAGCTAAACACGAAGCCGACCGCTTTTGCGAACAAAAGCCACGCGCTTTGCGCCTTTAAAGATGGTGTTTTGAGGGTTTCTTCCACGTTTGCCGGTTTTAAGGATACTACGATTTTTGCGGGGCGATAAAGGAATATTCCGCCGGACGGAATTTTTTAAAAAGCCGCAAGGTAAATTCCGGCGCGATTTTCAGCAAGGTCATCAGCAAAAAGAGTTTCGGTTTGCGAAAATATTGGTTCGCTTTGGCAATGTGCGCCTGCGCTTCAGAAAAATCGCCTTTCGTCAGGCTGAATTTGCCCTGTTCAAGCTCGTATTCGGCTTCGTAGACGCGTATCTGCCTGTTCCAGACATTCGATTCCGATTCGCTCAAGCCGTATTTTTCGCGGACCACGTGGAGCGCGCGGATGTTGCGCCGCGAACGCTCGACGTTTGTGCCCGAAAGACTGTTGAGCCGCACGCGGTAGTGAACCAGAACGTCCGGCTGATAACCGATGCGCGCGCCGCTTTTAGCCAGCCGATACCACAAATCGAAATCCTGCATTCGCGGCAGCTCCGTGTCGAACATATTGAGCCGCACGACCCAATCTTTTTTCAAAAGCGTGCCGGAAGTTATCACGTTGCAGTCGGCACTGATTAAACTTTCGGTCGTCACCGCGCCGCGCGAAGGCGAAGTGCGCGTGTAGCGCTCGCCTTCAAAAAGCTCTTCACCGAAAAGCTCCGCGTCGCAGTAAACCATATCGAGTTTGTTTTTTTCCAGAAATTCGACCTGCGACAGCAAAAAATTCGGCAGCCAAATGTCGTCGCCGTCCAGGAATGCCAGATATTCGCCGTTTGAAAGACAAATCGCCGTGTTTCGCGCCTGCGACGCGCCCAAGTTTTCCTGTTTGGCGTAGACGATGCGGTCGAAATAGGGCGCGAGTGCCGCTTCTAATTCCTTCGTGTCCCGCGAGCCGTCGTTGACGAGAATGACTTCGAAATTGTTATAGGTTTGAGCAAAAACCGAATCGAGGGTTTCTTTGACAAACGGCGCAATATCAAAAGCCGGAATCACGACGCTGACGCGCGGCGATTTGACGACCTGTTTGCCGACCCGTAAGTCCGTAACTCTTTTGCCGATCTCGGGGCAATCGGCGTATTTTTCTTCCGCGTAAACTTTCATACGGTTTGATTAAAGGTCGAAACCGCGTCAGGTTCCTCATTTTTTTCGCGAATCGGTTCCCACGTCGCGTAGCGTTCGCCGCGCAGGAATTTGTAAAAGCCGAAGACCGAAGCGAGGTTTGCCAGCACGAAATAATGCGGAATCGCAAAAACACCGATTCTTGCACCCATTTTCTCAAACGCCCAGCCTAAAACAGCGAGCAGATAAAAGCCGTTCTGCGCCAGGAAAAGAGTTTCAAAAAGCGGCGCGTGCGGCATCAAAACCGCATTCGAAACGTAAATAAGCAGCAGCAGAAGCGGTACCGAATAGCGCAGAACTTTGTGCGAAATAAGCTCGACTGCATAAAAACCGCTGCGCAGCGGATTGAGCATTTTGCGGTTCCGCCATAAATCCGTGAAAGTCTGCGAAATCACGCGCACACGCATTCGCATTTCCTTGTCGGTCTGCCGGTTCGTGTCTTCCGTGCAGACGGCGCGCGGTTCATAAACCGAGCGCAAACCCTGTTCGTAAACCAGCGTGCAAATCAGAAAATCCGAACAGGCTTCCGCGTACATCGGGCGATAAGCCGAGCGGCGCACGGCGTAAAGACAGCCCGACGCGCCGATCAGCGAGCAGGCGCGGCTTTCGGCTTCTTTCAAAAAAGTTTCGTAATTCCAATAACTCTTTGCGCCCTTGCCGATGTTCGATGCCGAGCTGTCAACGTAAATCAGTTTGCCGGCGACGCAGCCGATTTTCTCGTCGGCAAAATTCGGCAAAATCGCCTGCAGAACGTCCGGTCGGTAATCGGTCGTCGCGTCGCTAAACAAAATTATTTCGCCCGCCGCGCGCTCGACGGCGTTGTTTTGCGTGACGGTTTTCCCGACTCTGCCTTCCTGCCGGAAAAGCCGGACGCCGCGCGCCGCAAATTCTTTGACAATCGCGTCCGTCCGGTCGGTCGAACCGTCGGAGGCGACGAGAATTTCGAGTTTTTCCTTTGGATAATCAATCAAAAGAGTGTTTTCGATTTTCCGGCGAATCGCATTTTCCTCGTTGTAAGCCGTAATCAGAATCGTCACTTTCGGCTCGGACGCAGCGCGTTGTATCTTTTTCGGGAACAATCGGCTAACCAGGTAAACCAGCACCGGATAGCCGGCGTAAACGTAAGCGAGCGCGGCAATCGAAAGCCAGAAAATCATTTGAGCGATTAGATTAACCATTGTTTTCAGCGCCGCTCCAACCGAACATTTCTTTGAGCGGCACGGTCTTGACTTCTTCCTTCAAGCCTCGCTCGATTTGATAAATTCTGCGAAATGCGACCGCATAAGCAATCAGGTAATAGATAAACCAATTATACGCGACGGCGACGAAAAAACTAGAAACCATGTAGCCCAAGATGCTCGCCTGCAGCCCGATTGACATGTAATAAAACCAATCGTGCTCGTTTTTTGCAAACAGCGTGCGTTCAATCGCGGCGAGCTTGCGAAACGGGCTGACCATAAAAATCAGGTAGGCGGCGAGTCCGAGAATACCGATTTCCGACGAAACCTGCGTGAACGCGTTGTGCGTGACGAGATTGTGAACGCCGACAATCGGAAAATTGCCGATGCCGATGCCCCACGGATTTCTTAAAGTGACGAGAATCGACCGCTGCAAAAGCTCGCGGCGCTGGTCGCTTGACCCGACCGGGTCGAGTCCGGGAATAAAAATCGACAAAATCCGCAAACCGTAATTTCCGGGCGCGAGCAAAATAACCAGCAGCCCGACAAAGCCGGAAACCGCCATCACGTTGAGACGATTTTTGCGACCCAGCTTCCACGCCAGCAGAACCGTCGAGGCAATCAAGCCCAAAAACCCGCCGCGCGAAAAGGTCACGAAATTTGCCGAGACAAAAAGCGCGGCGAAAGCAAAATAAACGAGCCGCATGAGCTTGCTTTTCGACGCTATTGCGAGACAAACCGCGAGCGGAATCATCGTCACGAGGTGCAGCGCCAAATCGTTCGGATTGCCGAACATTCCGCCGATGTCCGCGCCCGAGCGGTAGCCTTCCGCCAGAAACTCGCCTTTCATATAAAGGTCGAGCGCCTGATAGCTCAAGATAAACGCCATCAAAAGCGAAAGCCACATCAAGCCCATCAAGCGCCGCCGCGTCCGCAGAACGTTGACCATCACGATAAACATCAGGACGGCTTTGATAAACACGTCGTTAAATGTCGCCCACGCCGTCGGCGGGTCTTTTGCAATCGGCATCGTCACGAGCGCCAGAAAGGTTAAAGCCAGCACCGCTTTGACTTCCGTGCTCATCGCGGTCAGGCTGCCTTCGGTCGCAAGCTGCGTCGGAATGTAAATCAAAAGGGTCGCGATTGCAAAATAAAACGCGGTCGCCGAGAGAAACGACAATCCGGGAACAAGCTCGTACGGGCGAAACAGGACGAGAATCGAAAAAAGATAAAGTCCCAGATAGCTGAACGTGTGACCGTTGCGTCTGAGCCAGTTTTCATCGCTCAAAAGACGCCGGTCTTTTTCCGCTTTTTTTTCTAAGCGCGCGCGCTTTTGCCGCCCGGCGTAAGGCAAATCTTCCGTTGTTTCGGCGGGCGCAATAAAAATTTCCGTCCGCGTCGTTTCTTTTGTTTCCAGTGTTTCTGTAAACGGCGGGGACGGAAATTGGTTTGTATTTTTGAGGTGTAGGTTGGTTAGGTCCGGTGAGTTTGCGTCGTGAGTTTCAGATGGTTTTCGGTAAGGATTCAGAGTTTGTGAGCTTTCTCCCTTTTCGTGAGCTTTGACTTGTGAGTTTCCGGGAGCCTTGAGCGAGGATTGAGCGTGTGAGTTTTTGCCGCCTCGTTCAGCTTTCGGCGTAAGGGTCTTGTAATCTGAGGCTTTCATCTTGTCGGCGGACATTTTTAAAGTTTTGGGTCATCGCGCGCGGCGACCCGTCGGTCGGCAAATTTAATTTTTCGGATTTGATGAAAAAGTTTGCGGATGACATTTTAGCACTTTAATCTGCGGATTGTAAGAGAGTTTTTGCGCGCTAGACGGCGACTTCTTCGTTCTCGTAGGAAATTATATCGCGCACTTTGTTTTTCAAGGCTTTTTCAAACTGCCGCGCTTCATTGACGCCGTTAAAGGAAAGCGATTGCAGATTTGATTCGATGCGTTTGCGGTAGTCTGAAACCAAAGAATCCGAAACGCCCAGCATTTCCGCGACTTCCAATTGCGTGCCGCCGTTGCTCGTCAGGTAGCAATGCCAGAGAACGCTAATCATTCGATTATATTGCTTGGCTTTGCCGCGCACGCTCTTGTTCAGGTTCTGAAGAAATCCGTCGACGAATTCCGTCGCTAAGGTTTCGGCTTCAACCCGCAAGAATCCCTGTTCCGGGTTCTCGCGCGTGTCGGCGTGTTCAAATTCATATTTGCCGTTTTCGTCGTCCTCCGAGCCGTTGCCGCCGATTGGCACGAGATAAATGTCCATCACCGGCAGGCGCGACATGACGAACGAACGAAGCGAGCGGACATCGACGGGCGAATCAATCGCCTTGAAAACTTTAACAATCAATTTTTCCAAATCGACGTTGCTGATAACGATTTGCGCGTCGCCCGTGCAGCCGACCATTCGTGTATCGCGGCTGTGAAACGCGACGACCTTGACGCGTTCTTCCATTTCCTGAACGCTGCGCCGCGTCTTTTTGTCCGTCCAGTCCGCCAAACCGTAGGTTCTATCGGCAAGGCGACGATGAATGTCGGGCGTATTGATGTTATCGAAACGCCGGAAAGTTTTGCTGGTTTGAATCAGCGTGGAAACGCGGCGCGCCAGACGATAGCTTTCGGGATAACGCTTGCGAAGCTCCGCCGTGAGCAGATTGGTTAATTCGATTTGGCTGATTTCCGCCTCGATTTCGGCGTCCGTCATTGCCGTGTCGAGATAATGCTGAAAACGCTCTTTGCTCAGTAAAGCGACAAAAAGTTCCTGTGTTAAATCCGTGTAAGCATTATATTTGCCTTCTTCGATAAGAAAGCCCGCGCTTTTCGACGCCCTGACTAAAGGATGCGATGAAACAATACGATGCAGTTCCGTCCAGATTCGATTAACATCCGAGACTTTAAGACTTTCCGTCCATTTGCCAACCTTTATCTGCCGGTTTTGTATCGTCTTTGGGAGACGCTCCTGCTGTTTGATTGCACTCATAAATAAGTTTTTGTCCGAATTTTTGTGATTTTGAATTTGGTAGAAAAACCAATGCCCCGCCCTGTCCGCAAGCGGCGAATCTCTTCCCGATCGAGATATTTTTGCCGCTAAGCCTACGCAAATTTTCTGTATTTTTTGAGAAGGGTAAAACCCTGAAATCAACCGCCGAGCTGCGCAGTTGATTTGGCTGGGTAGCGATTCGGGAACTTTTAATGAGTTCCAAACTCGCTACATTTAAGATGTTAGCAATTATTAGCGATTTGAGCAACTGTTTTTTGTATTTTTTTACGATGTTAAACCGCAACAGGTAAATCATTAGAACGCAAGCATTTAACTTAATATTATTTTAACCGATAAGGCGTCCGAAAAGATTTTTTTTACTTTTTAGCAAGATTGTTTTGGAAGGAATGCGGCATTACAGATTTATTTTTTTTGTAAGCGTATAAATTTTTCCGGTTATGTTAGTGTGGTCGAAACGAGAAAGATTTTAAAAAGTTAGTTGAATGTTTTTAAGCAAAATGACTAAATTTCGTAAAAGTCCAAACTGTCCCTTATCGAACGATTTGCTGGCGTTTCAAATCGGAAGGATTCCGCTGCGTGAAAAAGAGCGAATCACCGTGCATTTAAGATTCTGCGAATTCTGCGCCGCCGAGGTGGATTTGTACGCGCATTGCCCGCAGGCGGACGACGCCGAGGTCGAAAGCGCCGAAATCCCGAAACCGCTTTACGAATTAGCCGAAGCGCTTTTGAGTAATAAACATAAAGACCATTCACTGCTCAAAAGGCTTTTTAACAACCAACCGAATGAGTCGAGTTTCACGGATTTTTAAGTAAATAATTCAATCCCGAATCCGAAACCTCAAATCCCGAATCGAATCAGCTTCCGCAAATCTCGTCAATCGCTTCTTCGTATTTTTCATCAATCACGCCGCGTTTTATCTTGAGCGTCGGAGTCATTTCGCCTTTATCGATGGAAAATTCGCACGGCAGCAAGTAGACGCGTTTGACTCTCTCGTAATCGTTTAATTCACGCGACAAATCGACCGCGTCCTTTTGAACGCGTTTGACGACGTACGGATTTTCGCACAATTCTTCGCGTGAGCCTTCCGCCCTGATTCCTTCTTCCTTTAACGTCTGCTTTAAGGTTTCCCAATCGGGAACAATCAGCGCCCCGACCTGTTTTCTGCCCGAACCGACGACGATTGCCTGCGAAACGAGCGGCGATTGTTTGAGAAGACTTTCGACTTGCAGCGGCGCGACATATTTTCCGTTCGACAATTTAAATAAGTCCTTCAAACGGTCGGTCACGTAAAAATGTCCGTCTTCGTCCTTATAGCCGACATCGCCCGTATGATACCAGCCTTCTTCGTCCAGGGCTTTAGCGGTTTCTTCCGGTTTGTTGTAATAGCCGAGCATGACGTTTTTCCCGCGAATCAAAATTTCATCCTGCGCGCCGATTGTCATTTCGATGCCGTCAAACGGCGTCCCGATTGAACCGACCTTGTTGTCTTCGGGACGATTCGCACAGGCGACGCAGGCTTCGGTCATTCCGTAGCCTTGCAGGATAGGAATCCCGGCAGCCCAGAATGCGTAGGACAATTTTTTCGATAAGGGCGCGCCGCCGGAAACAAAAAATCTAAGCGCGCCGCCGACGCCCGTCCGCCATTTTGAAAAAACCAGTTTGCTTGCCAGCGCGTGTTTGCCCGCGAGAATCGGTGAAACCGATTGGCGCGTATCTTTCGCCGCCCAATATTCCTGCCCGATTTCCAGAGCCCAATCGAAAAGTTTGGTTTTATAACCGCCCGCCGACTTCCCTTTTTTGACGATTTTGTGATAAACCTGCTCGAACAGACGCGGGACGGCGGTCATAATCGTCGGTTTCACTTCCTGCAAAAACGTCGCGAGCTGTTCAAACGCGGCGCAGTAATGAATCGCCACGCCGTTCGCACAAAGAACGTAAAAAACCGTGCGCTCGAAAATATGCGAGAGCGGCAAAACTGCCAGCGAGCGGTCGTTTGATTTAATCGGCAAACCATTTGAAATAGCGACGACGTTTGAAACGAAATTCTCGTGCGTCAGCATGACGCCTTTCGGCTCTCCGGTCGTGCCGGAGGTATAAATGATGGTCGCTAAATCACCGGAATTGATTTTTTCCAGAAAATTCTCAAAAGCCTGCGAATCTAATTTATCGGCTTGCGTGCCGCGGCGCTCGACATCGGAAAGCGTTATCGCGTGGCTGTCGTCCGGGAGTGCGTCGTCGTCAAAGAAAACGATTTTTTCGAGCGTTTCGACGCTCTCCAATGCGCGCTGCGCATGTTTGAAAAGCTTTTTGCCCGAAATGAAAAGCATTTTCGCGCCCGAATCTTCCAAAATAAAACGGATTTGCTCGACCGCCTGCGTCGTGTAAATCGGCACGTTGACGGCGCGCAGACTGAGAATCGCCAAATCGGTCAAAGACCATTCCGGGCGGTTTTCAGAAATTATCGCCACGCGGTCGCCAGCCTTGATGCCCAGACTCGCCAGCCCGAGCGCCAGATTTTTGATTTTTTCGATAACCTCTCTGCCGGAAAGATGTTTCCAGACGTTTTCGAGTTTGTAGCTCAAAGCATCCGGCTTGTTGTGGCGTCGAAAAGACTCCAGACAATACGCCGGAAGCGTCTGCGGGATATTCTCGAATCCGGTTAAATTGGCGTTAATCATTATTTAATATAATTCTATTAGAATTTCAGTTTATTTCGCAAAGATTCGATAATAGCATTTTTCGCTAAAAGATAGAATGAACACTTTTTATGAAAACGCGCCGCGAACTACCCTTAGGGAAGAGACTCCGAGGGCAAAGCTGCGAATCGCCGGCAACTTGCATTTGTGAAGGTTATGAAGAAGCCCGTTGACGAATATTTAAACGATTTAGCCTGCCGGTTGTCGACACGAGAATCAATTGCGCGAAAAACTGAGTTAATGAACTAAGCCAAACTAAATAGTTGAATATAAGAGCAATGATTTCATTCATTTATGTCCAGTAATTCCGGTCGAGTGAACGGTAATTTATCGCTTCGCTGAGGTGTCGAGACTGGATGTTTTCCTTTTCGTCCAAATCGGCGATGGTGCGCGCGACCTTTAAAATCCGGTCGTGAGCGCGCGCCGAAAGACCTTGTTTGAGCATCGCGCGTTCGAGCAGATTTTCGCTTTCGGCGTCGAGCGCGCAGAATTTGCGAATCTGCGTCGGCGACATTGCCGAGTTTGAAAAGACGTTTTCGCCCGTTAATCTCGCGAGCTGAATTTCGCGCGCCTTTATCACTCTTTGCCGGATGATTTCCGAAGTTTCGCCCTCGGAAACGCCTCTGCCGCGCAGTTCCTTGAAATTTACCGCCGGAACGTCGATGTGAATATCGATTCGGTCGAGCAGCGGTCCCGATATTTTACCGACGTAGCGCTGAATCATCGGCGGCGAGCAACGGCATTCGCGCCCCGACCCGTAATAGCCGCACGGGCACGGATTCATCGACGCGACCAGCATAAAATTGCTGGGGAACGTCAAGCTGGTGGCGGCGCGCGCGATTGTGACCTGTTTATCTTCGAGCGGCTGGCGCAGAACTTCGAGCACGCTGCGGTCGAATTCGGGCAGCTCGTCGAGAAACAAAACGCCGAGGTGCGCGAGGCTGACTTCGCCCGGTTTTGGAATCGAGCCGCCGCCGATAAGCCCGGCTTGCGAAACCGTGTGATGCGGATTTTTGAACGGTCGCCCGGTAATCAAACCGGTTTTTCCGGTCAGTCCGGCAACCGAATGAATTTTCGTGATTTCGAGCGCTTCTTCAAATTCGAGCGGCGGCAAAATAGTCGGCAGCCGTTTGGCGAGCATCGTTTTACCGGAGCCGGGCGAACCTATCATTAAAAGATTGTGCGCGCCGGCGCTGGCGATTTCGAGCGCGCGCTTTGCCGACGATTGTCCGCGAACTTCCGAAAAATCGACGCGGCACTTATTGTCGTTTCGCTGAAGCGTCCGAATGTCGGGCTTCAAAGGCAAAATGCCCGCGCCGTCCCCGTTTTGCAGACCGTTTGCGATTTGAGCCGCCTGCCGCAAATCGCGCACCGGAAAGACATTGAGTTCTTTCACGACCGCCGCTTCCGTTGCGTTTTCTTCCGGCAGAAGCAGGTTTTCGATACCGTTTTCGCGACATCGAAGCGCGATTGACAGCGCGCCGCGAACGGGACGCACTCTGCCGTCCAGGGACAGCTCGCCGACGCTTAAAGTATTTTCCAAAGATTCGAAATTTCCCAAATCGCCGTTCGCGCCTAAAATTCCGAGCGCGATCGGCAAATCAAAGCTCGCGCCTTCTTTGCGCACGGCGGCGGGCGCGAGATTGACGGTCGTTTTGTGAAACGGGAAAAAATACGCGCTGTTGGTAATCGCGGCGCGGATTCGCTCGCGCGATTCGCGAATCGCCGTGTCGGGCAGACCGACAATCAAAACGGTCGGCGACGCGTCGGCTTCGCCTTTAACGGGCTGCAGATTAACTTCGATGTCGACAATAAGCGCATCGATACCGTAAACGGCGGCAGATTGAGTCAGGAAAAGCATACTTGCTCCTCAAACGTCTGAATTTTTATTGATTACGGAGTTGAGAAATAGTTTATACTAGGTTACCGTGTAAAAGCCAAATTTATTTCTTCCCCCTACTAAATTTTTCAACCTCGGAATCGGTCAAATTGGATTAACGGCTGATTCAATTTGACCGATTCATAATTTTCCGACATTTCCATAAAACCGGCTAAACCACGCATTTAGTTAAATTTAACCTATGGCACAAAAGTTGATAAAGGATTGTGGAGATTCGTGTCCCGAATCATTTTAAAAAGTTTTACGGAAACGTTAAATAGGAGTACTAAAAAATGTTGGCTAAAACGCCATTTTCAAAAATATCGAAAACAATTTCCCTCTTCGTTTTGTTTTCATTTATGCTGACCAACGTGCTCGTCGGGCAGACGCTGACGGGTTCAAAGAATAATTCGACCAAACAGCTCTCCTCGCGCGAATTACCGTCATTGACCAAATATACGACTGATTTAACGGCGCTTGCGCGTGACGGCAAAATTTCGGTTAATCCGAATTTCGAACGCGAAGCCGATTTGCTGGTTAAATCGCTGACCGACGGTGGTTTACGACAGTCGGTTATCCTGGACGAAAGCGGTGAAAATCAGGAAGCGGTCGTTAAAGTTCTCGCTTCGCGGCTGGCGAAAGGCGCTGTTCCGGCGCTCGGCGGAAAACGCGTGCTCAAGCTCGAACTCGACACGTTTTTTGCGGACGTAAAAGACAACACGGAAGCTGCGCGGCGCGTTGACGAGCTTGTCGGCGACCTCGAACAGGCGAAAGACGACGTCATTCTTTTCGTTAATGAACTGACGAATTTCGTCGGCACATCGCAAATCAGCGGCAAGCTGACCGACGCGCTCCTCAATAGTAGAGTTCATATTATCGGCGGCAGCTCGAAAGCCGCCTTTGCGGAAAAAATCGAATCGAACGCGGAAATCGCGGCGGTTTTTGAAACGATTGAAATCGGCAAAGCCAATTTCGGCAGCCCGGAAGAAGAACTCCGCAAACAAATTCTCAACAACGAAGGTTTTCGCGGCGACCGGGTCGCTTCGGATTTGCGCGAAATGGTGCAGAACGATTCGACGGGGGGCAAAAAACGCGTCGATGTGATTTTGCAGGCAAAAGACGCCGACAATCCGGTTTTGCGACGCATTATGTCGGAAAACAATGTTCGTCTCCAGGACCGCATCGGCACGTCCGATACGATGGTCGCCAATCTGCCGCTCAAAGCAGTCGAAGCTTTAACGGCGAGCGGTTTGATAAATTATATGTCGCCCGACCGCGCAATGAATTTTTCGGGACACCTTGAAAACACGACCGGCGCCACCGCGACCCGCACGCAGGCGGCAACCCCGACCCGCCCGGCTTATACGTTAGACGGAACCGGCGTCGGAATCGCGATTCTCGATTCGGGTCTGTTCACGGCGCACAAAGATTTTCAGACGAACGGCGTCAGCCGCATCGTTTACAGCCAGAATTTTGTTACGACTTCTTCGACGACCGATGACGATTACGGTCACGGAACGCACGTTGCGGGCATCGCCGCCGGAAATTCGAGCTACAGCAGCGGCGCGTATCGCGGCATTGCGCCGAACGCGAAAATTATCAACCTGAAAGTTTTGGACGCACAGGGGAAAGGTCAAACATCGTGGCTGCTGAACGCGCTCGACTGGCTTAAGCTGAATTACCAGACCTACAACATCCGCGTCGTGAATTTAAGTCTCGGCGGGCTGGCGATTGACAGCTACACGAACGACCCGGTTTGCCGTAAAGTACAGGAACTGAACGCGCTCGGCATTCTCGTCGTCGCGGCTGCCGGTAACGAAGGCAAAGATGAATTGGGACAGAAGCTCTACGGTCATATTCATTCGCCCGGCAACGACCCGTCGGTTTTAACCGTCGGCGCGGTCAACACCAAAGCGACGAACGCGCGCACGGATGATGACATGGCGACTTTCAGCTCACACGGTCCGACGCGCAGCTTTTATACAACGGAAAGCGGTGTAAAAGTTTACGACAACGCCATCAAACCGGACGTTGTTGCGCCGGGCAATAAAGTAATTTCGGCGCGCGCCAAAGCAACCAGTCTTTTGGTTTTGAGTAATCCGAATCTTTTGACCGGCTTGACCAACCTGCTCGACCCGAACGACAGCATGATGTCGCTGAGCGGCACGTCGATGGCGACGCCGGTCGTATCGGGCGCGGCGGCGCTGCTGTTCCAGGTCAATCCGAATCTGACGCCGCAGATGGCGAAGATGATTCTCGAATACACGGCGCAGCCTCTAAACGGCTACAATATGCTCGAGCAGGGCGCGGGACAAATGAACATCGAAGGCGCGGTGCGTCTTGCCAAAGCTTATCGCACTGATTTGACTTTCAATACGATGGATGCCGGCACCTCGCTGCTGGCAGCGGACGCCGACTTCCCGACCGCTTCGACGACGCTCAACGGTTCGACGTTTAGCTGGTCGCAGGGAATTCTGACAAATCACGCTTATCTGAAAGGGCAAAGTCTTGCAAACACTTTTCATAACGCATACAAGTACGATATGTGGTTTGAAAAAGGCGTCGAGCATACCGCTGACTATCAATATATCCTCAACGGTAATTTCTATAATCCGGAAAGTATCGCGCTCGTCCCGAAAGCGATTTTGAGCAACGGCTCGACGCTTGGCGCCGGCACGGTGTTTCAGGCGTTCGGCGTTCTGGTCAGCGACGGCGTTCTGGTCAGCGACGGCGTTCTGGTCAGTGACGGCGTTCTGGTCAGTGACGGCGTTCTGGTCAGTGACGGCGTTCTGATAGGCGACGGTGTTTTAATCAGCGACGGCGTTCTGATAAGCGACGGTGTTTTAATCAGCGACAACACACAGGCAACCGGCATAATTAATGGTGATAATAACTAACTTATACTAAGGAGAATAGGAGAAAAAATCACCATGAAACTACAACTCGCCTATAACGAGCCTCCCCGCCGAAAAGTAAATTCTCTTGAATACGCCATTACAAATGCAGTTGCGAACATCAGCCGGGTGCAGGTTTTAACCGAAAACGCCACACAGGAAGTTCTCGCGTTCCTGAAAATGCGTCCGGTTCACACGGTTGTGATGACGAGCTTCATCCGCGACAACGGTCTTGAAAGCGCCGTCCATCGCGGTACATTCTACGGTTACCGCAACGCGGCGGGCGAACTCGAAGGCATTGCCTTAATCGGACACACAACGCTCGTCGAAGCCCGCTCGGAAGACGCGCTGATAACGCTCGCACTGAAAGCCAGAGAATCGGAAACGCCGATTCACATCATGATGTCGGACGGCAATTCGATTGAAAGTTTCTGGCAGTATTATTCTGGCGACCAGCAGCCGCGTCTCGTTTGCGAAGAACGGCTCTTTGAAATCAAGCATCCGGTAATGGTTCGCGAAACGGTTCCGGGACTGCGTCAGGCAGCGGCGGAAGAATTGCTGCCGATAGCCGAAGCGCACGCCCGCGTTGCGCTGGAAGAATCGGGCGTTAATCCGATGGAAAAAGACCGCGAAGGATTTCTGAAACGCGTCGCGCGCCGCATCGAACAAGGTCGAACCTGGGTTGTTTTCGATGAAGACAAACTGGTTTTCAAGACGGATGTGATTGCCGAAACGGCTGACGTGATGTATCTCGAAGGCATCTACGTCAACGAGGAAAATCGCGGTCAAGGCATCGGCGCAAACTGCTTATCGCAGCTGAGCCGCGTACTGCTTGAAAAAGTAAAATACGTTTGTCTCCTGAGCAACGTCGAATTCACCCAGGCGCACAATGCTTATCGCGCCGCCGGGTTCAAATCGAAAGATTGCTGTGTAACGATGTTTGTTTGAAACAGTTGGCTATAAAAAAGGTGTGGACAAAACCGGGGATTTTGTTCATAATATTCTCTGGCTTCTGCTGAAGAAGCCGTCCATACCTTTCAAAAAGTTCAAAACGCCCGCAAGCGCTTTGCCAACATTATTTGAAAAATCCAGCGTGGATAATTTTGATGTTTAAAATCCGAATGACTTTAGCTTTTTTATTAGTTTGAAATCCAACCATTCAAGCTGTCGATTCTTCCGCTTTGACTAATAAACGCGCCGGTTTCTCTCCCTGAAATTTTTATGAAAACGCAGGAGACGACAAAAAAATATATGCTAGCCGTAATCGCAATCGGCTGCCTGTGTCTCGTCGCTGCGGTTTACCGGCTGCCGTTTGAAAAAATAGATTTACGCTTTTTGTTTCTCGCTGCTTTCACGATCGGTTTAGGCTCGCGCATTACGGTTCAAATCCCCAAATTCAAATCGCATATTTCGGTTTCCGATACTTTTATTTTTTTCGCGCTGCTCTTTTTCGGCGGCGAAACGGCAATTATCTTAGCGGCAATCGAAGCCTTTTGTTCGGCGTGGCGTTTCTGCAATAAAAAAATCACCGTTTTTTTCAACGCCGGCGCGATGGCGCTTTCGACTTCGCTGGTGGTCGCGGCGCTTTATTTATTCGGCATCGACACGGAAGCCGAGCTTCACGGGCACGCGCTCAACGATTTTCTTATCACGATGTCCGTTTTGGCGTTCGTCCAGTTTTTTGCCAACACCGGACTATCTTCCGTCTACGGCGCTCTAAAAAGCGAAAAACCGTGGTTTGAAACCTGGAAGACTCATTACCTCTGGATTTTCGTCACCTATACGATGGGCGCGCTCGGTGCCGGAGTGCTGGTAAAAATTGTCGATTACGTTGGTTTCAGCGCGCTGATTGCAGCCATTCCGCTGATTCTTTTCGTTTATCTGACTTACCGGATGTATCTCAAAAACGTCGAGATGTCGCTCACGCAAGCCGAGCAGGCAAAGGAACACGCGCGGGTTATGGAAATGCAGTCCAGCGCGCTCGCCGAATCCGAAGAACGTTTCCGCTCGGCGTTTAACTACGCGCCAATCGGTATCGCGCTCGTTTCGCCGAACGGCGTCTGGCTGAAAGTAAATCACGCGCTCTGCCAGATTCTGGGCTACACGGAAGAAGAATTTTTAACGCGCGATTTCCAGTCGATGCTGTTCACGGAAGATTTGGGCAACACGCTGATTAAGCTCCACGAGCTATTGTCGGGCAAAGTTCCGAGCTGCCAGATGGAGCAGCGCTACCTGCGCAAAGACGGCAAAACCGTCTGGGCGTCGTGGAGCGTTTCGACCACCACGCATTCAAAAACCGAGCGCCCGAACCTGATTTTTCAGATTCAGGACATCACCGACAAAAAATCGGCGGAAGAAAAACTCCAGTACGAAGCGACGCACGACGCGCTCACGGGTTTGCCGAACCGCGCGCGGTTTATGTCGAAGCTCGAACAAGCGCTGAAAAAATATCACGAAACGCGCGATTATAAAGTCAGCGTTCTGTTCATCGACCTCGACCGTTTCAAGGTCATCAACGACAGTCTCGGACACCTTATCGGCGACCAGCTTTTAATCGGGATTGCCGAGCGCCTGCGCGAATGCCTGCGCCCGTCGGATTTGGTCGCTCGCTTAGGCGGCGACGAATTTACGATTCTCGTCGAAGGCAGATATGAGGGCAAGGAAGTCATCCGCATTGCCGAGCGCATTCAGGAAAAATTCCTGATTCCGTTCGATTTAAGCGGGCACGAAGTTTACAGTTCGGGCAGCATCGGAATCCTGCACGCGACGGAAAACCATCGCCTGCCCGATGATTTGATGCGCGACGCCGACACGGCAATGTATCAGGCAAAACGCGCCGGAAAAGCGCGCCACGAAGTTTTCGACCAGGACATGCACGAAGCGGTCAAGGAAATCCTCAAGCTCGAAACCGATTTGCGCCGCGCGGTCGAAAAGGACGAATTTTATATTAATTACCAGCCGATTTATTCGCTCGCAACCGAAAAAATCGAAGGCTTTGAAGCGCTTGCGCGCTGGAATCACACGACGTTCGGCGATATTCAACCGTCGAAATTCATCCCGCTCGCCGAAGAAATCGGCTTGATCGATACGCTCGGCGAGCATATCCTGCGCAAAGCGTGCCAGCAAATGCAGTCGCTCAAAGACAGCCTGCCGAATTCCGAGCTGCTCATTTTAAGCGTCAATCTTTCGTGCAAGCAGTTTGCCAACCCGAATCTCGTCACGAAAATCAAACGCATTTTGGAAGACACCGATTTTCCGGGCAATAAGCTAAAACTCGAAATCACCGAATCGGTCTTTTTCGAGCACCAGGAAAAAGCGGTCGAAATGCTTCACCAGCTCCGCGAAATCGGCATCGAAATTAACATCGACGATTTCGGCACGGGTTATTCGAACCTGAACTACCTGATGAAGCTGCCGATTTCGACGCTCAAAATCGACCGCTCGTTTATCAGCCCGATGGAATCAAACGGCGGAAATTCGGAAATCGTCAGAACAATCGTCATGCTCGCGCGAAACTTAGGTATGAAGGTCATCGCCGAAGGCGTCGAAACCAAAGAGCAGCTCGACGAACTCAAAAAACTCGACTGCGAAGGCGCGCAGGGTTTCTTTTTCGCCGCGCCGATGTCGTTTGAACAGGTTCAATTTTTTCTCAACGAAAACGGTATGACAAACATTCCCGAAAACCGCTTCGAAGACGTTTCAGTGGTTTCGATGATTCAATAAAAAAGCAATTTTAAGGCTTTAAATCGGGACGCAAATGCCGTTTTCTTCACGAAATCCCGGCGGGCACGCCGTCGAGGGATTCGATAATAATTCCTGCGCGTGTCGCTGAAATTTTTTAGACTGTGCGTCATTCATTTCCCACCACTTTTGACGACGCTTATCGGCAATGTCGCTGAGCAAGAGTTTTGCTCTTTCCGTCACAAAATCAGCAAACTTCGTCCTTTCCTCTTCGGATTCAATCAACCTGATTTCGGCAAGTGCGACATCTCTTATTGAATCGAGCGACTTTGTTAAACCGATATATTTTTCTTTATCTTCCATTTCTGTCAGTTCTCCTTTTATTTGAAATTTTCAATCATTGAAATAAACTCCGTTTTTTTCTGACGGCTGTAATAAATCGCGCTGCCGTCAGGCGACCACGCAATTCCCAAAAAATAAACGTTCGGCTCGGCGTTTGAAGTTATCTTTGTGTTCGCGCCGCCGGAAATAACCCGAATATTGTCCTTCCCATCCTCGTGGGCGGCGTAAGCAATCATCTGCCCGTCGGGCGAAATTCGAATGTTATAAAAATACGCCGCGTCAATTAAAGCCAAATCGGTTCCGACATTGCCGGCGGAAATTTGAACCAATTTTACTTTTGTCGGGTTAGCCGTCGGCGAACCATCGGGCACGGCAATTATTAAATTGTCGCCCGGCTGTTTCCAGCCAATCAATTTGACAAACGACTCGGACGAAAAAACGACCTCGGATTTTTGTTTGCTCAGCAAGTAAACGTCGTGCGTTTCTTTTGCGTCCGTTTGCGGTTTTAGCGGGCTTGAAACAAATGCAAGCTCCTCGCCGCCGGGTGAAACGAGCGGAGCGGAGAATTTACGGTTCGGGTCGGTATTAGCTGAAATTTGTTGAGGCTCGCTCAAACCGTCGGCGGCAACTTGCCAGATATTCCATAAACCGTCGTTTTTTGCCGAATAAACCAGGCTATTTCCGTCGGGCGACCAGCTAAATCCGTTATCCTGCAGGCGGCTATACGGCATCATACTAAAACCCGCGAACCAGATGCCTTTGGTCGTCAGCGGCTTTTCCGTTCCGTCTCTTTCCGTCACCCAAATATTACTCAGATTTCCGGCATAGCGAAGAAAGGCAATCCGGCGACCGTCGGGCGAAAACGCCGGAGAAAATCCGTCGGCGGCAATTTTTATTTGCCGTTTATCGTCATTTGAATAAATCTTGATGGCGCCGCCGAGCAGATGCTTTGCTTCGGTCGTCGTTTGTAGAACGATACTTTTGCCGTCCGGCGAAACGTCCGCCCAAAGTTCGAGTCCCGGTTCGGTGGTAATCCGGGTTTCACTCTTCTGGTCAAGATTCACCTGCCATAAATCACTCTCTTCTCTCGATTGGCTGAACAGAATTTTATCGCCGCCTGAGGCGACATCGCTGATGAGCGTGTCGCTGATGCCGAGAATCATCTGTTTGCTTCTGTTTTCCTTCAGATAGGCGATGCAGGTTTGAAAAATGCCGCCGCGCCTGGAGCTGTAAATTATCCGCTCGCCGTCGGGCAGCCAAAACGGATATTCGTCGCTCGCCGCTTCGTCGTTTGTAACCTGCTCAGGCTGACCGCCGTTCAAATCCACCACGAAAATATGCAGCTTTTCGTTCGCGCCCGATGAATAAGCGAGCCGGTCTTCATTGGGCGCGAGACTGAAAAACTGCGGTTTGTCGGTTTCAACGAGGTTCGTTAATTGAGTAATCTGTTTGGAAGCAATGTCGAGCGCGAAAAGATTGAACTCCCGTTGATAATAAATCGTCGCGCCGTTTTTCGACCAATGCATTAAGCTGACGCCGCTTTCGACCGATTTGATTGGCGTTAAATCGCCGCCGGAAAACGGTGTTGCCCAAATTCCAATTTGATTATCCCGGTTTGAGACAAAAGCGATGCGCTGACCGTCAGGCGACCAAATCGGGTTGAAATAACTCCAGCTGTCGTCGGTAATCGGATTGGGCTTGCCGTCGGGAATTTGTTTCGTCCAGATATTTCTCTGCCCGTTTTTGGTCATCGAGTAAGCAATCATCGTCCCGTTCGGCGAAAATCTCGCTCCGGCATTGCCTTCGCCCGCTTCGGCGTCCCAGGCGACGAGCGACTTTGTACGCAGCGAACCAAGCATATCCGATGAACCCTGAAAGCGATTTTGGCTGGTGAATTTCCAAAATGCGGCAACCCCCGCCGACACCGCCAGCAGCGCGCAAACCACTAGCAGCTTTCGATTTGGAAACTGCCGGTGCGCGCTGCTTAGCGGGTCAAAAGCCGGACGATTTTCGGCGTCGGTAATTTTCGACGGCGCGAATGCGGTTTCGTTTTGCGATGCCGCCGCAGCATCGTCGTCATTTAAGTGCGGCTGCCATTGGGCAAGCGCGACGACCTGCCCGCCGGGTCTCGTTTCTTTGATTGGTTTAGCGGCGGCGGAATGCGGAGCGAACGCTAAAACATTTTCGGTGTTTTTCGCCGCTGTCGTGCGTTCGACGATTTTGACATCACCGTTAAAACGATAGCCGCGCCGGCGAAGCGTTTCGATCAAAGGCTTACCGTTTTTTCCTTCGCCCAAAATCTTGCGCAGGCGATAAAGATTCTGCGACAAATTGCCTTCTTCGACAATCGAATCCGCCCAAACCAGCTCCATCAATTCGTCCTTGCCAAGCACTTCGCCGCGTCGTTCGACGAGAGCTAAAAGCGTTTCAACGACCTTTGGCGCGAGCAAAATTTCCAGCTCATTTTGATAAAGCAATAGGTGTCCGGCATCAAGCCGAAAGTCTTCAAACTCGTAAATCGTTTTATGACGGGGATTAGCCATCTCAAAATTAAATTGAGAAACAATTGAAGTTAAATCCCAAGACACTGTTCGTGACCTCCGTTAAGTTTGATTACGGAGCGAACAAATTATTTGAAAAAACGGGCTATCGGGTAGATGCAAACTTTGTAACTTGCACTCTAACCTAAAATTAGAAAAAAAGATAGCTTTTTTGAAGTTAGTTTAAGCGCTCCGAGCCCTTCTTATACGAGGAATTTATTTTGTAAAAGACGAGTTCCCGGCTTTTGAAAAGAGAAGCGGCGCAAGGCTGACGAGTTCGGACATTTGTTTTGAAATTCCCCGCACCCGTCAGTTCCCATAAGCAGTTCGGCTATCGCTTACACGGACGCGGCGATAGAAAAACCGGCTAGTCAAAGTGTCCACAAATACATAAAGGAAAAAAAATGCCTAATATTACGAGAATTGATGTCCGGATTAAAACCGGAAATATAAATAACGCAGGAACGGACGGCACTGTTTTTCTTGCCATCGCTGGTCGGGAGTTTCATTTGGATTCGGCGGTCGATGACTTTGAGAAAAACTCTGACCGGACCTATATCTTAGGTGACGGGGGAGGAGCAGGCTCAACGAACAACAACCCGGCACTTAACAATCCAGAGGGACCTTTTGCCCTGAACACAGTGGATCTTGAGAAATTTCCCATGTGGATCCGCTTTGAGCCATCAGGCGACAGCCCGGATTGGAACCTTGAATTTGCCGGCGCGACGGTCAATCCGGGTCCTAACGAGGTGAAATACCAAGCCCTGGCGGGAGGAAACAATCTTTGGCTGGGTCAGAATTCCGGTAAATATTGTTTCATGAAGCGGGTCTGACAGAATCGTCAGAAAAGACGAGCGGCGGCGGCGGCAACATTGACGATTTTGTCATTGACAATATGGTCATTATGTATAAAACTCTGCCGTCGCTCCCGACAAATCAGCTTTGAAAGAAGTAATCAGGCGCAAAGATGAAAAGAGTCTGCCGGATTTTCCTTAGTCCGGCAGACTCTTTTCATCTTTGCCTGCTATTTTGATATTCGCCAAATAAGGAACGAAAATTTTAAGGCGTGAAATATGCCGAAATCATGCCTGAAGGCGCAGTTCTAAACGCTTATTTCCGCAGCCAGCCGAACAGTGCGTTGACCGTGATGTCGCGGTTCGTTTCGTAAATGGCGCGCGTCAAAGGGATTGACATCGGGCAAACCTGCACGCAGTTTTGCGCGTTGCCGCAGTTGGTAATGCCGTCGTCGCCGAGAAGTCCGTCAAGGCGGGCTTCGAGCGTAATTTTGCCGGTCGGATGCATGTTCTGGTAACGCGCCTGGGCGATTGCCTGCGGTCCGATATAGTTGTCGTCGTGATATTGCGGGCAGGCTTCGAGACAGCAGCCGCACGTCATACAGCGCGAATAAGCGTAGCGTTCCTGTGCCATCTCGTTCGACAAATGCGGTCCCGGACCGAGGTCGTGCGAGCCGTCAAGCTCAATCCACGCGTTAACCTGTTTCAAATGCTCGAACATCCGCGAGCGGTCAACTTTCAAATCGCGCACGTTCGGAAATTTCGACATCGGCTCCAAAGTTACCGTATTTCCGCCCGAAGCAATCAATAAATCATCAATCAGCGCCGAACACGATTGCCGCACGCGCCCGTCGATGACCATCGTACAGATGCCGCAAACCTGCTCCAGACAACTCATATCCCAGACCGGCGGCGTCGTTTGCTTCCCGTCTTTCGTCACCGGATTCTTGCGAATTTCCATGAGCGCCGAAATCACGTTGAGGTTGCGCCGGTACGGAACCGCAAAAGTTTCCCAATAGGCGTTGTCGCCTAATTTATCGCGCCGCTGAATCTTAAACTCAATTGTCTCGGGCGGATTCGTCAATCGTTTCTTTTCCTGATACACGTTTGCTTCGTTCATAAATTTCCCTGTTCAAATTCGACCAAATCGTAAATTTCCTGCATTGTAAGCTCCGCTTTGACCGAATCGAGATAAACTTTGCTGTCCAAGCCGATGGTCGCCAGATAGCGCCAGCTGCCATCCGTTTGTTTGGTAAAGGTTTCAACCAAGTGTTTGTCCTGCGAAACCAGGACGTATTCCTCGAAAGAATCCAAAGTTTGATAGGCAAAGAATTTTTCGCCCCGGTCTTTGGCTTCGGTGCTTTTTGATAAAACCTCGATTAACAGTCGCGGATTCGTGATCGTGTCGCTTCTTTTACCGTAGAATTCCGGCTTTTCGCAAATAATCGTGACATCCGGGTAATAAAATTTATTAACGGCTTCAACGCGAATTTTCATTTCCGTCGGTAAAACACGACAACCGTTTCTGCGAATTTGCGAATCCAAAAAAACGGTCATATTTGCAGTTATCTGCTGATGGTTGAGCGAACCGCCCGCCATTGCGACGATTAAGCCGTTTTCATATTCGCTCCGATATTCGGCTTTTTCTTCCAACGCCAGATACTCTTCGGGCGTATATTTTTTTGTTTTCGTCAGAGCCGACATAACTACTCTTTAATAGATTCTCCTTCCGTGATTTTTTCGCCTTCCCTGACTAACATTTCTTCGCGTCCTTCAGGTTTCAGCTCGCTGCCCGGCTGCGGAACCTGCGGCGCGCCGTCTTTGGCGGGCAGTTTGTCCGCACCCGCGGCGGCTTTTGCTTTGCCTTTCGAGTAGTCGCGTTTTCGCGGCTCGATTAAACCGATGTCAACCGCTTCGTAACTCAAAATCGGCGCTTCTTCCGAGTATTCGGCAATCGTCGTTTTGAGGAAATTTTCGTCGTCGCGGTCAGGAAAATCCGGTTTGTAATGCGCGCCGCGCGATTCGTCGCGGTTCAGCGCGCCGAGGGTGATAACGCGCGCCAATTGCAGCATATTCCAGAGCTGCCGCGCGTGCGGCACGGCTTGCGTCGCCCATAGGTTGGAATCGTTAATCGAAATATGCTGGTAGCGTTCAATGAGTTCGAGAATCTTGTCGTCGGTCGCCTTCAAACGGTCGTTGTAGCGCACGACCGTCACGTTGTCGGTCATCCAACGCCCAAGCTCGTCGTGAATTTTGTACTGGTTTTCCGAGCCTTCGTTCTTGATAATCGAATCGTTGATTTCCTGCTGGCGTTTTAACTCCGCCGCGTGAATGCCGTTGGTTTCCGTGCTTTTTCGCTCGACGTTCTTCGCGTATTCGATTGCCGACGGCGCGGCTGTAAAGCCGCCGTAAACGCAGGAGACAAGCGAATTTGCGCCTAAACGGTTCGCGCCGTGAATCGAATAATCGCATTCCCCGGCGGCAAACAGTCCGGGAATATTCGTGCGCTGCTCGAAATCGACCCACAAACCGCCCATCGAATAATGCACGCCCGGGAAAATTCGCATCGGCACATAACGCGGGTCGTCGCCGACGAACATCTCGTAAATTTCTAAGATAGCGCCGAGCTTTCTGGTCAAAGTTTCCGCGTCGATGTGCGTCAAATCGAGATAAACCTGATTTTCACCGCCGACGCCGTAGCCTTCCAGACAAACCTGAAAAATCTCGCGCGTCGCGATGTCGCGCGGCACGAGATTGCCGTACGCCGGATATTTTTCTTCGAGAAAATACCAGCGTTCGTCCGTCGGAATGTCTTTCGGATTGCGCTCGTCGCCCTGATTTTTCGGCACCCAGACGCGTCCGCCTTCGCCGCGCGCCGACTCGCTCATCAAACGCAATTTGTCTTCGCCCGGAATTGAGGTCGGGTGAACCTGTATAAATTCGCCGTTCGCGTATTTCGCGCCCTGTTGATATGCGGCGGAAACGGCTGACCCGGTGCAGGTCATCGAGTTGGTCGATTTTCCGAAAATAAGTCCCGGTCCGCCGGTCGCCATAATCACGGCGTCGGCGTAAAAAGATTTGAGTTCGAGCGTCTGCAAATTCATCGCAATCAGCCCGCGACAAACCTGATAATCGTCCAGAACGAGCGAGAGCATTTCCCAGCCTTCGTATTTGTTGACCTTGCCCGCCAATTCAAATTTGCGAACCTGTTCGTCGAGCGCGTAAAGCAATTGCTGTCCGGTCGAAGCGCCCGCGAAAGCCGTCCGGTGATGGAGCGTTCCGCCAAACCTGCGGAAATCGATCAAGCCTTCCTGCGTGCGCGAAAACGGGACACCCATGCGGTCAAAAAGATAAATAATCGACGGTGCCATGTCGCACATCTGTTTGACCGGCGGCTGATTCGCCAGAAAGTCGCCGCCGTAAACCGTGTCGTCCAGATGCTTCAAGGGCGAATCGCCCTCGCCTTTCGTGTTGACCGCGCCGTTGATTCCGCCCTGCGCGCAGACCGAGTGCGAGCGTTTGACCGGCACGACCGAAATCAAATCGACTTCGTGTCCCGCTTCGGCAATCTTCATCGCCGCCGCGAGCCCCGCCAAACCGCCGCCGACAATCGCTATTTTTAATCCGTTTGATGCCATAATGTTTTCTAAAAGTTTCAGGTTTCAGGTTTCAGGTTATTCGGCTTTTAACCTGAAACCTGAAATTTGAAACTAAAATGTCCGTACCGGCTTGCTCGGTTCGACGACGCCTTTCTTTTCCAGTTCACCGCAGAAGGCTTTCGGGAAAAGCCCGCACGGTTTGACGAATGCGACGACCGCGTTGACGCCGACCGCCCCGAGAAAAACTGCCAAGCCGAGGCAGGCGTAAAGCGTGTATTTCTGTGCTTTTTCGCCGATGACGATGCCCCAATCGACCGCAAACAACCAGAATCCGTAAGCCAGATGCCAGGCGGTCGCAAGCGCGCCGAGGATATAAAGAACCAGTACCCACGAAATCGAAAATTCACGGGCGACGATGTCGTATGCCTGGTCGGCATGTCCGGCAACCGGCGTCAGATTAAGCCCCGGAATCAGCCCGAAGCGCAGGTTGAGTACGTGAAAAAGGATAAAAAAGAAAAGAAACGCGCCGGTCAGTCGCTGCAAGGTGTAAAACCAG
Organism: Pyrinomonadaceae bacterium; assembly: GCA_036403375.1. GTDB lineage: Bacteria > Acidobacteriota > Blastocatellia > Pyrinomonadales > Pyrinomonadaceae > JAFDVJ01. Next base: position 30,516 of record DASWRC010000086.1, read on the forward strand.
TTGCGCCCGTAACCGTAGCGAAAATTATTGATTCGCGCTTCGCCCGAAATGACGATGCCGTAAATCGAGTGAAAAAGAAGCGGGATAAAAATGCCGAAAATCTCGATAAACAGCAGATACGGCATATGGTGAATGTCCGTGACGTGGTCTTCAAAAACCTTCTCGCCGCTCATCACCGTCGAATTCGTATAGATATGTACAAAATAATAAACGCCCAACGGCACGACGCCGGTTATCTGATGCAACTTTCTAAGCAAAAAAGTATTGCTGAATTTCATCTTGTGTTCCTTTTTTTGGTAAGTTACTGCCTTGCGGGCAATTATATTTGCCGAAACCGCTTTAATCAAACTTCTTCAATCTTTAAAGAATAGCAGAACCCACCAAAACTTCAGTATATTTCATTATAAATTTTGAATCTGATAAGATAAAATGAATTCTTTTAACCGAATTATTCAGAAAAACTAATTTAAGTGGTCAGTGGTCGGCGGTCGGTAGTCAGAAAAAAGAACTACCGACCACCGATTACTGACCGCCGACCACTGAAAATGCATATTGAGACACTAAAAGTATTCTGCGACCTCGTTGACCTGCAAAGCTTTTCGCTCGCGGCGGAGCGGAATTTTATTACGCAATCGGCTGTCAGCCAACAAATTCGCACGCTCGAAGATAAATTTAAGCGCCGTCTTCTGGAACGCGTGCGCGGGCGGCGAGAAGTACGGCTCACTCCCGCCGGCGAAGTTTTTTACCGCGAGTCGAAAAACGTTCTCGACTGTTACGACGCGCTTAACGAAAATATGCGGGGCTTAGTCGGGAAAATCGGCGGAACCGTCAAAGTCGCGACGATTTACAGCATCGGTCTGCACGAATTTCCGCCAAAGGTGCGCGAGTTCATGTCGAAATTCCCGTCCGTCAAGATTGATTTGGAATATTCGCGAACGACGCGCGTGGTGCGCGACGTTCTCAACGGTCTGGTCGAATTAGGCGTCGTCGCTTTTCCCGAACCGCGTCGCGGGCTGACGATTGTGTCGATGCAGAGCGACCGGCTCGTTTTGATTTGCCCGCTCGACCACGAGCTCGCCAAACGCAAGGAAGTGAAAGCGAAAGATTTGAAAGGGCGCGATTTCGTGCTCTTCGAGCGCGACATCCCGACACGTAAGGCGATTGATAAAATCCTGAAAACAAACGGCGTCGAGGTTCATAAAGTTGCCGAATTCGACAATATCGAAACCATCAAACGCGCCGTCGAAGTCGGTTTCGGTCTGGCAATCGTGCCGTATCCGTCGGTTGAGGACGAGGAAAAAAATGCGCAGTTGGCGGTCGTGCAGCTTGCCGAAAAAGAATGGGTGCGCCCGGTCGGCGTGATTTTCCGAAGCGATAGAAATTTGTCGCTGGCGGCAAAGAAATTCGTTCAGCTGCTCGAAAATAATTCACAAAAAACTTAACAATCCGGCGGTTCCGGGTTTATAATGGCTGAAATTCTTTTTACCCGTTTACACGTTCGCCCGAGAAGGAGATTTTTTGTAATGAAGTTTTCAGCCGCTTTCGTCCGAAAAGTTTATCCGTTTGCGCTTTTTTTGATTTCGGCTTCAGCCTTCCTGTTTTGGCAGCTTTCGCCGCGCGCCGAATCTGCCCGCTCTGCCGAAAAATCCTCCGCGATAGAAAATTACGACATTCGCCGTGACCAAAGCGCGGCGGCACTTCAAATGCGCGAAAAATTCCTCTCGGAAGCGGGCAAAACCGGTTCGTTTCCTGCCGTCGAACGAAACAAAATTGCGGCGGCGGCGAAAAATCTGCTGGCGGGCGGAAAAGTAAAAATCGAAGAAAACGAAACTTTGCGGATTCCCGAAATCATCGCGCCTGATTTAACCGGGAGCGCCCCGTTTTTAACCGCGCCGTCGGGCGAAAAACGCGCCGCGATTCTGAAAAATTTTCTCAGGCAAAACTCCACGCTTTTCGGCGTAAGCGATTGGCAGATTGACGCGCTCTTAACGACCGCCGACTACACAAATCCGGACGGCAATCTTTCGTTTGTCAGTTTCGAGCAGAAAATCGGCGGCATTCCGGTTTTTCAAGGCGAAGTAAAGGCGGGTTTGACGCGCCGGCGCGAGATTGTCAGCGTCGTCAACAATCTCGCGCCGAATCTCGATTATGAAAATCTGACAAGGGATTTCGGAAGCGCGGAAACAGCGGTCGAACGGGCGGCAAAATACATCGGGCGGCAAACGAGCCAAATCGATTTAAATCGCATTGCGACGACGGCGGCAAACGATTCGAAAATCACGTTCGCAGGCGGGCAATTCGCGGACGCAACGACTGCCGAAAAGATTTATTTTCCGGTCGAAATCGGCGCGGCGCGTGCCGCCTGGCGCGTTTTGCTGTGGACGAAAGACGCGGCTTTTTACGTGGTTGTAGACGCGCAGGACGGAACGCTTTTGTGGCGTAAAAACATTACGGAACAGCAAACCCGAACGGCGACCTTCGGCATTTACGGCAACCCGACGAGCATGATGAAAACCGCCGATAGCCCGGCGCCTTCCACGCCCGGCTGTACGAATCCGGCAAATTGCCCGCCGCCGCCGATTGTCGAGCGACAGGTATTCACTCTCATCGGCAACGAGCCGCCTTATACATTTAATAATCTCGGCTGGATTCCCGATAACGGCTTGCCCGTCCGAACGCCGCCCGACGATAACGCAACGGACGGCAATGCGGTCGAAGCCGGAATTGACCGCGACGCAACGCAGGGCGTCGACGCGCCCGTCCGGGGAAATCCGACGCGCGTTTTTAATTTCACATATAACCCGTCGCCCGGAAATCCGCCGCCGGGCGATAGTCCGCTGCTGCCCGAATATCAGAAGGGTTCGGTAACGCACGCTTTTTATACTCTGAATCGCTGGCATGACGAGATGTATCTTTTGGGATTTACCGAACAAGCCGGAAACTTTCAGCATTTCAACTTCGGGCGCGGCGGTGCGGAAGGCGACCGTATTTCAGCCGAAGTTCAAGATTCGAGCGGAACGAACAGCACCAATATGGCAACGGCGGCGGACGGCAATCGCCCGCGACTGCAAATGTTTATCTGGACCGGAACGACGCCTAACCGCGACGGCGCGCTCGACACTCAGATGGTAGTTCATGAGGTCAGCCACGGGGTTTCAAACCGCCTGCACGGCAATACAAGCGGACTCGGCTCGAATATGGCACGCGGCATGGGCGAAGGCTGGTCTGATTTTTACGCGTTTTCGCTGCTTTCCGAACCGGCGGACGACATTAACGGAGTTTATTCGCTCGGCTGTTACGGCACATTTATGCTTGGCGGTTCGCCGTCACTTTGTTATTACGGCATCCGGCGTTTTCCGACGGCGCGAATATCGGCTCTCGGACCAAACGGCAGACCGTATAATCCGCTGACTTTTCGGTACATAAACGCTAATTGCGACACGCTTATCGGAACCGCTTCAACCAACCCGAACAGCGCTTATCCGCGAAATCCGGTTGTTTCGACCAGCTCATCTGTCCAAGCCTGCGACCAGATTCATAATTTGGGCGAAGTTTGGTCGGCGGCTTTGTGGGAAATGCGCGGCTTTCTGATTGAAGCGCACGGCGCGGCGGACGGCAACCGACGCGCGCTGCAGTATATTACCGACGGAATGAAGATTTCGCCGCTTAATCCGAATATGCTGCAATCGCGCGACGCAATTCTTGCCGCCGCGTCCGCTTCCGACCCGAACGACGTGCTGCCCGTCAGGCGCGGATTTGCGGCACGCGGAATGGGTTTTTACGCCAGTATTCAAAACGCCGGAAACGGCTCGAATAACACGCAGGTCACGGAATCGTTCGACGCATCCGGCAACGTGACGGTGACCGGCTTCTCCGTGAGCGACGCGTCCGGCAATAACGACGGCTACTTTGAACCGGGCGAAACGCTCGCGCTGACGATTCCGCTGACAAATGCGACCGGCGCGACGATTACGGGCGTCACATTACAGGTGGCGGGCGGCGGTTCCGCCTCGTACGGCAGCATTGCGGGCGGGCAGACGGTTTCGCAAAACATCAATTTTCCGGTTCCGCTCGATGCGCCCTGCCCGGGAAATTATGCAGTCACGCTCAACATCAACGGCAGTAACGGTCCGCGCACCGAAACGCGAAATATATTTCTCGGCGTTCCGGTCGGCGGCGCGCCGCAGACGTTTACCAATTCAGCGCCGCTCTCGATTCCGAGCGTCGGCGCGTCGACGCCGTACGGCACGGCGATTGACGTTTCCGGCGTTACCGGAAACAGAAAAATCAAGCTTGAGCTCACCGGTTTTACGCATACGTTTCCCGGCGACGTGGACGTTTTGCTGGTCGGACCGGCGGGGCAGAAATTCGTCGTCCTATCCGACGCGGTTGCCCTTCCGTCAGCGCAGACCAACGCGAATATCGTTCTCAAAGACGATGCCGAATCTTTGCTTCCGTCCGCTTCAGCCGTCAATATGAACGGCGAATGGAAACCGACGAATTACGGTACGGGCGATACTTTCGACGCGCCGGCGCCGGCGCCGCCGTACGATTCACCGGCAACGGGCGGCGCGTCAACCCTCGCCTCCGTCTTCGGCACGAACGGCGCGGCAATGAACGGCACGTGGAAGCTGTATGTAGTTGACGATTCTTCGAGCGACAACGGCTCGATAGCGGGCTGGAAACTGACATTTGAACCGAACGATTTCACCTGTGCGGTGTGTCGTCTCTGCCCGGGCTTGAGCGCCCGCGCCGATTTTGACGGCGACGGCAGAACCGACATTTCCGTCTTTCGTCCCTCGGAAGGCAACTGGTATCTGAATCGTTCGGTGAACGGTTTCGCCGTTCTCAAATGG